>CALWKO010000051.1 GCA_944381275.1 uncultured Clostridia bacterium | reverse complement strand
GTGAATTTTTGCGGGCAACGCAAAGTGCGCTACCCTGCTATCTTTCCCGCAAAAAGAGGGGAAACCGCGGCTCAAGCAAGCAATGCCGCGGCACGGCGGAGCCGCGCCGTCGGGGCGTTATTGCTGTTCATGGAGTAATCTTGCTTGCGAATGGCGGGGTGTCCCCAGCCGGAGCAAGGTGGAAGGTAAGCGGCTGAGAGTGGTAGATTTTCGTTCTATTTCGGACGGGGGTGGTGAAGGTAATACCCTGTGGTATTATCAAGACGCACCCGTTCGAAAGAGGACGGAAAGATGCCGCTATCAGTCGTTTGCCTTTCGCGTTGATACGACCAAAGCGAAAGAGGAAAAGGTACCTAACGCAGTTAGCGCAGACAGCTTTATCCTTTTTCTCTTTCGCTTAATTTTGCTCAGTTCTTTCGGGCTAATAGCATCGCCCCCATGGGCGCGACGGGGATATCCCCGAAATCATACTCCCTATCTGTTAAGAGATCGACGTACTTACCATCTATGTAATGCTTTTGCACGTTGTTGCTGCTGTTCACGAGCACGGTTATCTCCCTGCTGCGGGCGAGGCGGTGGAACACGACCATGCCGTTGCCCGTTTCCAAGTAGGTGGTGCCGCGGAACACGCTGGCGTACTTTTTGCGGATCTTGCCCAGCTTTTTATACATGGCGAAGATGTCCTCGTCCTTGTTCTTCCAATCCACCGTCTTGCGGTTGGTGGGGTCTTCGTACCCCTCCATGCCGCGTTCGTCGCCGTAGTAGATCATCGGGTTGCCGGGGAGGGTGTATTGCAGGACGGCGGCGAGCTTTAATCTGCGCTTGGCGATGTCCTCTTCGTAAGGGGTGAGGGTGACGTTCAGCTTTTCTTGCTTGCTCAGCGCGCTCACGTCCTTGCCGGAGAGCACGCTCTTTATCCTGGCAGTGTCGTGCGAGCCGAGCAGAGTAAAGCAAGAATCCAGCGAGCGCTTGGGATAGTGATCCATTATCTCGCCCACCTTGCCGATGAAGGTATCAGCGTCGCCGCCGCACACGTAGTCTATTATGGCGTTTTTGAAGACGTAGTTCATCACGCCGTCCAGCTCTCCGCCGAGCAGGTAGTGGCGGCGCTTGTCGTAACTTATCTTATTGGAAGCGTCCTCCCACACCTCGCCGATTATCAGCTTATCCTTGTCCTTCTGCTTGATGGCACGGCGCAGAGCGCGGACGTAATCTTCTTCCAGCTCGTCCACCACGTCCAAGCGCCAGCCGGCGATGCCCATATCCGTCCACTTGCGGATGACGCCGTTCTTGTGCAGCATCATGCGGCGGAGAGAGGGAGCCTGCTTGTTGAGGGTGGGCGAAACGGTCACGCCCCACCAGCAGCGGTATTCGTCGGGGAACTTGTCGAAGAAATACCAATTGTGATAGGGGGATTTTTCCGATTGGTAGGCGCCCACGGTGGGATAGTTGCCGAACTTGTTGAAGTACTTGCTGTCTGCACCCGTGTGGTTGAAAACGCCGTCCAAAATGACGCCCATGCCCTTGTCCGCCGCCTTTTGAATGAGCTCCTTGAACTTGGCTTCATCGCCCACGAGCTTGTCGAGCTTCATATAGTCGCCCGTGTCGTACCTGTGGTTAGAGGAGGATTCGAAGACGGGCGTGAGGTAGATGAGCGTAACGCCCAGCTGCTTTAAGTAAGGCAGCTTGTCTATTATGCCCTGCAGATTGCCGCCGTAAAAGTCGTTGGCGCGGTAAATGCCGTCCTCGTCGCACACGGTTAGGGGAGCGTTCCAATCTTTCAGCACGCCGCCTTTTTTGTCGAACACGGCGCCTTCGTCCTTGCCCTTGTTGAAGCGGTCGACGAAGATCTGGTACACCAGCCCGCCCTTGAACTTATCGGGCGTCTTATAGCTGGAAGAAAAGACGGTGAGCTGCCACGGGGTTTCGTTTTCATCGGCATACCTCTCTTCCACGCCCCACTCCGTTTCCAGACGGAAGTGGTAGAAGTAAAGTCCGCCCGACCCCACGCGGAAGGTGACGTCGTATCTGCTCACGCCGTCCTCCTTGCCCTTGAAGATCATGGGATATTCGGTCGCGGAACCGTCGGCGTCGCTCGTGAGCACCACCACGACCCTGTCGATAAACACGCCGTCACGCGAAAAAACGGTGAGGGCAAGATCGTGCCCCGCACGCAGCGCGCCGAACGGGCGCTTGCATTCTTCGTCAAGACAGTTATAGTAAAAATTGGCAGCCATCTTTTTCTACTCCCCTTATATATAACCTTATTTTTTCTTAGCCCTGCCGCCCTTAGAAGGCGCCTTAACGGGCTGTATGTGCCATATTCTGTCGGCGTATTCCTTCACGCTCCTGTCGGAGGAGAAGAAGCCGGCGTTCGCCGTGTTGAGCAAGGACATGCGCGCCCAGCGCTCCTTATCAGAATAAGCCTTGTCCAGCCTATCCTGCGCGTCGCAGTACGAGCCGAAGTCGGCGAGCACCTTGAAGTTGTCGCTGTTGATAAGGCTGTCGGCTATCTCGTTCATGGCGATGCCGTTTACGCCGCGGCGGAGCGCGTCGATAACGCGCTTGATCCTGTAATTTTCGTTGTAGTACTTGCTGGGCTGGTAGCCTTCCTTATTCAGCCTTTCCACCTCGTCCGCCAAAAGGCCGAAGATGAAGATGTTGTCGTCGCCCACGCGCTCGTGAATTTCTATGTTCGCGCCGTCCATGGTGCCCATGGTGACGGCCCCATTGACCATGAATTTCATGTTGCCCGTGCCGGAAGCCTCCTTGCCAGCAACTGATATCTGTTCGGAAACGTCTGCCGCGGGGATTATCTTTTCCGCGAGCGTGACGCAGTAGTTTTCCATAAACACGACTTTCAGCTTATCCTGAATGTCCTTGTCGCCGTTCACCATGTTGCCCAGCTGGCAGATGAGCCTGATTATCTGCTTTGCCATGTAGTAGCTGGGCGCAGCCTTTGCGCCGAAGATATAGGTGCGCGGGTTTACGTCGAGGTTGGGATTTTCCTTCAGCCTGTAATAGAGGTCCATTATGTGCAGCACGTTGAGCAGCTGCCTCTTGTATTCGTGCAGCCTCTTCACCTGCACGTCGAAGATGGAATCGGGATCCACCTTCACCCCGTTGGTCTTGGCGATGAAGTCGGCAAGCTCCGCCTTGTTGGCGTGCTTTACGTCGAGCACCTTTTTGAGCACCTCGCGGTTACCCTTAAAGTTTTCCAGCTTTTTAAGCTCGTCGGCGTCGTCCATATACCCCTTGCCTATGCACTCGGTGACAAGCCCTGCCAGACGGGGATTGGCTTGCGCCAGCCACCTGCGGTAGGTTATGCCGTTGGTCACGTTGGTGAACTTGTTGGGATACATCTTGTAATAGTCGTCGAACACCTCGTTTTTGAGTATCTCCGAGTGCAGCTCGGAAACGCCGTTTATCGTGTGCGAAGCGGCAAGGCACATATTCGCCATCTTCACCTGACCGTGCGAGAGAATGGCGTTATACGATACCTTGTTCCAATCGTTGGGATAGAAGTTCCACAGGTCCGCGCAGAAGCGGCTGTTTATCTCCGTAACTATCTGATAGATGCGGGGAAGCAGCCTTTCAAAGAGGTTTGCCGGCCACTTTTCCAGCGCCTCCGCCATAACGGTGTGGTTGGTGTAGGAAATGGTCTTGGTGACGATGCCCCACGCCTTGTCCCAATCGTAGCCGTACTCGTCGAGCAGCAGCCTCATGAGTTCGGGAATGCATAACGTAGGGTGGGTATCGTTGATGTGGATAGCCACTTTATCCGCAAAATTATCCAACGTGCCGTACTGCGCCAAATGCTGCTTGATTATCGACTGCATAGAAGCGGACACGAAGAAATATTGCTGCTTGAGCCTGAGCATCTTGCCCTCGGTGTGGTGATCGGCGGGATAGAGCACCTTGCAGATGCTCTCGGCAAGCGCCTGCGCTTCGGTGGATTTGACGTACTGCCCTTCGGAGAAGAGCTGCATGTCGAACACCTTGGGCGCGCTCGCCGTCCACAGCCTGAGCTTGTTCACGGCATGACTGTGATAACCGCTTATGTTCATATCGTAGGGGGTCGCCTCCACGATGTCGCTGTCGATATAGTCGATATAAAGTCTGCCGTTTTCCCACCTTTGATTTATCCTGCCGCCGAAGCGCACTTGGAAGGTGTCCTCCTTGCGGGGAGCGAGCCACACGGCGCCGTCGTCCAGCCATTCGTCGGGCAGTTCCAGCTGCCAGCCGTCGGCTATTTTTTGCTTGAATATGCCGTAATCATACTTGATGGAAAAGCCGCTGGCGGCATAACCCAGATTGGTGAGCGATTCCATATAGGCGGCGGCGAGCCTGCCCAAACCGCCGTTGCCCAAGCCCGCGTCCGGTTCCTGGGCGTATATATCGTCCTCCATGTCCCAGCCGTACTCCTTGGCGATCTCCGTCACGGGAGCGGTGAGGTCGGTGTTGAACAGATGGTTTTTGAGCGATCTGCCCAGCAAGAACTCCATGGACATGTAGTACACCTGCTTGGACTGCTGCTTTCTCATCTGCTGCTTGAATTCGTGCCTGCGCTCGGTGAGGATGTCCCTCACGGCTATGCATATGCACTTGTAAAATTGGTTGGAGGACGCTTCCTTCAGCGAAATGCCGAAGAGCTTCATAGCGTTATCCTCTATTGCCTGTTTTAACGCTTCTTTACTTACTGCCATTTTTTTCTCCGATTTGCCGTATTCTTTCCCCTCATCTTTCGCCGCGCGTCCGCGTTTTAACGCGGACGTGCATTTTTTCTTATGTTTCGGCTACCCTATGTAAATTATACCGTTTCGTATATCTCCTCGTACTTCTTGGCGGTGGCTGCCCAGGAATAATCCCCGCTCATGCCGTTGGCTACCACCTTCGCCCAGTCGCCCTTGAAGTCGCGGTAAAGCCCTACCGCGCGCTGCACGGCGTCGAGCATATCATATGCATTATAAGAGTAGAACGTGAGTCCGTTGCCCTCGCCCGTGTCGTGGTTGTAGGGGTGAACGGTGTCCTTCAAACCGCCCGTTTCGCGCACGATCGGCACGGAGCCGTAACGCATGGCGATGAGCTGGCTCAGCCCGCAAGGTTCAAACTTCGAGGGCATGAGGAACATATCCGAACCGCCGTATATCTTGGACGCGAGGTCGGCGGAAAAGCCGAGCACGCAGCGCAATTTTGCCGTATGGTCGTTCTGCGCGCGCTTGAACGTCTCTTCGTATCTCCAATCGCCCTGACCCAAAATGACGAGCTGAACGGGCAGCTGCATGATGTTTTCCAGCACCGCAGCCACAAGGTCCAGCCCCTTTTGTTCCGTCAGCCTGCCCACCATGCCTATCATGGCGGCGTCCTTGTTTTCGGGCAGTCCCAGCATGCGCTGCAAGGCGAGCTTGTTTTCTACCTTCTTGCCGAAGTTTGCGAGGTCGTAATTTACAAAGAGCGCCTTGTCCGCCGCAGGGTCGTTCTTGACCGTGTCGATGCCGTTGACTATGCCGCGGAGCTTATAGCTGCGCTGGCGCAGGATGTCCTCCATCTCGTAGCCGTAGTAGGGGTCAAGAATCTCGCCGGCATAGGTGGGCGAAACGGTGGTTACTATGTTGGAGCACTCTATCGCGCCCTTCATGAAGTTGGCGCAGCCCTTGTACATCACCAAACTTGCCCTGTCCGCGGGGATGCCGAGCACGTCGCTTATTATGCTGTCCCCGTACTGACCCTGGAACTGGATGTTGTGAATGGTGAAGATGGTCTTTACGCCGTTGAGCTGGGGTATTCCGCGGTAGAACACATCCAGATACACGGGCACGAGTGCGGTGTGCCAATCGTTGGCGTGGATGATATCCGGGTAAAATCCCGTAACGGACATACTCTCCAGCACCGCTTTAGAGAAGAACGCAAAGCGCTCCCCGTCGTCGTAATGCCCGTAAAGTCCCCTGCGCTTGAAGTAATATTCATTGTCCAGGAAGTAATAAGTTATGCCCTCGTACGTCTGTGTGAACACGCCGCAATACTGATTGCGCCATGCCAGGGGCACATACACGTTGCCCAGGCAGCGCATGGTGTGCTTAAAGTCGTCCGGGATGTCGTAATAAAGCGGCATTACCACTCTGCAATCGTAGCCGTCCGCATTAAGAGCTTTGGGCAGAGCCGCCGCCACGTCCGCAAGGCCGCCCGTCTTTACGAAAGGCAGCGCCTCGGAAGCGACCAAGAGAATCTTCTTCTTGGGCTTTTCTTCCTTGGGCGGAGCTTCCTTCACCTTGGCTTCCTTTGCCTGAGCCTTGGGCTTTTCCTGTGCAGCCGTCTTCTTTTTTGCTTGTGCCATTATTCTTCCCTCCTATATGCTTAATTAAACCGTTTTACCCTTTACTATTACCATGGGATAGGTTTCGTATCCGCTTATCTTCTTGTCCTCCGTTATCGTCACGTCCTTGTCGGCGATGATGTAGCTCATCTTTGCACCCGAGCACACCTTGCCGCCCTCCATGACGATGGAGTTTTCTATCACCGCGCCCGCTTCCACTTTCACTCCGCGGAATAAGATGGAGTTGATCACCGTGCCGTTGATGTCGCAGCCGTCGGCGATGAGCGAATTCTTCACGTTCGCGCCGTCGCGGTAGCGGGTGGGAACGCTGTCCTTGACCTTGGTGAAGATGGTGCCGTTGCGGGTGAACAGGTCGTTGCGCAGGTTGGTATCCAAAATGCGCATGCTCTCGTGATAGTAGGACTTGATGTCGTCGATGACGCCCACGTATCCGTCCACGTGGTAGCCGTATATCTTCAAGCTGTCCTTCTTCTGCTGAAGTATATTCTTTTCAAAATCGGTATATCCCCTCTCGTAACTGTCGGTGATGAGGTCGATGAGCAGATCTTTGCGTGAAAGATAGATGTTCAAGCCTATCTCCGCAGGGGTGGAGGACGGGGTCTGCGTTATGCGCATATCCGTCACCCTGCCCGCCATATCTTCCTTTACTATCACCTTGCGGGAGGTATTGGGGCAGGCGGTATAGGTGAGCATGGTCACGTCCGCGCCCTTTTCCATATGATAGTTGAACACGCTTTCGAAGTCGATGTTGGCGGCGATGTTGGAGTTGGTCACCACCACATATTCCTCCGGCGCGTGCTGGATGAAGTCGAGCACGCTGTAAAGCGCTTCTATCTTCCCCCTGTTCATGCTGCGCGCGCTGTTGGAAAAGTAAGGGGGGAACACGGCAATGCCGCCGTTCTTCCTGTTCAAATCCCAGTCGCGGCCCATGCGGATGTGGTCGGTGAGCGAGGAATAGTTGTTGCGGGTGATGATGCCCAAATTGGTTATTTGACTGTTCACGAAGTTCGAGAGCGTGAAGTCGATAAACCTATACCTGCCGCAGAAAGGAAGCGAAGCGGTGGTGCGGTGCAAAGTGAGCTCGTTGAGCTTGGTTTCGTTATCGCTGGCGAATATTATGCCCATTATATCGTTCATTTTCCTTCCTCCTTATTCCACCATTTCGCCCGCCTTGACGGAGGCGTTTTCTTCCACTTTATAGCCGGGAGCTATCACCGCTATCGCGCAATGTTCGCCCTTTTCCTGCTTGCTGCCCACTTGCGCGCCCGCGCCTATCTCCGCGCCGTCGCCCACGATGGCATAGGAAACGCGCGCGCCTTCGCGCACCTTCGCGCCCGGCATTATTATGCTGTGTTCTATCTTTGCGCCCTTATAAACTTCCGCGCCCGTGGAGATGACGCTGTGCACCACTTCCCCGTCTATCTCGCAGCCTTCCGTTACCAGGGAGTTGGAGATGAGCGCGTCCACGCCCGTGTAGTGCGGGGGCTCGGCGGAGTTGCGCGCGTATATCTTGTGGTTGTCGTCGTCCAGGTTGAGTCCGCTCTCCGGGTCGAGCAGATCCATATTCGCTTCCCACAGGGAGTTGATCGTGCCCACATCCTTCCAATATCCGCTGAAGTTGTAGGCATAGAGCTTACACCCGTCGCCCAGCATGGCGGGGATGATGTTCTTGCCGAAGTCGTTGGAAGACTCCTTATTCGCTTCGTCCTCTATAAGATAGCGGCGCAGCTTTTCCCAGGTGAATATGTAGATACCCATCGAGGCGTTGGTGGACTTGGGCTTTTTGGGCTTTTCTTCAAATTCGTAAATTTCGCCGTCTTCTTTCGTGTTCATTATTCCGAAGCGTGAAGCTTCTTCCAACGAAACGTTGATGACGGCTATCGTGCAGTCCGCGCCGCGCTTTTTGTGGCTGGCGAGCATCTCGGAATAATCCATCTTATAGATGTGGTCGCCGGAGAGGACGAGCACGTATTCGGGCGAGAACTTGTCGATAAATTCGATGTTCTGGTAGATGGCGTTCGCCGTGCCCTTATACCAGTCGGAATTTTTCGCCTTCATGTAGGGCGGCAGCACATAAACGCCGCCGTTGAGCCTATCCAAATCCCACGGCTGACCGTTGCCGATGTATTGGTTGAGGGCGAAGGGCTGATACTGGGTGAGCACGCCTATCGTATCTATGCCCGAATTGATGCAGTTGGACAGCGGAAAGTCGATGATGCGATACTTGCCGCCGAACGATACGGCGGGCTTTGCCACGTTCTTGGTGAGCGAATAAAGCCTTGTACCCTGACCGCCGGCTAGGAGCATTGCCACGCATTCCTTCTTTCTGGAATTCATTGTCTTTCACCTTCCTTATCAATCTTATTCTTTTTTATTGTTATTTTCTTCCCCGGAACAAGGTAGGTCACGCTTGAGGGGGGAATATCCATGGTTATGTGGTAGTCCTGCGAGTGCATCGCGCCCGCCTGCGCCTTGTAGACGGGTGTATAGCCGGCGCCGCCGTACTTTGCGTCCGTACTGCACAGCGCCACCTTGTACTCGCGCGCCTGAGGTATGCCCATGTCGTACCCCTTGCGCTCTACCGGGGAGAAGTTGAACACCGCCACCGTGTGCCCGCCCTTATTGTCGTAACGCACGAAGGACACGATGTTTTGCGTGTTGTCGTCCACCACTATCCACTTGAACCCGTCGTAGGAAGTATCGAGCACATACATCTCCGGGTGCTTCAAGTAGTAGGTATTGAGATCCTTTACAAAGGTCTGCATATTCTTGTGCGCGGGATAGTCGAGCAAGAACCAGTCGAGGGGGCGCTTGTAGTCCCACTCGATGAACTGCGCGAACTCCCCTCCCATAAAGAGCAGTTTTTTACCGGGGTGAGCCATCATAAAGCCGAGGAAGGTCTTCAACCCCTCGAACTTCTCCTCGTATTCGCCCGGCATCTTGTTGATCAGCGAGCACTTGCCGTGCACCACCTCGTCGTGGGAGAGCGGGAGTATGTAATTTTCCGAAAAAGCGTAGGTGATGGCAAACGTCACGTTGTTGTGCATATCCTTGCGGAAGAAGGGATTGGCGGAAACATAGCGCAGCATGTCGTTCATCCAGCCCATGTTCCACTTGAAGTTGAAGCCCAAGCCGCCCATATCCGCTCCCCTTGTGACCATGGGGAAGGCGGTGGATTCCTCCGCTATCATCAGCGCTCCCGGATGCATGTTCAGCATATCCGTGTTCAGCTTTTTCAAAAAGTCGATGGCTTCCAGATTGTAATTGCCGCCAAAGGCGTTGGGGCGCCACTCCTTCCTGCCGTAGTCGAGGTAGAGCATGCTCGCCACCGCGTCCATGCGTATGCCGTCGATGTGGTATTCCGAAAGCCAGAAGGATGCGGAAGAAAGCAGGAAGGAGACCACTTCCTGTCTGCCGTAATCGAACACCATCGTGCCCCACTCCTTGTGCTCGGCTTTGAGCGGATCGGTGTATTCATAGAGCGGTTTGCCGTCGAAATTGTAAAGTCCGTGCTCGTCCTTGGGGAAGTGCGCCGCCACCCAATCGAGGATGACGCCTATGCCCGCTTTGTGCAGCACGTCCACGAAATATTTGAAGTCGTCGGGCGCGCCGTAACGGGACGTGGGCGCAAACATGCCCGTTACCTGATAGCCCCACGACCCCTCGTAAGGGTATTCGGTGACGGGGAGTATCTCCACGTGCGTGTAGCCCATCTCCTTGACGTAATCCCTCAGCTGCACCGCCAGATCGCGGTAGGAGAGCGGATTGCCGTCTTCGTGCCTGCGCCACGAACCCAGGTGCACTTCGTATATGTTCATGGGCGCGGAGTAAGGGTCGGAATCGGCGCGGGCGGACATCCACTTGACGTCGTTCCACTTATAGCTGCTCTCGTAGAGCTTCGAGCCGGTAGCGGGAGCCGTTTCGCTGTGCAGCGCGTAAGGGTCGGCTTTGAGCACCTGCTTTCCGTCCGCCTGCGTCACGCAGAACTTATAGACGTCGTATATTTTAAGCCCGGGCACGAAAGCTTCCCAAACCCCGTCCGTCTTCTCCAGCAATTTCATGGGATTAGCTTCCCTGTTCCAGCCGTTGAAATCGCCCACTACGGAAACGGCAAGCGCGTGCGGCGCCCATACGCGGAATAGCCAGCCCTCCTTCCCCTTCACCTTTACGGGATGGGGCGAAAACAGCTTGTATGCTTCGCAATTATTTCCTTCGTGAAACAAAAATACGGGAAAATCGGTATCCTTACGACTCATTTATCCACCTCTTGATCCTTATCAAGCATATTATAGCACACTCTTAGGGTGCATTTCAATATAAAATTTAAATTTTTTGCTTAAATAGGGAGGAAGATGATTTTTTACCTTCATATACAATAATTAAATACCCGCTTTTATCAGAAGGTAAAAAGTGATATTTTTTGGCAGATAAACCATTATGCCATGAACAACTATCCGTGTGCCAAAAAGTGAAATGCGCCCTCAAACCGCCAAGGCGACGAGAGGGCGCGTGATATTTTTGGACATACAGCCGCAAGCGGCGCTGTCCAAAAGTTGCGGCTCCGCAAGCGGATTTACACTTGTTTGGTTTTGTTGTGAAAGTAATCACTCTACCATAATAGCGTTATTGTTACCTTTACCCAACCCTGTTAGAACACATTTTACATATATAACTATTTATAGCGGATATGTGTTTATTTTCTCGTGCGAAATATCACTTGTAAAATGCTCGCTTTTAGCGAGGTGGATTTCGTTCAGCTTTGTGCGAGATGGCGCGCAGTTGTAGCACCTCCTACAACAAACGGCATATCGTGCAAAAATGAGCGGAAGGCACCCGCTTAAAGTGTTCTAACAGGGTTGGGTAAAGGTAAAATTACAAATAGTTGCGCTTGCCCCGCTTTGTCGGGTATTGATGTTCATATGTGGAAAGATTGGTGACGTATCGGGTATCGGTTATCGTATCTGTCGCCGCGCAAAGAGATTTGCGGGGCAAATCTCTTTGCGCCCTTTCATCTTCCCCCAAACAAACAGTTCTTTGTGCTATGATGATAACTTTCACTATAAGAAAAAGCAGTTGTAAATTCGCCTGCGGCACCGCAACTTACTTCGCGGAAAAGAATTACGGTAAGCATTGCTATTTAATAAGGAAAGTTGACTGCTTAGACGAAATGCAAACATAATCATGTTGTCCGCGAAAGCCGATTACGCTATAAATAGCACAATCGGCGGAGAGCGTTTGTCGCTCGCGGCAAACAGTATCTCCAAAAATATAACGCGCCCTCTCGTCGCTCTGCGGTTTGAGGGGCATAGTTGTGCTCGCCCTACTTTTCAGGTATCGATAGTTTTCATGCGGATAAGTAATAAATGCTTTTTTAGGTATCGCAACATAATCTGCTGCCGCGCAAAGAGATTTGAGGGACAAATCTCCACGAGCCCTTACATCTTCGCCCAAACAAACAGTTCTTTGTGCTATAATGATAACTTTCACTATAAGAAAAAGCAGTTGTAAATGCGCCTGCGGCACCGCAACTTTTGGACAGCGCCGCTTGCGGCTGTATGTCCAAAAATATCACGCGCCCTCTCGT
>CALWKO010000050.1 GCA_944381275.1 uncultured Clostridia bacterium | reverse complement strand
CAAACCGCCAAGGCGACGAGAGGGCGGGCGAAATCCTCGAACATACAGCCGCGAGCGGCGCTGTTCGAGGGCGAAGGCTCCGCAAGCGCATTTGCACTTGCTTGGTCTTATTGCGAAAGTATTCTTACTACCCCTTAAGATTGCGAAGAAACATCTTGCGCTTTAACGTTAAAAGCCTTTGCGCAGTGAGAAAGTAATGTAATAAAGCGCGGCAAAATCGCACTTTTGCCAAGCGTATCCTTGAGAGAGGCGACTGCCTCTCGCGGAGCCCTGCGGAGCACGGAAAGGGTGAATTTTTGCGGCTAACGCCAAGTGCGCTACGAGATTAAGTGTGCCGCAAAAAGAGGGGAAACCGCGGCTCAAGCGGAGCGAATGGCGGGGTTGCCTCTCAGCAAGCGGAAGAGGAAAAGGTACCTAACGCAGTTAGCGTAGATACCTATATCCTTTTTCTCTTCCGCTTATCAAATAAAGCGCGCCAAAATCGCACTTTTGGCAAGCGTAACCTTGAGAGAGGCGACTGCCTCTCGCGGAGCCCTGCGGAGCACGGAAAGGGTGAATTTTTGCGGCTAACGCCAAGTGCGCTACGAGATTAAGTGTGCCGCAAAAAGAGGGGAAACCGCGGCTCAAGCAAGCAATGCCGCGGCACGGCGGAGCCGCGCCGTCGGAGCGCAAACGCTGTTCACGGAGTTATCTTGCTTGCGAATGGCGGGGTTGCCCCTAAGACAAGCGAAAGGAAGAAGGGTAACGGCGGTTGTAAACCGCACTACCCTTCATCCCTTCTTTCTTTCGCTTAAAAAGCCTTTCGTTTACTCCAATCGATAGGCTCCCTGCCGTTTGCAATCAAGAACTCGTTGGCTTTGGAAAAGTGCTTGCATTCCAAAAAGCCTTGGTAGAAGGAGAGCGGCGAGGGGTGGACGGAGGTGAGGATGAGGTGGCGGGGGTTATCGATGAGCCTGCCCTTCTTTTTGGCGTAGCCGCCCCAGAGCATGAAGACTATGGGTTTTTCGCTCTTATTGAGCAGGGAGATGACGAAGTCGGTGAAGCGCTCCCAGCCCTTTCCCGCGTGCGAGCCGCTTGCGCCTGCGCGGACGGTGAGCACGGCGTTGAGCAGCAGCACTCCCTGCTCCGCCCAGCCGGTGAGGTCGCCGCTATCGGTGGGCGGGATGCCCAAATCGTACTCCAGCGCCTTATAGATATTCACGAGCGAGGGGGGACATTTCACCCCGTCGCATACGGAAAAGCACATGCCGTTCGCCTGGTGCGCGCCTATGTAGGGGTCCTGCCCGATGATGACCACTTTCACGTCTTCGTAGGGGGTGTGGGCGAAGGCGGCGAGGATGTCGCGCTTGGGCGGGTATACGGTGTGCGCGGCGTACTCCTTGTTCAAAAAGTCGCGCAATTTATCGAAGTATTCGCTGTCGAATTCGCCCTTCAAGAGCTCGTCCCAGCTGTTTCCCAAATGTGAAGCCATCAATCTATCTCCGCCGCGATCGGCTTGTGGTCGAGGTAGTGGAAGATGTACTTAAAGCCGAGCGCTTTCAAGCCCTCCTTTACCTCGTTATGGTGGATGAGCTGAAGCTGCGGATAGTGCGCGTCCGAGCCGTAAGTTATCAGCTCGCCGCCCAGCTCCTTATAGCGGCGCAGGATGCCGTCTTCCGGGATATAGGGGATGCCCGTACCCCTGCCGTTGACTTCGAGCGCCTTGCCCTTTTGAATTATTCCGCGCAAGATCTCGTCGAACATATCGGGGAATTCCGAATAGCGCAGGGAGCGGTCTTCAAAGGGCGCCTTGCGCGCGACATAGCCGATGTGACCGATGATGTCGTAAGGAAAATCCGCGTTGACGCTATCCAAAATCGCCTGAACGTACATGCCGTATGCCGCCCTTCTGCCGCGCGTGAAGTAGCTGGAGTAGTAGCAGTCCTCCTCGTTCACCACGTGCACGGAATTTATCACCACGTCGGCGGGATATTGCTCCAATATCTCCTTATAGAGCTTGTCCGCGGGCGCATAGTAGCCGCACTCCAGCCCCACGCCGATCTCAATCTTGCCCTTGTAACGTTCTTTCAGCTCGCGCGCATGGGCGAAGTGCGAGGGCAGATCTATCTGCTTTATGTCGAAAAATTCGGGAATAAGGGCGTAGTCCTTATCGCAATGGTCGGTCATCGCCATATAGGACGCGCCCTTGGCAATCGCGTTTTCGATCATCTCCTCGGCGGGAGTGAAGCTGTCGTGCGAATGGTTGCAATGCGTGTGTGAATCCGCTATGAACATATCAGCCGTTCAAAACCTCTAAATACATCTTGGCAAAGTCTTCCTTGCCCATCATCACGGGCACGGGATAAAGGGGATTTGCCTCCTTGTAAGCCGCCTCGCACATCTCCGGCACGTCCTCTTTTTTGATGATGCCGCCGAAGTTTTCCGGTATGTTCATATAGGCGTTCATATCCTTTATCGCTTGGATAAACGCCTTTGCCTTTTCCTCGTCGTCCTTGCCCGTTATACCCGCGACGTCCGCAAGTTTTGCCAGCTTTTTATATATCTTGGCGCCGTAGTAGTCGAGCATATGCGGCAGGATGACCGCCATGGCAAGTCCGTGAGGGGTGTTGTATTTGGCGCCCATGGCGTGACCCATGGCGTGCACGTTGCCAACATATGCGCGGGTGAACGCCACGCCCGCGTCGAACGCCGCCGTCTGCATATGCTCCCTGGCTTCCATATCCTTGCCGTTGTCGTAAGCGCGCTTCAAGTAGGTGAAGATGAGCTTGACCGCCTCTTCCGCCTTGGCTTTTGTTTCCTTGGTGTTGGAGTTGCCTATGTATGCTTCCACCGCATGGCAGAGCGCGTCCATACCCGTGGTGGACGTGACCTTTTGAGGCAGTCCCGCCGTGAGGGAGGGATCGAGCACCGCATAGTGGGGGATGAGCGGGAAGTCCTGAATGGCGTACTTCAAATGATGCTCGGGATTGGTGGTATCGGTGATGACCGCGGCCAGCGTGGTTTCACTGCCCGTGCCCGAAGTGGTGGGAATGGCAAAGAAGGGCGGCATCTTCTTGCCCACCTTCAAAATGCCCTTCATCTTGGGAATGGGCTTTTTGGGGCGAGCCACGCGCGCGCCCACGCCCTTGGCGCAGTCCATGGGCGAACCGCCGCCGAAGGCGATTATGCCCTGCGCGCCGCCGTCGTGATACATCTTGAGCGCTTCTTCCACGTTGTCTATCGTGGGGTTTGCCACCACTTTGTCGTAGACGGTCGCCTTTACGCCCTCTTTTTCCAGCGCTTCCAGCATGGGGGTGCACAGCCCCAGCTTCATTAAGTTGCCGTCGGTGACCACGAGCACGGAGTTTATCCCCTTGCCCTTGATAAAGCCGGCAAGGCCCGCCGCGCCGTTTTCAAAGCGCAGCAGCTCGGGCTTGCGCCACGGCATGAGCTTGATAAGCTGCTTGAGCACCGCCTGGAAGGTGCGGCAATACATCTTGTAAAAAACGTTCATACTCCACTCCTTATCCGCACCCGCCCTAGTATTGCGAATGCGGCGTATAATATTTTCCTTTATAATAAACTCACGTCCACTTTCGTGCCGGCAAAGGCGGTATCCTGCGCGCCCTCGGCAAAGGTGAACGCTCCGCCGCCGTTGAATACAAGTCCTTCATTAGTAAGACTCGCGCAGCCGCTGAACGCGCTCGAATACAGCTGAACGGAGGAGTTCACCGTCACGCTCGTAAGGCGGGTGCAGTTGCGGAAGGCGGACGAATTAACGCTCGTCACGCTCGCAGGAAGGGTTATCGACGTGAGGGAACTGCCCTCGAAGCAGTTGGTGGGAACTGAGGTGATTCCCTCGCCCAGCGTTATGGAAGTAAGTCCGCTCATATAAAATGCGCTCGCTCCCAAAGACGTCACTGCGCCCTTGACGGTTATCACCGCCCTCCTGCATTCGGCAAAGGCGCGCTCGCCTATCGAAGTGCACCCTTCGGGCAAAGTGACGCTTACGAGGTTGGTGCAGTTGGCGAACGCCCTTGCGCCCACGCTCGTGATATTTTCACCCAAGGTGACGTATTTTAGGGCGGTCATGCCCTCGAAAGCTCCGTTGGGCAGGGACGTAGCTATATCGGTTACGGAGATCTGCTCCACCGAAAGGTCGCGCGCCCAGCTCGATCCGCCCGCCGCGCCGAACATGTAAGCCATGCCCAAATTGTTCTGCCCCTGCATGGTGGAAGGAGAAGCGCCCACAAATGGGAGCACTATGCTCTTGAGAGAAGTGCAGCCGGAGAGCGCGCCTCTGCCTATCCTCACCACGCTGTCCGGTATGCGCAGGGTGAGCATGGAAGTGCAGTTTGCAAATGCCCCCTCCGCAACTTCCGTCACGGGCAGATCGTTGTATTTTTCCGGGATGACCACGTTCACGCCCTTATACCCCTGCGTTGCGGAAACGGAGTAGCCGTCCTCCACGCGGGTATATTTGAGCACGCCCTCATATACTGCGGTGAGCTTGAGCCCGTCCGCGGGGACGATCACCGAGTAGGCGCCGTAAAAGTTGCCCTCCTCATCCGTCCAGCCGCTTATTGCGGCGTCCTGCTTTTGGGGAAGAACGGAAGAAAGGTCCAGCTCGCCCGAAACCTGCACTACCACGCTGTCCTCGCTGCCGTCGATGGTGCCGCCGTTCAAGTCGAACGTGACGGTCGCGGTGGTACAGGCGGAAAGAGCGAGCGCTCCCGCCGCGGCAATAATTACCAATATGAGTAAAACCGCAGTATGTTTTTTCATAATTCCTCCTATATTGCGGATCAGTCCCGGCTCTCCCGCTTGATGATGGCTTTCGCCTTCCTCTTTATGCGCTGAACGGCGTTGTCCACATTCTTCACCGTTTTGCCCAGTTCCGCCGCTATCTCCGCATAGCTCATGCCCTCCGCCCACCTGACGAAGATCTCCTCCTCCGCCTGCGAAAGGCCTGCCTTTATCTTGTTCATAAGCTCTCCGCCCGCCATGCTGCCCGTCATGTCCTCGTCTAAGATGAGCACGGCGGTGTCGAGGGGAACGGAGGTGTTGAGCGCCTTGTTTTTTTCGCGTGAAGCCGCCTTGACCGCGTCCAGCACCGCCGCCTTTATGCAGGCGTAGGCGTAGGCGGAAAACTTGCCCTTCTCGCTGTTATAGGTGACGGCGGCTTTGTAAAGCCCTATCATCCCCTCCTGCGAAACGTCCTCGCAGGTGGCGCCCACAATGTAATATTGCCGCGCAACCGCCTTGACCATACCCATATAGGCGGTCAAAAGCTCCTCCATGGCGAGGCTGTCGCCGGAAGAAGCGCGGGCGATGAGCTCTTCTTCGTTCACTCTACCTTCTTTGCCTGAGCACTTCATAGCAAAGCACGCCGCACGCCACAGAGGCGTTGAGCGAATTTATCTTGCCCTTTTGAGGGAGGGAGATCGCCCCGTCGCACAGCTTGGCGGTGAGCGGCTTTACGCCGAAGCCTTCGCTGCCGATGACGAGCGCAAGATCTTCCGTGAGGTTGGTGGTATAGACGTCCTTGCCCTCCATATCCGCGCAATACACGTTTACGAAGCTGTCTTTCAGCTTGCGGATGACGTCGTTGACGTTGTTCACCGCCGCTATCTTCACATAAGCCGTAGCCCCGGCGGACACCTTTACCACGGTGGCGTTCACGCCCACGGCTCTCCTTTTTGGTATGACTATGCCGTGCACTCCCGCGCACTCCGCCACCCTGACGATGCTGCCCAAGTTGTGCGGATCTTCTATGCCGTCCAGGATGAGCATAAAGAGCTTTTCGCCCCTATCCTTTGCCGCCTTCAAGATGTCGTCCACCGTGCAGTAGGTGTACTCGTCCGCAACGCCCACTATGCCGCGGTGCTTTTCACTGCCGCACAGCTTGTCCAGCTCCTTCCTGTCGCACATGACTATGCGCGCGCCCGCCGTTTTGGCGTTATTTATTATCTCTTCCGTGCCGTGGAGCCCCTTTTGCAGGTATAGGCGGGTGAGCTTTCCTCCCGCCGCCAAGTGCTCGCGCACGGCGTTTTTTCCTTCCAATAACATTATTTATTCTCCGCTATCTTGTCCGCAAGAGCCTTGCGCCTTGCCCTCACTTCGTCCGGCTTTGCGCAGGTCATCTTGCCCTCGCTGCACCCGCCGCGCACGCAAGAAGGCCCCGCCGTGACGAACAGCTCGGGTGCGACTTTGAGCACCTCTTCCAGCATGCGCCACGCCACTTCGCGTATTTCCCACTGCGCGCGGTTGCAGCAGCGCACGGTGAAAAAGTGCATGAGCTCGCGCACGTTCATGGTCATGGTCATCTTGGTTTCCGCCGCGTTGGGCAGCACAAAGCGGGCGTCCTCGTTGGATTTTTCACACGCGCCGCCCAGCTTTTCCTGCCACATGCAGTACCACGAGTGCATTGTCTTCATCTGCTCTTTATACTCTTCTTCCGCCTCGCTCCCCAGCGCGGAGATGGCGGGGGGAATGACATAGTTGAACTCGCCCTTCTTGTTCGCGTCCACATACCTCTGCGATTTTACGGAGAAGGAGGCTATCCTGTGCCTTGTCACCTGCGCCAAAAAGCTGCGCGAAACGCCCTCTATCCCAAAGGTGAACGAGGCGTGCTCGAAGGGGGACAGGTGCCCCATCGTCACCAAGCGTGATAAAAATTTGCTCACGTCGCTCTCGTCCACGCCCTTTTTCAAGTCGGCGATGGTCGCGTCCGAATAGCACAATTTTGCGGACATGGCTATCGTCTGCGCGGGGTTTTGCGTGTATGTGAGCAATACAACGTTGGGTCTTACTTGAGGCATGATAACTCTCCTTTACTTATAACAAGCATTCAAAATGTATTCCAATCTTGCGTCCTTGCCGGTGAGATACAGGTAGCCGATGACGGCTTCCAGCCCGCTGGCTTTGTGATAGTCGCCCTCGTCCGCGTTCTTGGCGCGGTGGGCGGAATGGTTGTTGCGCGCGCGGCGGTATATGCTCTCTTCTTCCTCGGAAAATTGAGGGAGCAGCTCTTCCGCGCTGCGCGCCTGTGCGGCGGCGTTCACCACGGCGGAAGCATGCATATGCAGCACCCCCGCCTTGGCGTGCGATTGCACGGCGAGGCGAGTGCGCACATACAGCGTCTGCACCCCGTCACCCACAAATGCCAGCACGAGGGGGTTGAGTTCCCTCGCCTGTTTTTCCGTTATTATTTGCCGCACTTTTTGATAAAGTAGTCAAAAAGCAGCTCGTCGGAGTATTCCTTTGCGCCGGCGGCTTTCACCGTGAGCTGTTCGATATATCTCTTGCACACCCTTTCCAGGCAGCGGATTATCTCGAAAGCCTCCTCCATATCCCTGCCCGCGCAGAACACGCCGTGGTTAGCCATAAAGCAGGCGTTGCGCCCCTCCATGGCTTTAACGGTGCCCTCCTTCAGCTTTTTGGTGCCGGGAAGTCCGTATGCGCCCACGCGCACGCTGCCGCCGAGCAGTTTCTTCTCCTCTTCCGTCATCGCCGCCTCCGGCAGTTCCTTCCTTGCGGAAGCAAAGATGGAGCCGTAGTAAGGGTGGGAGTGGATGGTGGCGTTTATCTCCGGGCGGTTGAGCATTAAGTATGCGTGGATCTTGCGCTCGGACGTGGGCTTTTTGCCGTCCTTCCACACGGAAGGATCTGCGATGTTCACCACGGGCATATCCTCGGGGGTGAGCGCTTCGTAGTCCAGCCCGGTGGGGGTTACGAGCATCCATTCCTTATCCAGCCTTTGCGCCATGTTGCCCCAGGTGCCCTGCACCAGGTTTTCTTTGAGCAGTTCCACGCCGCTGTCCTTGACCACTTTGCGCAGCTTTGCTTCTTCTTCCTTAGTCCAGCTCATCTATTTGCCCTCCCTTTCCAGATTGTTTTCCGTGTTTATCTTGCTGTATTTCTTCTTGTATACAAAGCGCATGAGGCGGGCTTCAAATCCGTTTATGATCACGTTTCCGCCCAGCACGCTCGCGCTCACAAAGCAGATGGCGGCCTTTTGCAGCACCATCATGCAGGTAAAGGCTTCATTGAGCGTCCTGCCCGTGGTGACGGCGCCGTCCCCCTTCATAAGGCAGGAGTTGCGCTTTTTCAGCTCCTTGGCGGCAGCTTCCGCGCCCGTCACGGTGCGGCAGGTGGGACCCACTATCTGCGCCATGTCGTCTATCACCGCGGGGATGGTCACGCCCGCCTTGGATACGGCGTTAACGTAATCGGGGTGCGCGTGCACCACCGCCGCCGCGTCCGTTTTGGCGTATATGCCCTCGTGCAGCTTGGCTTCGCCGCTGCCTTCGCCCGTCTTGATGAACTTGACTTCGCGGCTGTTATCCACAAAGAGCATGCCGCCTTCCGCGCGCACGGATACGGAATCGCCCTCGCCGTGAAGGCCGTACTCCCTCAGCCTGTCGAAATATTGCAATACGGATGCCTTGAGTTTTTCGTTCATATCACTCCTCTCCTTCGAATCTCTTGGAATTTGCAAGTTTATACGCCTTGTTCAGGCTGTAATATATGCGCTTGTAGTTGGCGAACTGCTCGTCGTAGACGTACCTGTTTGCGGGGTTGGGGCGGTAGGTCTTTTCCTCTTTCACAAACCTCTTGACTTCGGAAAAGCCCTTTATCTCGCCCAAGCCGATGAGCGCGATGATAGCCGCGCCCAGCGCGCCCGCGTTGCGGGTGTTCTGCACCACGGCGAATTCGTTATCCGTGATGTCGGCGATCATCTGCATCCACGCCTTGTTCATGGCGCCGCCGCCGATTATCCTGAACTTCCTGCCGCCGAAGCCGTAATCCTTCTTGAAGTTTTCAAGAATCCACCTAAGGTTGTAGCCTATGCCCTCGTACACCGCGCGCATGAGGTGTTCGCGGGTGTGGCGGGGATCGATGTTAAAGAGGGTGCTCCTTGTGGTGGTGGAGGACACGGGGCAGCGTTCGCCCAGCATCCACGGCGTGCAGATGAGGTAATCGCTGCCCGCGGGGATATGCTCGATGACGCTGTCCATATAATCGTAAATACCGCTGCCCAGCTCTTCCGCTTCCTTTTTGAAGAATTGATTTTTTATCCATTCCAAATTGGAACCGGCGGCTTCGGTGATGCCCACGATGAGGTTCATGTTGATGTCCGCGGACTGGATTGCCGCCGCGCCGTGCTTGAACTTGGTTTCGGTGGAAGAAGTGGCGCCCACCCATGCGGACGTACCCAGATAGATGTGAATATCCCCTTCCCCGTTCATGCCCGAACCGAGCGCCGCCGCCTGAGTGTCGTCACAGCCGCCGAACACGGGGGTGCCGGGGTTGAGCTTCATCGCCTTGGCGGCTTCCGGCAGCAGACCTTCGCCTATCATATCCGTGCTCTTCACGAGCGGGGGCAGCTTTTTCATGTCTATACCCGTGAGTTTAAGCGCGCCCAGCCACGTCTTTTTCTTGGTGTCCAGCCCGTAAGAAGAAGCGCCCGAATATTCCGCCACCGCAACGCCCGTGCACTTATACTTCAAAAAGCCGTTCACGTCGAGGAAGTACTTGGCGTCGTTGTAAACGCTGGGCATCTCCTCCTTTAACCAGATGAGCTTTGCCACCACGTCCTTACCCATGATGGGCGTGCCCGCCACCAAGGAGAAGATGCGCTTGCCGCCCAGCTTCCTCATTATGGACTGAGCCTGCTTTTCCGCCCTGCCGTCCACCCAGGTGATGTTGTTGTGCAGCACGTTGCCGTACTTGTCGATGGGGATGATGCCCATCGCCTGCGTGGAGAACACCACGCCCTTCACGTCGTCCGCGCTCACGCCCGTTTTATCCATCAGTTTTGCCGTGGCTTCGCACACCGCGCGCCAATAGTCGGCGGGGTCCTGCTCCACGAACGCGGGAGCGGGGTAATATGTGGGGTAAGGCTCCGTCTGCGAGGAGATTATCTGCCCTTCAAAATCCACAAGCACGGCTTTATCAGAGCTCGTGCCCATATCGTGCGCAATTATGTATTTACTCATTATATCTCTCCCTTGCCCGTTCAAATTCCGCTCGTTTTTATACTCGGTGATATGTTTGCTCGCCATATTTCCTGCCTTGCCGCCGCCTTACTTTAAGCCGCGGCACTCCCGAAAAATTCAAACGGGTATATAGTAATCGCGCCCCTCTTTGCGAGAGGCGCGTTGTATTTTAGCACTTTGCCGATTTCATCTTTTCTTTGAGGGCAACAAGGTCTTCCTTAGCCTGCTTGGCGGCTTTCTTTCCGTCCGCCTTCCTTTGAGCGATGGCTGCCTTCTTTTCCGCCTTCCTCTTGGCTTTGCCTTCCTTGTCCTTTCCGTGCTCTTTCTTGTACTTGGCAACGTAAACTTCCATGGGCTGCTTGCGCTCCACGATCAGCTTGAACACGTCCTCGAACTTGTTGAGCGCCTCGTCGATGACCTCGTCCGTATCCGCCATAGAGGTGTACAGCCTGGAGCCGGCGAGCGTCACGATGCCGTGGGACATATAGGCAGCGCCCATCATCTCCATGGCCTCCTTACGCACATAGATCATATCCTGCTTCTTCAAGATGGGGAGCAGGGACTTGAGCAGGCACTTTGCCGAGAAGTCGTAGCTCATTGCGCCCGTGCACTCCAAGTGAACGATGGAGCCCTGGTTGTATGCCACGTAAGGCAGCTTGTAGTCGTTGCACAGCCTTACGAGGCCGTCCGTGAGCCTGTCGCCCGCATGGCCCGCCTTTGCGCATGCGTCGTACTTGGCGATGCACTTGATTGCGGTGTAACCTGCGAGTGCGGAGAGGGGGTTAGCCGCGAGCGTGCCGCCCACATACGCCCTCTTCATGCCGCTGGCGACGCCCGCCGCCATGCAGCTCACATATTCCTTCTTGCCGCCTACGCCGCCCGCTGCGGGATAGCCGCCTGCGACGATCTTACCGAAGATGGTGAGGTCGGGATGTACGTCGAACAAGCCCTGTGCGCCGCCCAGACCTACGCGGAAGCCGGTGACGACTTCGTCGAAGATGAAGAGCGCGCCGTACTTGCGGCAGAGCATCTCCACGCCCTTGTTGTAATTCCAATCCACGGGACGGGTGCCGCTTTCGGGACCCACGGGCTCCACGATAACGCAAGCCGTGCCGCCCTTGCGCTGATTGGCTTTGAGGTAATCTTCCAGCATTTCAAGGTTGTTGGGCTGAACTTCGTCGATGAGCGAGAAGCAGTTGTTGGGAATGCCGAAGCTCTCCAAAAACTGCCTGGTGCCCGGTATCTTCAAGCCGTAGACCATCTGATCGGACCAGCCGTGATATGCGCCGCCAATCTTGATCACGCGCTTTTTATGCGTAGCGCAGCGCGCCACACGGATAGCCGCCATTACAGATTCAGTACCGCTGCCGAGCATACGGAACATCTCGATATTGGGCATATGCTTGTTGATTTCTTCTGCGATGAGCAATTCCGCTTCGTGGAACAAGCCCGTAACGGGACCGCAATCCTTGATCAGCTTTATCGCTTCTTCCTGAACTTCGGGGAAGTTGCTGCCCAAGATGGTGGGGCCGCCCGCTTGCAAAAAGTCGGTGTACTTATTTCCGTCTATGTCGTAAAGATATGCGCCTTCCGCCTTCACCATGCACATGGGGAAAGGCTTGTTGAACGCCAGGTTGTGCTGCACGCCGCCGGGAATGAACTTTTTGGCTTCGCCGGTGATCTTTTTGGACTCTGCGCACTTCACGTCATAGTAATTCTTGCAGATATTTTGGTATTCTTCATCGGTGATGCAGAATACGTTTTGATCGGTAAGCTCTTTGAGTTTGGTGTTGATGTCCTTGGCGCTCGCCCAACGGGATACGCCATAGTGGGAAAAATCTCTTCCGGGAGCGATTTCACTCAGGGAATAGTTTTTGATGTCGCTCATATTGACCCTCCTGAATTTTATCAATGTTTACATTTTAGCACAAATGAATAATTGTGTCAATATTTATATAAGCAAAAAAGAAAAGGGATTGTAGGTTTACAATACATTTGTTACACAAAGCCAAAGAAGAAAGAAGAGGAAGGATAAAGAGATAAATATTGGGT
>CALWKO010000049.1 GCA_944381275.1 uncultured Clostridia bacterium | reverse complement strand
CACTTAGTTGGTTTTATAGCAAAAGCTATAACTCTACCACAGCAGACTATTAGTTAGAACGAAGAGATAAGGGCGGAAATTTGCCTGTCAAATTTCTTTGTGCGGCACCGAACCAAGCAACGATATCCGCAACCTGTCCAATATCCGCATAGAAAACTAGCGATACCCGAAAAGCGTTTATTGCTTATCCGATTAAAAACTTTCGATATTCGAAGGCGGAAGGTAGAAAAAAGGGAGCGGCTTGCGCTCCCCAAAGTTGCTTGGTTTTTGATTATTTGTCTTCTTCCTTGTTCTCCCCTGCCGAGTGCATTTCCTGCTGATATTCGCCGGCGTCGGTATCAATGGAGGCGGGGATCTCTTCGTTGCCCGCGGGGGTGAGCGGTTCGCTTATCTGCTCGCCCTCTGCGCGTTCTTCTTGCGCGTTTTGCGAAAGTTCCTGCACGGCTTCGCCCTCGGCGGGCTCGGCTGCAAGTTCGTTATGCCCTTCCGCAAGGCTGAGCTTGCGCAGCTGTTCCACGATTTCCGCGTGCTTCTTCTTGTCCAGCTTATAGAACAGCATGGTCAGGCACATGAGCGCGGCGGAGATAGCCGAAACGTAGAACGCCAAATTGTAATAATTTATCGCCGTATTCATCAGCTCGTCGGAAACGGTGGACACGTTGAAATAGTTTGCGGGCTGATATCCCATAGCCTGCTTTACGTAAGCCATTACCACATAGCCGATGTTGGTGAACACCAGCACCAAGGTGTAGGCGAACATCTGCACAAAGCCTTCCAGCCTCTTGCCCGTCATCACCTGCTGATAGTCGGAAATTTCCGAAAGCATGAGCGGCTGCAAGGAAGTTATGCCGTTGAACAGCGCAATATACCTAAGAAGCGTAAGCACCACGGCGGAAACCGTCCCCTGGGGGATGTTCTGCACGCCCACGATCGCCAGGATTATGTAACCCAAAAAGTTGACGAACGCCCAGAACATGACTATCGTGCGGTTATTGAACTTGCGCGTGAGCAAGGGGAGCAGGATCATATTCGGGGTGACGGCAAAGCCGGTTATCAGCGTGAGGGAGGAGAACACCGTAAGTCCCGTTTCGATATCGGAAGCATAGCGGAGTTTACCCATGATCTGCGCGTCGATTTCTATCGTGGAGCGCATGCAGCCCAAGATGAGCGCAAGGGTGAAGATGAGCAAAGGCTTGTTTTTGAGCACCATTTTGAGCCCTTCGAGCACGCCCACGCTCTCGTTATTGGAGTTGGTGGCGATCACCCTCTCCTTCACCTTTACAAGCAGCATTACGAGCAAAATACCCACCACCGAGCAGATAAGACCCATGTAGCGGTATGCCATATATTCTTGCCCCAAAGAGAGGAAGTGGGAGCGAATGGGCCCGATGATGACGTTCATAATGGTGGGGGCAAAGCCTACCAAAAGACCGATGGGCGCCCAAGCGTCCGTGCGCTCCTGCTGGTTGGGAGTGACCACGCCGGGCATCATCTGGAAGGTGTTGTTGAAAAGGTTCCACATGACGAGCGTGGGGATACATATGCAATATGCGTAAATTACCCTGGCGTTGTCGTCCAAGTTCTGCGGCTGCCAGGTGGCTGCAATGGCAAGACCCGCAAAGATGGGCGCCATTAAGAATATGTAAGGTTTGTATCTGCCGAATCGGGTATGAGTGCTCTGCAGCAGCTTGCTGAAGAAGGGCTGAATGATAAGGCCCAAAAGCGACGCCGCAAGGCAGATATAAGGACCGTGAATAACGTCTATCCCGTAAACTTCGGAAATCTGCGAAGCGGTGAGCAGAGAGGACACGATACACACGATGGTGCTCACGCCCATTGCCGAGCCGCCGAGCGAAAGCACTTCTTTCAAGTTGAGATATCTGTCCTTGCTGAGCGGTTCTTTCCAGAAGCGCTTGATGAGCGGGGGGAGCTGCTTGATCTTTTCGCCCAAAGAAGCTTTTTTAGGCTGCTGTTCGTCCGTTCCCATAATTTTCTCCTATTTCCTCTTGTCATTGAGTATGGCGCGCAAAATATTACATCGCCGCACGCAATACATATAAATATTATATCGGTTATGCGGCTTTTTGTCAATAGAATGTAAAGAATTGAATGCTGCGCCGATGTAAAATATCGCAATAAGATAATCAGGATTGAAGAAACTCATCGATTTTATTGCATAAATGCACAAAAGGTGGTATAATCGACTTTAATTATACGTTAGCCGCGCGCAAGCGGAATGCGGGAGGGAGTATGACGGCGCTTTTAATAAGGCTCTTTATAAAAGATTACAAGAATACGCAATCGGAAAAGGTGCGCATTGCCTACGGCAACCTCTCTTCTGTTGTGTGCATGCTGGCAAACGTGCTCTTGGCGGCGGCAAAGATAACCGCGGGCGCGCTCTCCGGCGCAATATCCGTGCTCGCCGACGGCTTAAACAACCTCTCCGACTGCGGCAGCGGAGCCGTTTCGTTGGTGGGCTTCCGTGTGGCGGCAAAACCCGCCGACAAAAAACACCCCTTCGGGCACCAGCGCTCGGAATACCTCGCCGCGCTCATCGTGGCGATGATAGTGCTCGTGCTCGCCGCGGAACTTTTGATAGAATCCATATCCCAGCTCATCACGCCAGGGGAAGATTCGGTGTGGAGCGTGCTTTCCGTTGTGGTGCTTTCCGTATCCATAGCCGTAAAGTTTTGGCTCTTCCTCTTCAACAGGAGCTTGGCAAAACGCATAAATTCCGACGTCATCAAAGCCACCGCGCTCGACAGCCTCACCGACTGCCTCGCCACGGGAGCGGCGCTCATTGCCGTCATCGTATCCCGCTTTGCCGGGGTGAACATCGACGGATATATGGGTATATTCGTCGCCCTCTTCATCGCCGTGGCGGGGGTGGGCATCTTCCGCGAGACGATAGGAAAACTGCTCGGCGAAGCCCCCGACCCGGAGATAGTGCAGAAAATACGCGAGCGCATCTTTATGCACGGCGGAGTACACGGCATTCACGACCTGATGGTGCACAGTTACGGGCACAAGTATTACGCCACCGTGCACGTGGAGGTGGATTCCAAAATGCCCATGATGGAAGGGCACGACCTTGCCGATACCATAGAGCGCGACTTTGCCTGCAACACGGATATAGTGATGGTGGTGCACCTCGACCCCATAGTGCTGGATAACCCCAAGTGCAACGCCTGCCGAGAGATGGTGGAGAAAATAGTAAAGGATGTGGATCCGTCCTTCAGCGTTCACGACTTCCGCATGGTGGACGGCATTTCGCACACCAACCTCATCTTTGACGTGGCGATCCCCTTCGAAAGCGCCCTCTCCCCCGCCCAAGTGAAAGAGGAGATTTCGCGGCGCGTGCGCGAGAAAGATAAAAAATTGTTCGCCGTACCCACGGTGGAGAGGACAAGTATGGAATGATTTTTGAGGGTCGCAAATTATTTTTTGCGGAGCACACCCGTAGCCGTCCCTCAAAAATCGTGATATTTTTTTGGGGATAAAAGATAAAAAATAAGCGCGCTATATCTACCCCAAAAAAGTGATATTTTTGGCTAGCCAAATAATAAAGCCTCGAAGTGACCGAAAGGGAGCGCAAGGCTTTTTCTCTTCGCAACACTTTATCACACGCCAAAAGTGAAATGCGCCCTCAAACCGCGGAGCGACGAGAGGGCGCGTGATATTTTTGGACATACAGCCGCAAGCGGCGCTGTCCAAAAGTTGCGGCACCGCAAGCGGGTTTACACTTGGTTGGTCTTATTGCAAAAGTTATCACTCTCCCATAATAATGATATTTGCAATGGCTAAAAATAGCTATTGCAAAAAAGAGTTTTGTATGCGATACTTATAATATGGAAAAAGTAATTATACTTGAAAAAGCAAAAGCGTTTGCCGTAAAGGTAATAAATGTCTGTGAGGCTCTCAATTGCAATGCAATAAAAAGTGTGCTTGCAAAGCAACTTACAAAGAGCGCAACATCCATCGGTGCAAATATTCACGAGGCAACATACGCTGCAAGCGGCAATGATTTTATAAATAAATTGCAAATAGCATTAAAAGAATGCCACGAAACGGAATATTGGCTGGAATTGATAAAGGAAGCGGGGTATCTCCCTGAAGAGGAAGCGGTAAAATTATCAACCGAATGCGGGACCATACGCAAGCAATTGATTAAATCCATAACGACCGCAAAAGCGCGCAACATTCAATAGCTGCACAAACAAAGAAATCATTCCTGCTTGGTTTTTGATTAAAGCAGAGAATTTATCGAATAAAAATATTGTAATGCGCCTTTGGCGGTTTGAGTGAGGCTTTTGTGTTCGCTATACTTTTATAGAGCCGGTTTATATGTAGGAAAGCGGCGTATTTATCAATTTAATAATTTCAATGCGCCTGCGGCACCTTAACTTTTGCGCGGCGTTGCTCGCAACTGTACGCGCAAAAATATCACGCGCCCTCTCGTCGCTCCGCGGTTTGAGGGCGCATATCACTTTTGGCGTGTGAATAGCTTCTGCGAAGAGAAAAAGCCTTGCGCTCCCTTATATGGTTGCTTCAAGGCTTAATAAATTGGCAAGCCAAAAATATCACTTTTCGGAAGTAACATAACTTTTGCATACTTCATAACTTTTATCTTCCGAAAAATATCACGATTTTTTCAAGTCGCTATCGCTCGCAATAATCTTATTGCGACTTGAAAAAATCATCCCTACTGCCTCCTCCTCTTCACCTTAAGCCTGTTTATCGCTCTGGCGAGGCGGGCTTGGGCGGCGAAGTATTCCCTGGCGCTGCGCTCCCTGGCGGTGTCTTCCATAGCCTTTTCAAGGGCGCGTTCGGCGCGGTTTTCATCTATTTCCTCCGGGCGTTCGGCGGTATCCACGAGCACGAGCACTTCTCCGCCCTCCACCTTTACTATGCCGTCCGCTACGGCGGCGGTGACCACGCTGCCGTCGGGCAGGGTCATCTTCATCTCCCCGGGGATTATGGAGCCTACGAAATTGCTGTGCTTTGCCTGAATGCCGTAAAGTCCCGAGGGCGTGGGTATCACCAAGGATACGCACTCCCCTTCGTAAAAGGGTTTTACCGCGGTGAGCACATGCAGGGGGAAGGACGTCATTTTTCCTCCCTCAGCTTGGCGGCTTTTTCCGCTACGTCGTCCAGATTGCCCACGTTATAGAAGGCGGATTCCGGATATTCGTCCATCTTGCCGTCAACTATCGCGGCGAACCCGGCGACGGTATCGGTCAAGGACACGTACTTGCCCTTGTTGCCCGTGAATTTTTCCGCCACATGGAAGGGCTGTGAGAGGAAACGCTGGATCTTGCGCGCACGCGAAACGGTGAGTTTGTCCTCTTCAGAAAGTTCTTCCATACCCAAAATGGCGATTATGTCCTGAATTTCCTTATACTTTTGCAATATCTCCTGCACTCTGCGCGCCACGCGGTAGTGCTCCTTGCCCACCGTTTCTTCCGCCAAGATGCGGGAGGAAGATTCCAGCGGATCGATTGCGGGATATATGCCCTGCTCGGCTATCTTTCTGCTGAGCACGGTGGTGGCGTCAAGGTGGGTGAAGGTGGTTGCGGGCGCGGGGTCGGTGAGGTCGTCCGCGGGCACATACACCGCCTGGACGGACGTGACCGAGCCGTGACGGGTGGAAGTTATCCTCTCCTGCAGCTCGCCCATCTCCTGCGCAAGCGTGGGCTGATATCCCACCGCGGAGGGCATGCGCCCAAGGAGGGTGGAAACCTCGCTGCCCGCCTGCACGAAGCGGAAGATATTGTCGATGAACAAGAGCACGTCCTTATGCTGCACGTCGCGGAAGTATTCCGCCATGGTGAGCCCGGAAAGAGCCACGCGCATACGCACGCCGGGCGATTCGTTCATCTGCCCGAAAACGAGCGCGGTTTTTTCCGCCACGCCGCTTTCGTTCATCTCCGTCCACAGCTCGTTGCCTTCGCGCGAGCGTTCGCCCACGCCCGTGAATACGGAGTAGCCGCCGTGCTTGGTCGCCACGTTGTGGATAAGTTCCTGGATGAGCACCGTCTTGCCCACGCCCGCGCCGCCGAAAAGTCCTATCTTGCCGCCCTTGGCGTAAGGTTCAAGCAGGTCGATCGCCTTTATGCCCGTTTCCAAGATCTCCACGGCGGGGCTCTGCTCGCTGAACGCGGGAGCGGGGCGGTAGATGCCCATCTTCTCGCACTTGCCCACGTCGCCCTTGCCGTCTATGGGATTGCCGAGCACGTTGAACATCCTGCCCAAAGTGACCTCTCCCACGGGCACTTCTATGCACTTGCCGGCGGAGGTCACGCTCATGCCGCGGCGCAAGCCTTCACTGCCCGAAAGCATTATGCAGCGCACGCTCTTTTCGTCCAGGTGCTGGGCAACTTCCATCACCTTTACCGAGCCTTCTTCTTCCACTTCCAGCGCGTCTTTCAACTTGGGGAGCCCGTCTGTGAACATAACGTCCACCACGGGGCCGGATACGCCGGTTATTATGCCTTTTTTCATCTTCTCATTCCTTTCTTCATAGCCTTTGCGCCCGAGGTAACTTCCGTTATCTCCTGCGTTATCGCCGCCTGCCTGCTTCTGTTGTATTCCAGGGAGAGGCGGGCGAGAATGTCCTCTGCGTTGTCGTTGGCGGCGGACATCGCCACCATGCGCGCATTTTGTTCGGCACAAAAGCTGTCCACAAATGCGCTGTATACAAAGCCCGCCACATAGCTGTGCACCACGTGCCCGAGCACTTGCTCCACGCTCGGCTCGTATTCGAACCAATGCGCGGAAAGGTCTTCTCCCGTTTCGAAATGGCTGCGGTGGAGGGGCAGCACGCGGGAAACCTTTACCGTCTCACCCCTCTTGCCGAAGTCGGTATACACCACGTCGATGCTTTTGAGTTCGCCCTTGTCGAACTTTTCCAAAAGCAGCTCGCATATCTCGCGCGCCACGTGAAGGCGCGGATTTTGCGCGGTGTATTTGAAGTCCGGGTCCGTTTTTATATCGCGGTGGGAGAAAGTCTGCCTGCCGTATTCGCCCACGACGAACAGCCTGCCGCCCTCTTCGCGGGTGAGCTCTTCCACCTTTTTTATCACGTTCTGGTTATATGCTCCGGCAAGTCCCTTGTCCGCGGTGATAATGAGGTAGCCCCTCTCGCCCGGTCTCTTCTTCTCGCTCCCGTCCTCGTTGTCGAAGTAGGGGGAATCGATGTGCCCGGCGATGTCGAACATCCTGTCTATCTCCTCAAGCAGGGCGGAGAAATACGGGCGCGTTTTCTCCAAGGCGTTTTTGGCTTTCCTCACCTTGTTGGACGCGATAAGATACATGGCGTTCGTCATCTTCTTGGTGTCACGAATGCCGTTTATCCTATGTTTGATCTCCGTAATGCTGCTCATAACTATGCCTTTGCCGAGCGGAACTTATCCGCCGTGAGCAATATGCGCTCGCGCAGATCTTGCGTGAGCTCCTGCGCGCTCTCCAGCTCCGAATAAAGTCCGGGCGCGTTGACCGCGAAATATTCCAGCATCTCGCTCGCCGTTTCGTTCACCTTGTCCACGGGCACGTCAACGAACTTCTTGCCCATGGCGGTGACGAGCAATATGACCTCCTGCGCCTGCGAGTAGGGCTTGGACTGCGGCTGGCGGAGCAGGCGCATGAGCCCCTGACCGTAAAACAGCTGCTTGCGCGTGAGCTCGTCCAAATCGGAGGCGAATTGCATAAACACCTCCATCTCCCTGTACTGCGCCAAATCCAGCCTGAGCGAACCCACCGCCTTCTTCACCGCCTTAGTCTGCGCGGCGCCGCCCACACGCGACACGGAAAGACCTATGTTCACCGCGGGGCGCTGACCTTCGAAGAACAGCTCCGTTTCCAAGAATATCTGCCCGTCCGTGATGGAGATCACGTTGGTGGGGATGTATGCCGAAACGTCGCCCGCCTGCGTTTCCACTATGGGCAGAGCGGTTATGCTGCCCCCGCCCAGCTCGTCGGAAAGGTGCGCGGCGCGCTCCAAAAGGCGGGAGTGAAGGTAGAAGACGTCGCCGGGATACGCCTCTCTGCCCGGTGCGCGTTCGAGCAGCAGGCTGAGCGTGCGGTATGCCACCGCATGCTTGGAAAGGTCGTCGTATACGATGAGCACGTCCCTGCCCGCATACATGAAGTATTCCGCCATGGCGCAGCCCGCGTAAGGGGCGATATACTGCATGGGTGCGGATTCGCCCGCGCCCGCGTTTATCACTATGGTATATTCCATGGCGTGATTTTTGCGCAGCGTTTCCACAAGGCGCGCCACACTGCCCGCCTTTTGCCCTATCGCCACGTATATGCACACCACGTTCTTGCCCTTTTGGTTTAAGATGGTATCCACGGCGATGGCGGTTTTACCCGTCTGCCTGTCGCCTATTATCAGCTCGCGCTGACCCCTGCCTATCGGGAACATGGAGTCCACCACCAAAAGTCCCGTCTCCATGGGCTTGTTCACCGGCTGGCGGTCGATGATGCCGGGCGCGGGGCATTCGATGGGGCGGTAGCTCGCCGCCTCTATCTCCCCTTCCCCGTCTATCGGCTGACCGAGCGCGTCGAGCACCCTGCCGATAAAGTTGGGACCGACGGGGATGCCCGCCGTCTTGCCCGTGCGGTGGATGGTGCTGCCCGCGGTGATGTCGTGACAGTCGCCGAATACGATTATGCCGCAAGTATCGGGGCGCAAGTCCTGTATCATGCCCTTAACGCCGCAGTCGAAGATGACTATCTCCCCGTATTGCACGTGCGCCAAGCCCTCCGCGGAAACTATGCCGTCGCCCACAGAAAGCACGGTGCCCGTTTCCTCCGCAAGCGCTTCAGGCGTCCACTCTTCTATGGCTTGGCGGATGAGGGGGATGATGTCGCCGCGCGTGCCGTTTATCTGCTCCAGCCTGTGGCGCAGCTGATTTAATCTGCCGCCCACCGACCAGTCGTAGACGTCGTCGCCGACTTCCAGGCGGAAGCCGCCGGGGAAGAGGTTGCTCTCCACCCACTCCAGCTCACAGCCCGCGCCGTACTTGCCCTTTAAAAAGGCGGCAAAGCGCTTTTCCTGCTCTTCGCTGGGGCGCGTTTCGGAATATAAGTATGCCGTCATCTTAGTCATTTCTTCTTCCTCGCGCCGACTTTTTTATCCGCCTTGGACATGGACGTAACAGTCTTTTTCTTGCCCGCATGCGCCGATTTGGCGCCGCTCTCCGCCGCATTTAAGAACTGCTCGTAGGCGTCGTTTACCGAGGAGGTCATGACCACCTTCTCCGCAGCTTCGCCCACTATCTCCTTTATGTCGTCGGAAACGCCGTTTATTATCCTGTCGTGCTCCTTTTGGGCGCGCTCACGGGCGGATGAGAGCATGTCGTCCGCCTCTTGAGCTACCTGCTGCAGCTTTTGAGTGCGCACTTCGGCGAGCTCCTTTGCCGCTTCCTCGCGCTTTTGGGAAACTTCCTCCTCAACGCCCGCCAGACGGGAGGAGTACTCCTCCTCCTTCGCCTTGGCGTTATCCAGCGCCGCCTGAGTGCTTTCCTCGCGCTCCTTGTAGGCGTCCTCCCTCTTCTTCATAAACTTCTTGACCGGTTTATAGAGCAGAAGGTACAGGCCCACCACCAGGATCACCAGGTTGAGCAGATGCAATAATATCTGCTGCCAATTAATGTTCAAAGGCATATGCCCTTTCTCCTTTTACTATTACAAAACGAATATGAGCAAGATTGCAACGATTAGGGCGTAGATGATCGCCGTTTCGATGAACACCAAGCCCAGCATCATGCTCGAACGAATGTCCGCCTTTGCCTCCGGCTGACGGGCAATGCTCTCGTTGGATTTGGCTATCGCTATCGCCATGCCAATCGCGCCCGCAGCTGCCGCAACGCCCACGGCTATGGCGGCCGCAATCGCTTTCATACCGGTATCGGTAATGCCCGACTGAACGGCTTCTTCCGTAACTTCAACGGGAGCTTCGTCCGTGGCGGCGGGATCTTCGGCAAAAGCCGCGCCGCTGCCGCTGAACAACAGACCTATCACCACGCACAAAGACGCGAGTGCCACAAGCGCCATGACGGCGGCGGTTGCATACTTGATTTTGATTGCTCTTTTCATATTTAACCTCATTTGAAAAGTGTATTTTTTATTGTTTTTCAAGGTAAAAGCCTTGACGTTATTGCTTTACTGCCTTCTTCTTTTTCACCTTCGCCTTTTTTTCGTAGGGTTCGGAAACCTCGCCGTAGAAGAGCGAAGTGAGCATGACGAGCACATAAGTTTGAATGAGCGCGTGAAGCAGCGTAAACAGCACTCCCACCACCACGGGGAGCACAAAGCTGAGCGCGATGTAATAGTAGACGAGCTCGCTCACCAAAAGACCGGAAAGCAGCGCGCCGAAAAGACGGAAGCTCATGGATATGGGCAGAGAGAAATCTTTAAGCGTTCTGCCCACGCCGCGCATACCGTTGGATACTATGCCGCCGCTCAATATCACAAAGTAGGACAAAAAGCCCATTGCAATTGCGCCGTTTATATCGGAAAGCGGGGCGGGGAGCACCACCGAATTGCCCGCGGAGGAGACCACTGCCACGCCAATGAGTTCAAAAAGCGTGCCCGTAAAGATATAGCAGCCCGCGCCGAAGATATACGCGCCCAAGAAGGAGTTGCGATGGGGGGAATTTGTCTTGGCGAGCTTGTCGAACCAGCCCACTATGCTCTCCACCGCCAGCTGAAATTTGCCGGGGACGCGCGTGAATTTGGGGATTGCAAAGATGCGAATGAGCGCCGCCGCAACCAGCAATATTATGGTGACAAGATATGCCGAAACGAGCCCGGGGTTGGCTTGAAAGCCGAATATATCCACCGTATTTTCCTCGTGCAGCACGGCGTCCTGCATTACTTCGGATATGTCCTCGCTGTTTGTATACAGCCCGTCGGTGAGGATGATCCCCACGATGAGGGCGGCAACTATCAGCGCCACGACGCTCCATCCGATTATTTTTTTAGTACGCGTTTTCATATATTTTTTCCAAAATAAATATGTCCGTTTTTTGTCCTACCGATTATAACGCTTTATGCCAAAGTTTGCAATCGTTTGCAATGGGATAATGCAAAATATGCGAGATTTTGACTAAATTCGGCTACTTAATAACCGACGCTTGTCAAAATCGCGCATTTATATAAAAAATCGTGTTTACTGCTTGATAACCGTCATAAGGTCGCGCACATGGAGCACATATAAATTTTCCTCTCCGCCGGCGGAATAATTGCTCTTTTGCGCGATACATACGCCCTCGAAAGATATTATGTCGCCGGGCGCGAAATTATCGGGAGAAGACCCGTCTGCATTGAACATTATCAAAAATTTGAAACTGCCCGCGTTTACCAGCAAACGATAGTGCATAGGATTGCCCTCGGGCACTATTACCTCCTCCACCTGCAGATCTTGCATGCTCACGGTGCTTGCAAAGTATAAAGAAAAGTCGCTCTCGCCCTCTATATTCACAATTTCGGCGGCGTAGTTTTCGCCCTCCGCGGAAGTTATGCTCGTGGGCAGAATGTCTATATCGTCCATGCCGATAAATTCGCTCACCTTGCCGCGCAGGATCAACTTATCGCCCACGGCGGGCAACTGCCCCGTATATGAAGAAGTGCCCACGCACACCGCGCTTTTTCCGTTTTGAATATAAAATCTGCTCGTGCCGTCCACGCAGGTGACCACTCCGCCCACTTCCAAATAACTGCCCGTGAGGGAAAGGAGCTTGCCCTCCCGCCTTAAACGGGCAAAGTCGCTCATTTCATAGCGGGGGTAATACCTGTTCACCTTGACCTTGCATTGCGCGTTGTTGCCGTCGCTCATGGCGGTGTAACCTATCGTAACGGTGCCCTCGCCCGTATCGCCGCTGAGCGTGGCTTCTCCGCCCAGCGTTATTTTGATGGTGTTGCCCTCTTGCTCCACCTTGTCCACGCTCATGCTCGCAAGCGCGCCGCCCAAAGTGACGTCCTCTGCCGTAATCGTGCCCTTGAAGGATATGCTATCGTTCAGCTTCAACTGCAACACGGGATTGCCTCCGCCCGTTATCTCCCCCTGCACGGAGAGGGAAAGATACGTCTGCGGATCGCCGCCCTCTTCATCCGGCGTGCAGGAAATAAGGCACGCCGCAAGCGCCGCCAAGATCACCAACACACAGATAAGACGAATGGGTTTTTTCATATTATTCATTATACTATATGTGGAGGGGAAATGCAAGTAAGAATATGATTTTTTCAAGTCGGCATAATTTTATGACGAGCGATAGCGACTTGAAAAAATCGCGAAATCTTTTACCCTCATAAAGTTTTATATGTTTTCGCACTATCCTTGAGGGTAAAAGGCGAAATCTTGCGGCGGATATGCTTTAATTCGATGAAATTCTTGCCGTTCGCCGCAAGGCGAAATCCGCCCTCAAACCGCCAAGGCGACGAGAGGGCGGGCGAAATCCATGGATATACAGTTGCAGAGCAACGCTATCCATGGGCGAAGGTGCCGCAGGCG
>CALWKO010000048.1 GCA_944381275.1 uncultured Clostridia bacterium | reverse complement strand
GCCGCAGATACCCACGAATTCACCGTCTTTTATCTCGAACGAAATATTGTCCAGCGCAAGAAAGGGGACTTCCCCCGCGTAAACTTTCCTCACATTTTCCGCTTTTATCATACCTTGATTATAGAAGAATATTTAAAAAAAGTCAATTATTAAAAAAAGGCTATTAACAAGCTTTTGTGCGTTTTTTATAATAAAAGTATGAATATAAAAAAATTATATACAAAAATAATAATAGTTCTAATATTGCTTGTAATTATAAATATGGGTTTACTGTTTTGCTTTTTTATTACACCTATGCAAATTCAAGGAGATTCTATGGAGCCAAATTATAAAAACGGGGAGGTCATTTTTGTTGATAAGGCTACAGACAAATTTGGCTATTTAGATGTTGTTGTTTTCAATATTGAAGGAAAAATGGCTGTTAAAAGGATAATAGGCGTACCCGGAGATAGGATAGTTATAAAGGAAGGAATTCTTTATAGAAATAATTGCATGTTGCTTAACAGTTTAGACAATATAAACATTAAAAATATTGAAATCAATCTTAACCTTGATGAATATTTTTTGGCTGGCGATAATTTTATTGTTTCTAAAGATAGTAGGCATTATGGGCCTATTTCAAGGAAAGATATAATAGGAAGAGTAATATGATAGGCGTAAGGAAAAGAATTTTATGGATTGATGTTATAAGAAGTGTATGCCTTATATTAATGGTGTTGGAGCATATAGTTATTTATACTTTAAAAATTAATTCCAGTTTCTGGGGAGTCAACAGAGATCATCCATTATATAATTTTGTAGAGCTATGTGATTCTATTTTCACATCGAATTGGCTACACAATATTAAATACATAGTTGTAGGATTATTCTTCTTTATTTCGGGTGTCAGTTTTAATTTATCTAAAAACAATGAGATTAGGTGTTTAAAGATAATGTCGTTTGCAATATTAATAAACATTATTACAGCGTTAGTGGAATTTTATACACAATTCGATTGTCTTGTATTATTTGGTATATTACATTGTATGGCAACATGTTTATTTATTTGGATATTACCTTTACCCAACCGCGCCCGAACACTTTAAGCGGGTGCCTTCCGCCCATTTTTGCACGATATGTCGTTTGTTGTAGGAGGTACTACAACTGCGCAACATCTCGCACAAAACTGAACGAAATCCACCTCGCTGAAAGCGAGCATTTTACAGGTAACTAGTAATACCGACAAAAAACATATATCAAATAAAATCAATTATATTTGTAAAATGTGTTCGGGCGCGGTTGGGTAAAGGTACTTTCAAAAATAAAAAATGAAAATTTGAAATGGTTAATTTGTATTGTCTTTTTTACTACATCAATTATTCTAACGATAATGAAGCCTACATTGTCCTCTACCAATATATTAATGATCTTTGGGGTGCCGCAAGATGATTATAGATCTGGATTTGATTATTTTCCGATATTTCCATGGATTACGGTGTATTCGTTTGGTGTTGTAATGAATATCAAGGGAAATAAGGGAAAAGAAGAGAAAACGAGTAGATTTTATAAAACGATATCTTTTTTACCGAGCATTATAGGGAAAAACAGCTTATATGTTTATATCTTTCATATACCTATCATAATATATACTTTAATGATAATCTATATATGTCTATAAAATTAATACTACTATTTATACATTAGGAGGATTTTGTTATGAAAAAAACATTTAACATGCGAAAACTATTTATTAGTTTAGTATCCATTTTCTTACTGGCGGGATTGTTAATTATCTTGTTAGTTAGCGTTAATCAAGTAGATGCGGATACTAATGACGATCTCGTTATATTAGAAAGTGTTTCTGCTACAGATCATGTTGTAATTGCAAAAAATGTTCAAAATTATATAGATAAGTGCAGAAAAGAAGGCTTGACGGACAGGGAAATTTGTACTTCTGTGTATCAGGCATTAAAGTATGAAAACGAAGATATGCCCGATTTTACCATAGAAGAAATTGAAAATTTTATGGGGACAACCGAAATTTCGGTTCAAGAGATGTTTTTTGAAGTCGATTCGGACGGAACCGCTGAGCCTGTCCCTGAAGAAAAGGCAGTGCAGGGAGTAGCGTTAGCGAACAAGTGGGACGAAGATGGCTATTATGACGATGTAAATGGCAAAGGGTGGTTGAGTTGTAAACTGGTAGTCTCGCAGAATTATTTATACGATGAAAACAATACCGTTTATAATAAAGATGAAAAAATACATATTTCAGATAAATACGGATATGTTTTAAAGAATGAGTGGAAATGGTTAAAGTTTCCCACAGCAAGGCTTAATGATGAGTTTTTTATAAGCTGGGATTCATCGGTTGTAGATATTGTGCCAGGATATTATGATTGTGCTGAAATGAAGAATATTTATAATAAGTATGAAGCAGATCCAAACCGCGATTTGAAGGCATATAAATCAGAAATAGAGGCGCTTGGTTCATATAGCTATATTTTGTGTAAAATGAGCAATGGCGATATTGGACATATAACAGTATACAGCAATGACCCATTGGATGCGTCCATTGCTAGGTTTAATTATAATTTGCCTACGGTTATAATGTTAGTGGATACAATAGAGTTTCATACAAGGCTTATTTTTCAAAGTAAGACTAATAAAATAGAAGATTTTTTCATCGATACAGGATATGCACACAAATGGATTGGACTTACGGGAAGTATTTCAATAAATTCAGCAGGACAAGGATCATATACAATACAACCCAGAAGCTTTTTAGACGAATATAATGTAAATGTTAGGAAAGCTCATGTTGGCCCCCAGGAAGGGTGGACGTATAGCTAAAAGAAAAGAGTATTAATTTTTATAGATTTTAGCAAGGGCTCTATTTGAGTCCTTGTTTTTATAAAATAGCTATACATGACAATAAATCAAGAGTAATATATTATGGTCTTAACAGAAGGCAGAAAACGTTATATATAGTAAAAGTTGCAAATTTTTGCGCGGTGTGGTAATATGGTGGCATGGATAATAGAAGACGTTATAAAAACGGGCGCAGGAAAGCTCCCGCATATATACCGCAGGGCGATCCGCAGGCGCTTGCCGCGCCGGTGGAGGAGCTGGGTCTGCACGAACGCACGGTAGCCGCGCTCAAGGCGGGCGGCGTGAATACGGCGGGAGACATCGCCGCGCGCTATATGCGCGATATGTACAAGGTGCAGGGCATAGGTAAGAGGGATATCTTCGCCATGCAGGGCGCGCTGAAAAAGCTCAATCTCACCTTCCGCCCGGAAGAGCAAAAACAGCCTCAGGGCGAGGCGGCGGGGGAAGAAAAACCCGTCCGCGCCGAGCAGGAGAAAAAGCCCGCGCAGGACAGGGGCAAAAGGCAGGAAAAACGTCAGCCCGAACGCCGCGAAAACCAAGTTAAAAACTCCAAAGAAGCGGAGGCGCCCAAGCCGCGAGAGAGCGCTCGATTTGAGCAGGAAAACGGGGGCAGGGGCGGAAAAAACGCCAAGAATAAGGGCGGAAAGAAGGGCGCGGACGCGCTCAATAAGGAGCTTTCACGCCTTTATGCCGGGCTTACGATAAACGAGATAATCATGGGCGGCAAGAAAAAGCGCCCCGCATTCGTGCCCTATCCCAAGGAGGGGATAAAGCAGGGCGACCTGATCAAGTTCTACCGCGCAGGTAAGTGGGGATATAAGGATTGGAAGGGCAACGTGGTAATCCACCCGGAATACGACGAAGCCTTCGCCTTTCACGAAGGGCGCGCCGGGGTGGAAGAAAACGGGCTCATCGGATATATTGACAAAGCCAATAATAAGGTGATAGAATGCAAGTATGACTGCGGCACGTCTTTCAGCGAAGGGCTCGCCGCTGTATCCGTGGGCGAAAAGAGCGGATATATCGACGAAAACGGCAACCCGGTGACCGAGATGGAATTTGACGTTGCCACTCCGTTTTGCGAAGGAAAGGCCGTCGTCCGCGAAAACGACCGCTGGGGCATACTCGATCGCGAAACCATGAAGGTGCTTTGGAGATAGCCTGAAACACGAGGGAAATGCGCATAGCGCGAAAAGGAAGAATAAAAAAGGCGGCTCGCCGCCGGGGAGCATTGTGACACCAAGTCCACAAAAACCGTCCGCCAAGGCGGACAAACACATCAAAAGCGGCAGACTTTCCATAATGTCGCGGTTCAAGTTCCGTCCCACCGTACCCCGCATACTCGCGCTGGGGTATATGGGAGTTATACTTTTGGGCAGTTTTTTACTCTCTCTTCCCATCTCGTCCAAAACGGGCGAATGGACGCCCTATATCAACGCGTTATTCACGTCCACTTCCGCCACTTGCGTGACGGGGCTCATCACCTACGATACCTTTATGCACTGGACGCTGTTCGGGCAGATAGTGGTGATCTTGCTCATCCAGGTGGGCGGCATAGGCTTTATGACCGTGGTAACCCTCTTTTCCTTCGCCCTCGGCAGGAGGATAGGGCTTTATGAGCGCATAATCCTGGCGCAGTCCGCGGGCGCAATGGGGCACGGCGGCGTGGTCAAGCTGGTCAAGAGGATAATCATCTTCACCTTCTCCGTCGAGCTGGTCGGCGCGCTTTTGCTCATGATCCGCTTTATCCCCGACTACGGCGCGGGCAACGGCATTTGGTTTTCTATATTCCACTCCATCTCCGCCTTCTGTAACGCCGGCTTCGACCTTATGGGCATAAACGGCACGGCGTTTTCCTCGCTCACCCGCTATGTGGGCGATCCGCTCGTAAATCTCACCATCTGCGCGCTCATCGTGATAGGCGGCATGGGCTACGTGGTGTGGAGCGATATTTGGGATAAGAAGTTCAGATATAAAAAATATCGTCTGCACACGCGCATAGTGCTGTGCTCCACCTTCATCTTGGTATTCCTGCCCGCCCTGTTGATCTACGCCTTTGAATATGACGGCGTGCTCGCGGGCATGGGCGCGGGCGAGAGCTTTTTGGCGTGCCTGTTCCAATCGGTAACGCCCAGGACGGCGGGTTTTAACACTCTGCCGCTCAACGAATTGAGTGAAAGCACCCTTCTTTTAATGGATATCCTCATGCTCATCGGCGGCAACTCCGGTTCCACCGCCGGCGGCATTAAGGTCACCACCATCGTGGTCATCCTCTTCGGGCTTTACTCGTCCGTTCGCGGACAAAAGGAGATAGTCATCGGCAAGCGCAGCGTGGATCTTTCGCTGGTGAAGCAAGCAATGTCGCTCTTTGCCATCTACCTCATCCTCACCATGCTCGCGGTGATGATCATCTGCGCGATAGAGCCTTACACTCTTTCGCAAGTGCTGTTTGAATGCTGCTCCGCCATCTGCACGGTGGGGCTCACTACGGGAATTACCCCCTCGCTTACGGCGGGGTCTAAGGTGATACTCATCCTGCTCATGTATGCCGGCAGGGTGGGCGTGCTCACCTTGGCGGGCGCCATGATGGCAAAGCCGAAGCCTTCTTTGACTTCTCGCCCGCACGAAAAAATATTGATAGGCTAGCAGGAGGAAAAAATGAAATCCATACTCGTAATAGGAATGGGAAGATTCGGCACATATCTCGCGCAAAACCTCGCGGATATGGGCAATCAGGTCATGGTCGTGGATAAGGACGAGGACATCATCGAACGCCTCGCGCCCCGCTTCACCGACGCACTCGCCGGCGACTGCTCGCAGGAAGAAGTGCTTAAAGAAATCGGCGTAAATAACTTCGACGTCGTGTTCGTAACCATGGGCTCCAGCTTCCAATCTTCCCTTGAAGTGAGCGCGCTCGCCAAAGATCTGGGCGCAAAATACGTCGTTTCCATGTCCGGCAGCGAAATCCAAAGCAAGTTCCTGCTCCGTAACGGCGCCGACGAGGTCATCTATCCGCAAAAGGATATGGCGCTCAAAACCGCCGTGCGCTATAACGCGGAAAATATATTCGACTTCATCCAGCTGGATAACGACAACGGCATCTTCGAGCTCGCCATCCCGGAAGAATGGGTGGGCAAGGACGTCGTATCCGCCAATATCCGCAAGGAATACAACCTCAACGTCCTCGCCGTCAAGAAGGGCGGGACGGAAACCGTCCTCGCCATCGCCGGCTACGTCTTCACCGCCGAAGACCACGTCATCGTCGCCGGCTCCTTCAAAGACGTCCAACGCCTCAAACCCTAGGCAGCGAGCCGCTGCACCCTTAACCGCCTTGCAGTGAGCATATAGCGAATCCAAGGCGGTTTTTCTTCGCACAGCATTATTTTGTGTGTCATTTCATACCGCAGTAGCGCGGGGCGTTGCATCCCCAATTACGCTTCGAAGGAGCGTTTACGCAATAAGAAGCGTAATTGCTCCGATAAAAGTACACGTTTTAATAAAAGGTATAATAAACCAATAACCGCCTTGAAGCAAATATATAGCGAACCCAAGGCGGTTTTTCTTCGCACAGCATTATTTTTGTGTGTTATTTCATACCGCAGTAGCGCGGGGCGTTGCATCCCCAATTACACTCTAAAGCAGCGTTTACGCAAAAAGAAGCGTAATTACTCCGATAAAAGTACACGTTTTAATAAAAGGTATAATAAACCAATAACCGCCTTGAAGCAAATATATAGCGAACCCAAGGCGGTTTTTCTTCCCATAAAATCGTTTTTTTGATAAATATGAGAAAGTGTGTTCGGGCGGCAACTATAGTTGCCGCCCCGATTTTATAGTTGCGCGAGAGTTCTTTTGCCAATCAAATTATGACGAAAGGCGGCACTTAGGTATCCGAAAAATACTTAACTCACAAGAAAAAAGCGCAATTGGCGTGGAGCATCCCACGTTATAAAAAGACTAAATAACGAATACTATCATCGGAGTAATTATGCTGCTTATTGCTTAAACGCTGCTGCGAAGCGTAATCGGGGGTGGAGCGTCCCGCGTTATAAAAAGACTAAATAACGAATACTATCATCGGGGCAATTCCGCTTCTTATCGCGTAAACGCTTCTGCGAAGCGTAATCATGGGTGAAGCGCCACGCGCTTCAAGGCGGCGCCTTGCGGCACCGCCCCGCCGAATATAGGGTGATAAGAGGGAAAACCCCTCTCAATCGGCACGCGAAAGCCTTAACAAAAACAATTAACTTTGGTTAGAGCGTTGTTAAGGAACCATTAAATATTATAAAGCGTTTTGCCGTATTCGTCAACCGTTTTTAAGTAAAAATTTTTGCTATATGTGAAAAGGAAAAGAAGAAAAACTATTTTGTGCATAAATTTGAGAGAGAACAAGCGAGCAATGCCGCCGAGGCGGGGAAGGCATGGGAGAGGGGGAGAAAGGAGCGGTGAGTTTTAAGGTGCAAAGAGGGAGAAGCGCGAGGTAATGCGGAAAAAGGCGGCGGCGTTTGCGCGATTTTTGTGCAAAATCGCGCTTGCCGTAAGGGGAAAATAAGAGGTGAAGGAAGCGCTTTTTTGCGGGTAAGGAAAGGGACGAGAAGCAAAAAAGCGCGGCAAGGGGCAAGGGGGAGAGCGCGGCAAAAAATCAATAAAAAAATTTTTATTGCGAGCAGGCGAATATCATCGCCGCGACATATAGTGCGCCCAGGAACGCGCCTTGCAGGCGTGAGGTGCGGCGGAATATGAGTATGGGCAGCACGAGTGCGGCGGCAAGGGCGAGGGCGAACCAAAGCGTGTAATCGCGCGTGACGGGGTCTATGTTCAAGCCGCCCGCCACAAGAGCGGAAAGTCCGAGGAGCAAGGTGCCGTTTATCACATTTGCGCCCAGGATATTGCCCAAGCTCAGCTCCCCGGTGCCCTTGCGTGCGGAGGCGATCGCCGTAACGAGTTCGGGCAGGGAAGTGCCCACCGCCACCACGGTCACGGAGATTATCCGCTCCTGCACGCCCAGCCGCGCGCATATGCGGCTTACGCTCTCCACCGTGAAGAGCGCGCCCGCCGCCACGCATATCGCGCCCAGGGCAAAGAGAAGGATGAGCGCAAGCGGCTTTTCCTTCTTGAGCGCGGTTTGAGAAAAATCGGCGGCAGGGGCGGAATTTTTCAAGCCGGCGGCGGAAATTTGCGGGGCAGGGGCGGAAAAATCTTTGCGTGCGTTTTTCTTGTTTTTCCTCACCGCGTCCACGATATTTATGCCGATGTATACGCAAAAAAGCGCGATGAGCACGCCGCCTTCCCACTTGCTTATTTTGCCGCCGAAGCAGGTAAAGGCGCACAGCACGCCCGTGCATATCAGCAGGAATATCCCCTTGACCGCAAAGGCGCCGCCGCCCGCGGGATAGGGGCGGAGCAGGAAGGACAGGGCGAGTATTAAACCTATGTTGCACACCATGCTCCCCACCGCGTTGCCCACCGCCACGTCCGTAAGCTCCTGCATGGCGGCAGGGTCTTGCGCCGCCACTCCCTTGCCTATCGCGGTGAGCGAGGTGAGCAGTTCGGGCAGTGTCGTGCCCACCGCCGCCACAGTCGCGCCTATCAAAAATTCCGGCACTTTCGCCGCCCTCGCCATGCGCACGGCGCTGTCCACAAAAAGGTCGCCGCCCTTCGCCATCAGGATGAGCCCTCCGCCCAGCACCAAAATCAATAAAAAAACCGCCATATAACAGCATACGCCGCCCAATCTTCAAGTATTCCGCGCAAAAACGGGACAAAACCCCTACAAACTTTGAAAAACAAAAAGTTTATCGGACTATAACCCGACAAACTTTGCGGTAAATAACCGCTCGTTCAGCGATTATAACTCGGCGGCAATTAAAGTCGCCTTGGCGCCGCGTTAAAAAATAAGGCAAATCAATCAAAAAATATACCCACGCAGTGCGAAGAAATAAGCTTGCTATCCCCTTAATGTCACTTCAAGGCGGTTAGGGGTGCAGCGTCACGCTGTGGAGTTGTTGGAGGCAGCGGTTGTAGTTTGCAGCCAGCTCCAGGATGTAGCGTTGTTTACCCGTGTCGTCCAGGGCGTCGAAGACGGCGTGATCGGTGAGTCTGCCGAGCGGGTCGAGCACGACGTCTTCTTGCAGGATGGCGCGCACCGTCTCCGCCGTCAAGCGCGGGAACTCCTCCTTGCCGCGCAGCCGTGCCTTCGCCTTCTTTGCCATATCGTGAACGTTGTAATCCATAATAAACTCTCCTTGCGTTTTTCATGCCCATAATAACAGCTTTCTTGCAAAATTTCCCCCGAGCGGCAAAGCTTGCGCTTTTTCGACGAATTACCAACTTTTTCGCAATTTATTCTGCTCCGAAAAACGCGTAAAATTACGCAAGTTTCGGAATAGTCAAAAATCTTCTTTCCGCACAAAGCGCGCAGGCGGTCAATTTTCTTGACTATTTGCGCGCCGTAACTTATAATATAAAGTAATTTACAACACAGCAAAAGCCACAGGAGTATATTATGAAACTTACATTCACTCAGCAAATTCTGGCGGCAAGAAAGGGCATGAGCGCAGACGAGGCGGAAAAGGCGCTTGCGCCGGGCAACCTCATCCTGGTGGACGTGGACACGGCTATGTCCAACGACGTCACCGCGCCCGTAGCCATCGACGTATTCGAGGGCAGCGGCTGCAGCTTATGCAACAAGGATAACGTCACTTTCGTGCTCGACCACTTCACCCCCAACAGGGATATAAAGTCCGCGCAGCAATGCAAGCGCGTGCGCGACTTCGCCCATAAGCACGACGTGAAGAACTTCTTCGACGTGGGCGAGATGGGCATAGAGCACGCACTCTTGCCGGAAAAAGGCATCGCCAAGCCGTGGGCGGTGATGATAGGCGCCGATTCCCACACCTGCACATACGGCGCGCTGGGCGCCTTCTCCACGGGCGTGGGCTCCACGGATATAGCGGGCATAATGATGAGCGGCAAGATATGGCTCAAAGTGCCCTCCGCCATCAAGTTCAACTTGAAGGGCAAGCTGAACAAGGGCGTTTCCGGCAAGGATTTGATATTGCACATCATCGGCATGATAGGCGTGGACGGCGCGCTTTACAAGAGCATAGAATTTGCCGGCGAGGGCGTGAACAGCCTGAGCATGGACGACAGGTTTACCGTGTGCAACATGGCGATAGAATGCGGCGCAAAGAACGGCGTTTTCCCCATCGACGGCAAGACGGACGAATACACCAAGGAGAGCATAGGCAAGACCTATCCCCGCTTTGAAACGCCGGAAGACGGCGCATACGAGAAGATAATCGATATAGACCTCTCCGCGCTGCGCCCCACGGTGGCGTTCCCGCACCTTCCTTCCAACACCCGCGCGGTGGACGACGTGAAGGAAGAGATAAAGATAGACCAAGTGGTCATCGGTTCGTGCACCAACGGCAGGATAAGCGACCTGGCGGAAGCCGCGCGCGTGCTCAAGGGCAGGCACGTTAAAAAGGGCGTGCGCACGATAATCATCCCCGCCACCAACAAGATATATTTAGAGGCTATGGAAAAGGGGTATATCAAGACGTTTATCGAGGGCGGAGCGATAGTATCCACCCCCACGTGCGGACCTTGCCTGGGCGGACACATGGGCATTTTGGCGAGCGGAGAAGTGGCGGTGGCGACCACCAACCGCAACTTCATCGGCCGCATGGGCGCAAAGGACAGCTATATCTACCTGGCTTCTCCCGCCACGGCAATGGCGAGCGCGATAGCCGGCAAACTTACGGGTGAAAAGGGTTTGGAGGAAGAAAAATGATAAAAGGCAGAGTTTTTAAATTCGGCGACGACATCGACACGGACGTCATCGTCCCGGCGACATATTTGAGCACATTCGATCCCAAGGAACTTGCCAAGCACTGCATGGAGTACACTCACCCCGACTTTTATAAGACGGTTAAGGAGGGGGACATCGTGGTCGCGGGCAAGAACTTCGGCTGCGGATCTTCGCGCGAACACGCGCCCATCGCGCTTAAAGGCTGCGGCGTTTCCATAGTGATCGCCAAATCCTTCGCGCGCATCTTCTACCGCAACGCGCTCAACATCGGGCTCTACATTCTGGAATGCCCGGAGGCGGTGGACAACATCAATGACGGGGACATCGTATCCGTGGACGTCAACACGGGCGTTGTGACCAACGAGAGCACGGGTAAGAGCTTCCAAGCGGCGCCCTTCCCCAAATTCATTCAGCAAATCATCGCCTGCGGCGGACTTGTCGAGGCGATAAAGAGCGGCAAGTACACCGACTAGGAGTAAAAAATGGGAACATATAATATTGCTGTAATCAAAGGCGACGGCATCGGTCCGGAAGTCACGGGCGCTGCCATGGACGTGCTCACCAAGGTGGGCGAGCGCTTCAACCACAAATTCAACTTTACCGAGAGTATCTGCGGCGGCGCGGCTTACGACAAGTACGGCGAGCCTCTGCCCCAAGAGAGCTTGGATATCTGCCTTAAAAGCGACAGCGTTCTGCTGGGCGCGGTGGGCGGTCCTCAGTACGATTCTCTCCCTTACGAAAAGCGCCCGGAGCGCGCTCTTTTGGGCGTGAGGAAGGCGATGGGGCTTTATGCCAACCTGCGTCCCGCGCGCCTATTCCCCGCGCTGGAAAAAGTCTGCCCCCTCAAGCACCCCGGCAAGATAGACCTGCTCGTGGTGCGCGAGCTCATCGGCGGCATCTACTTCGGTGAAAAGGGCATGCGCCGCGGCAAGTACGGCGCGGAAGGCTACGACGTGATGGCTTACGGCGAACTGGAGGTGGAGCGCATCTCCCGCGTGGCGTTCGAGCTGGCTCAAAAGCGCCGCCATAAGGTTTCAAGCATAGATAAAGCCAACGTGCTCAAGACCTCCGGCTTGTGGAGAAAGTGCATTCACGACGTGCACTCCGACTACCCCGACGTGGAGCTGGAGGACGTGCTCGTGGATAACGCCGCTATGCAGCTCGTGCGCGATCCCGCCCAATTCGACGTGATCGTCACCGGCAATCTGTTCGGCGACATCCTCTCCGACCTCTCCGCCATGTGCGTGGGCAGCATAGGCATTCTGCCTTCCGCCAGCATAAACGAAACCACCCGCGGACTTTACGAGCCCATCCACGGCTCCGCACCCACCATCGCCGGCAAGAACATCGCCAACCCCTTGGCAACCATCCTCTCCGCCGCAATGATGCTGCGCTATGCCTTTGACCTTTCAAAGGAAGCCGACGCCGTGGAATCCGCCGTGGAGAAAACTCTCGCCCAAGGCGCCCGCACCGCCGACTTGAAGGAAGAGGGGCTGCCTATTCTTACCACCACCCAAATGACTGAATTCGTTATCAAGAATATATAATTAAGCAAAAAAGAAAAGGGATAGGGTATCTTCGCTAACCGCGTTAGGTACCCTTTTCTTTTTTGCTTGCTGAGGGGCAACCCCGCCATTCGCAAGCAAGATAATTCCGTGAACAGCTGCTGCGCTCCGACGGCGCGGCTCTGCCGTGCCGCGGCATTGCTTGCTTGAGCCGCGGTTTCCCCTCTTTTTGCGGCACACATGGGCAGGGTAGCGAACGCACCGTTAGCCGCAAAAATTCACCCTTTCCGATTTGAGAGGCAGTCGCCTCTCTCAAGGTAACGCTTGGCAAAAGTGCGATT
>CALWKO010000047.1 GCA_944381275.1 uncultured Clostridia bacterium | reverse complement strand
CCTTCGCCCTCGAACAGCGCCGCTCGCGGCTGTATGTTCGAGGATTTCGCCCGCCCTCTCGTCGCCTTGGCGGTTTGAGGGCGGATTTCGCCTTGCGGCGAAGCAACGCCGCTTCGTAGAATAATAATATATCCGCCGCAAGATTTCGCCTTTTTCCTTCAGATAAAAGTGGCGTTTTAAATTTTAGTATATGAAGGAAAAAGATTTCGCGATTTTTTCGGGTCGATTAAGCTGCGTAAATTGTATTTTCGACCCGAAAAAATTATTGCTTATCATTTGACTTATATATATAAAAATATTATAATGTTTATAACTATGTAGTAAAGGAGGCAATCTTCTTGGCTAAGTCATTTAACAAAGACTTGAAGAAGGGGTCCGGAAGAGGATCGAGCGCAGCAGCAGACAGCGCCGGTAAACGAAAGAGCAGGCGCGTTAAATCGATCGTCTTTCTTACGGTTCTTTCAATCTTGATAGTGCTTGCCGCGGTATTTGCGTTTGTAAGTTTCGACATAAACGCGACGGACGAATATCACGGCTACGTATCCACTATCTCGCTGGGTCTTGACCTCAGCGGCGGCGTTTATGCCGTGTATAACGTAGACACATCTTCGGAAGAATACACTTCCATGAGCGCGGAAGAGCAGTCCGCCGCCATTCAAGGCACGGCTGACACCATGCAGAGCTTGCTGTTCAACCGCGGCTATACCGAGGCGCAGGTCACCGTTTACGGCACCACCATCCGCGTGGAAGTGCCGGACGTGGACGATCCCGAGCGTATATTCGACTTGGTGGGTCGTCCCGCTTCCCTGTGGCTGCAGGGCAGCTCCTCGCAGGTGACCAGCTCGAGTTCTTATGACGAGAACGCGGAGGGTATGGACGGCAGCCACATCTCCAACGCGGGCTTGAGTTACGACAGTACCACGGGCGAATATGTGGTGGTTTTGGAATTTGACGAAGAGGGCACGCAGATGTTCTCCGACCTCACCACGACCTACTCCGGTCAGTACATCGCCATCTTTGTAAACCGCGAACTGCTCATCTCCCCGCAGGTGAATGAGGCGATCACTTCCGGTCAATGCACCATCTCCGGCGGTTGGTCGGGCGCAAGCGGATACGAGGACGCCTACGAGCTGGCGGTGCAGATAATGGCGGGTTCCTTCGCCGTGCCGCTGGATATGGCGGAAAGCGGCGTCATCTCCGCAACGCTGGGCGACAGTGCCATCACCGCGGGTATCATCTCCGGCGCGGTCGGTTTGGGGCTCATCGTCATCTATATGATAGTGCTCTATAAGATGATGGGCGTGGCTTCCGCTCTCTCCCTCATCTACTACGCCTTTACCTACCTGTTCTTGCTCGCCGTGTTCCCTTGGGTGCAGCTCACCCTCTCCGGTATCGCGGGCGTGCTGCTCTCGATAGGTATGGCGGTGGACGCAAACGTCATTATTTTTGAAAGAATAAAAGAAGAATCCGCCGCGGGCAAGGCGCTGGGCACGGCGTGCGCGCTCGGCTTCAAGCGTTCCGCCGGCGCTATCATCGACGGTAACATCACCACCATCTTCGGCGCGGTGATACTCATAATCGTGGGATCGTTCGGCGCGTCTGCGCTCCAAGGCTTCGGCATTACGCTGCTTATAGGTATAGTGCTCTCGCTCATCTGCTCCATGCTGCTTACGCGTATCATTCTGTACTGCATCCGCACTTTGGCTGAAGGCGACGAAGATAAGCTCAAGCGCCAAGGCAAGGACGACGGCTATGCAGAAAGACTTTTCGGCGTACACCGCGGCAAAGCCGTTATGACGGCCGAAGAATTGCTCGCACAGGACATTGCGGCAGAGGAGGCACAATAATGGGTAAGAAGTATAATAAGAAGAGGCCTCCTTACAAGAGCGCCAAAAAGCCCGCACCCCAGGTGCAGCAGCAGGAAGAACAGCTCGAAGTGACCCCCGCACAGGAGCAGGAGGTCATGCAGGAAGCTCCCGCGCAGGAAGTTGTACAAGCTCCCGTGCAGGAAGTATCTCCCGAGCCCGCAGCGGAAGTCGTGACCGAAGCGCCCGCAGAGCCCGCCAAGCCCTTGAACAAGAACAGCTTAAAGGGTGGCTCGCTTGCGGACAGGTGGTCGAGATTCCGCCTTACGAGCTATTGGAGAATATGGGTATCCATACCCTTTATAGTGATAATCATCGCCATCATCTGCTTCGGCGCGTATGCCGGGCAGGGCGGGTCGTTTGAAAGCGGCATGAATATAGGTATCGACTTCAAGGGCGGCACCATCATCACCACCAAGCTGGGAGAAACCGCCGTCGAGAGCGAATACGATACCTATCACGACATAATCGAAAGCGCCATATACAGCGAAGAAATCGCCAATCAGGTGATAGAATACGCCGAGGAAAACAACCTTTCTTCTTCGCTCACCGTGCAGGTGGTAACGCCCAACATCAACTATACCCAAACTTCGGGAACGGGCGAGGATATGGCAATCGTGTTTAAAATAGACAACATCTCCTCCGCATTCGACAACGCCGCGAATGACCTCACCCGTTACCGCAACGAGCTGATTCTGGAGAGGATCGCCACCGATATAAACACGCATTTTTCTGAAAATGACATCACCTCGCGCGTATACGTCAACGAGGACATCACCTCCGAATACATCGGCGCTTCGGCAAGCTCCCGCCTGCTCATGCTCGGCGGCATCGCCTTGGCGGTTGCGATACTCGTCATCTTGATCTACGTCATCATCAGGTTCGAAGTGTTCAGCGGTCTTTCCGCGGTGATAGCGCTCATCCACGACGTGGCGATAATGTTCTGCATCACCATCATCTTCAAGATCCAGGTGAACGCGGCGTTCGTTTCGGCGATAATAACCATCGTGGCATACTCCATCAACAACACGATAGTCATCTTCGACCGCGTGCGTGAAAACAACAAGATAGCCAAGAAGATGGCGGGCGATTCCGCCCTTGTCAACACGAGCGCGAACCTGCGCCCGCTGGTGGATAGGTCGGTGCGCGAAACCACTTTGCGTAACTTCAACTCCACCATAACCACGCTGGTGATGATCTTGCTCTTCTCGATAATCGGCACTTCTTCCGTGCGCGAATTCGGCGTGCCCGTCATTGCGGGTCTGGTGGGCGGCTTCTATTCGTCCATGTTCCTCTCGCCGTCGCTGTATATCCTCATGAAGGAAGCGGACGAAAAGCGCAAGGCAAAATCCGCCGCCAAAAAGGCAGACAAAGCAAAAGAGGCTAAGGTCGCCGCGGCGAAGTAAGGCAAACAAACAAAAAACGCAAAAGCCGTCCTTCATAGGGCGGCTTTTTTGCCGCAAGGTATTTACGCGCACGCATATTTGTGCTATAATATATATAATTTTATGACGCGTGAAGAGGAAAAAAGGATAATAGACGCGCTCTTAAAGGAGCGCGGAATAGGCGAAGGCGAACGGCTTAAATTTTTCTCGCCCTCGCTAGGCGACCTATGCCCGCTTGAAGATTACGTCGGCTTGAAGGAAGTCGCCGCACGCATAAAAGAAGCGATCAAGGAAGGGCAGAAGGCGGTCATCTACGGCGACTACGACTGCGACGGCATCTGCGCCACCGCCATATTATACGAGTATCTCACTTCGGTGGGCGTAGAGTGCGCTTACTACATACCGGATAGGCATACCGAGGGGTACGGGCTGAATTTTTCCGCACTCACCGATATAGCCGAGCGCGAATTTCCCGACCTCATCATCAGCGTGGACTGCGGCATCACCTCGGTGGAAGAAGTGCGCTTTGCGCAGGAAGATCTGGGCATAGACATGGTCATAACCGACCACCACGAACCGCCCGCGGAGCTGCCCGAATGCCCCGTATTCGACCCCAAGCTGAGCGGCGAGGGCGTGTGCCGCGATCTGTGCGGCGCGGGGGTGGCGTTCAGGATAGTCCAGGCGCTCGACGCGCGCGCGGCGGAGAGGTTTTTGGACATCGCCGCCATAGCCACCGTAGCGGACGTGGTGCCGCTCACGGGCGACAACAGGGTGATCACCTCATTGGGTCTTGCGCTTTTGAATAAGCGCAGGCGCAAGGGGCTGAGCTTGCTCATGGACAGTTGCTTGAAGGGTCCCGCCACCGCGCGCGACATCGCCTTTAAGCTGGGGCCCAGGATAAACGCCACGGGCAGGGTGGAAACCGCCTACGAAACGGTCGCCCTCTTTTATGAAAAGGACAATTTCCTGCTCGAAACGCTCGTTAGGAACATCAACGAGTGCAACGAGCGGCGCAAGCAGTTCACCGCCGATTTAACGCGCGCCTGCGTGGAAAAATTGCAGGACGAGGATATATCCGAGCGGCGCGTGATCGTGCTCTACGACCCCTATTGGGACGACGGAGTGCTGGGTATAACCGCCTCTCGCTTAGTGGAGCTTTACAACCGCCCGGTGATACTCATCACGGAAAGCGGCGGAGAGGCAAAAGGCTCCGGCAGGAGCGTGGAAGGGGTGGACATCCTCGACTGCGTGAGGGCGTGCGCCGCCTATCTCGTCCGCTTCGGCGGGCACAAGCGCGCGTGCGGGATCACGATAAAAAAGTCCCTTATCAAGGAGTTCGACTTTGTGATAAACCGCTATTGCGCGAATAAGTATCCCGACTTCAAGCCGCATTATTCGCACGAAAAGGGGATAGAGATAACCCTTCCGTGCAGCGCCGAGTTCGCCAAGGATTTGGCAAGATTCGAACCGTGCGGAGAGGGAAATCCCCGTCCCGTGTTCACGGCGAGGGCGGAGCGCGGCGCGTTCACGCGCATGGGCGGGGGCGCGCACTTAAAGGCGAGCCTGAGCGGCGAGTGCGAGATGGTGCAATTTTACGCCGGCGACAGGGTGCAGTGGTATAACAGCGCGGCAGGCAAGGAGTTTGCCTTTACGGTGGAGTATTCCGTGTTCAACAACATCGAGCGCGCAAGCCTTATGGTGCACGATGCCTACCCCCTGCAGCCGCCTCCCGGGCAGCTGCTGCTCGCTTCCTATTTAAGGATGAGCGCGGGCGGAGAGGAAGGCTCCGTGTTCACCCTCGAGGAGATAGATATCGAGGGGATAAAGGCGCTCAAAGGGACGGGCGTGTGCCTGGTGGCGAACTCCGCCGAGGGCGCGAAGATAGCGCAAAGCCTCGGCGAAGGCTTTTTGACCGCGTGCGCAAAGCCATACACTCCCTGCCCGTACGATACGATAATATACGGGCTTGATCCGAGCGCGGATCTCGCCGGCTTCAAGAGCGTGGTGTTTTTGGAAATGCCCTTGCTCCCCGGCGGCATAGATAACCTCATCTTGAACAAAAATTGCAAGGTATATGTCTGCGGCGGCTATCCCGCGGGACTCGTCGTCCCCACTTACGAAGAGCTGGGCGAGGCGTATAAGGCGGTGAGGAGCAGCCTCAGGATAAAGCAGGGCGCGAGCGAAGCGGCGCTCTTCAACGCGGCGGGCAAGGCGCTCGGCTGGGAAAAATTTCTCGCCTGCTTATTTACCTTTATGGATTTAGGTATTATAATATATAAAGAGGGCGGAGTCTTCCTGCCCGAAACCGTGCAAAAACGCGAGCTTTCTTCAAGCAAGCTCTACAAGCGTTTAAAAGAGGAATACGATGGATAAGCAAGAATTTCTCGAAAAAGCCAAGGAAGTGTACAAACCCGCCTCGTACGCGCGCATAGTAAAGGCGTTTGAGTATGCGGAGGAGCGGCACAAGGATCAATATCGCCTCTCCGGGGAGCCCTACATAGCTCACCCGGTGGAAGTTGCCGCCATTTTAATGGACTTGGGCATGGATAAGAACAGCATCATCGCCGCGCTCTTGCACGACGTGGTGGAGGACACCGGCGCAAAGGAGAGCGAGATAAAGGAGAAGTTCGGCGGCACGGTCACCTCGCTCGTGCACGGCGTTACCAAGCTGAGCATGCTCAACTTCAAGTCTAAGGAGGAAGCGCAGGCGGAAAACTACCGCCGCATGTTCCTAGCCATGTCCAACGACATCCGCGTGATAATCATCAAACTTGCGGACAGGCTGCACAACATGCGCACGCTCGCCTTCAAGGATCCCGCCTCTCAAAAGCGCATCGCGCAGGAAACGCTGGACATATACGCCCCCATCGCCGCCCGCCTGGGTATCGCGAGCATAAAAGGCGAGCTGGAGGACTTGTGCTTAAAGTACCTTCATCCGGAAGATTACAAGTATATCACCAATAAGGTGGCTGCCACCGCGGACGAGCGCGTGCAGTTCGTGAACAGGATCATCGCACGTATAGAGGCAAAATTAAAGGAAATCGGCATAAAAGCTGAGATAAACGGGCGCCCCAAGCACTTTTACAGCATATGGCGGAAGATGCAAAAGGGCAAATCCTTCGAGGAGATCTACGACCTTCACGCCATCCGCATCATCGTGGACACGGTCAAGGACTGTTACGAGGTGCTCGGCACCATCCACACCATGTGGAAGCCGCTCCCGTATCGCTTCAAGGACTACATCTCCGTGCCCAAATCCAACATGTATCAATCGCTTCACACCACCGTTTTAAGCAGCGTGGGCGTGCCCTTTGAAATTCAGATAAGAACTCACGAAATGCACCGCATAGCCGAATACGGTATCGCCGCGCATTGGAAGTATAAGCAGGGGGAGAAGTTTTCCACCGACTCCAACGACCAAAAACTCGCCTGGATTCGCAACGTCATGGAGCTGCAGAGCGAGGTGGACGACTCGTCCGAATTTTTGGACATGCTCAAGCTGGACTTGTACCAGGACCAGGTGTACGTGTTCACCCCGGCGGGCGACGTGATAAATCTGCCCAGCGGCTCCACGGGCATAGACTTTGCCTACAACGTGCACAGCGAGGTGGGCAATAAGTGCGTGGGCATAAAGATAAACTCCAAAATGGCGCACCTCAACACCCCGCTCTCCAACGGCGACGTGGTGGAGGTCATCACTTCGAGCGCGTCAAAAGGTCCTTCGCGCGATTGGCTCAACTTCGTGGTCACCCCCTCGGCTAAGGCGAAGATTCGCGCCTTCTTCAAAAAGGAGATGAAGGAGGACAACATCCGCCGCGGCAAGGATATGCTGGAAAAAGAGGCAAAGCGGCGCGGCTACAACCTCAGCGAGCTCATGGCGTGCGAGGAGTGGAAGAGCTACATCCAAAAGAAGTACAACACCACCCAGGCGGACGAGATCTTCGCCATGATAGGTTACGGCGGACTCACCACCAACCAGGTGGTGGTCAAGATGATCGACTGCTTCAAGAACCACATCGAGCGCGGCAACGTGCTCGACATAAAGCCCGCGCGCGCGGAAGGTACCGCGGGCGGCGGCAGCGGCGTGCTCATCAAGGGGTACGACGGCTTTTTGATCCGCTTCTCCCACTGCTGCAACCCCCTCCCCGGGGACAAAATTGTGGGCTATGTGTCGCGCGGCAGGGGAGTTTCCATCCACAGGGCGGACTGCCCGAACGTGGCTTCTTACGAGCCGGAGCGGCTCATCGAGGCGAGCTGGCCCGCCGGCATAGGCGAAAAGTTCACCGCCTCCGTGAATATAGAAGGTGACGACAGGACGGGACTTTTCAGCGACGTTGCCACAATGCTCAACAATATGAAGATATATATGACGGGCATCTCCGCCAAGGCGGATAAGGAGGTGGGCACCGCCGTGGTCACCGTGACCATGGAAGTGGACAACCTCGACACCCTCGATTACGTCATCAACAAACTGCGCTCGATAAAGGGCGTGTATAACGTTTACAGGAAGAGCAAGTAATGCGCGCGATAGTTCAAAGGATAAACAGCTGCGTTTTGAGCGTGGACGGGAAGGAAGTGAGCCGCTGCGGCTATGGCTATCTCGTCCTGCTCGGCTACACGCAGGGGGACGACGGGGCAAAGGCGGATTACATAGTGAACCGCATCGTGAATATGCGCATCTTCCGCGACGAGGGCGGCAAGCTCAATTTGAGCTTGAAAGAAGTGGGCGGGCAGGTGATGGCGGTCTCCAACTTCACCCTATACGCCAACCCCGCCACGGGCAGGCGCCCGGACTTTTCCCATGCCCTAAATCACGAGGAGGCAAGGCCGCTCTACGATTACACGGTAAATAAATTCAAGGAGTTACTCGGCGACGTCGCCACGGGCGCTTTCGGGGAGCATATGCACCTGGAAACCAACCTCGACGGCCCGGTAACGGTGGTATTTGAAAAATGATACAAATAGAAAAGCTCGCCTTGGGCTTTATGGAAGTCAACTGCTATTTCGTCCGTATCCCAGGCAAGCGCGAATGCGTGGCGATAGACCCCGGGGACAGGTTTAAGAAGATAAAAAATTATATAGACGAAAACGACCTTTCCGTGCAGGCTATCCTGCTCACCCACGGGCACTACGACCACATAGGGCAGACCAAGGCGTTAAAGGAATATACGGGCGCGCCCATCTATATCCACGAGCTGGACGCGGATAAACTCACCGATCCCAATAAGTCGCTCGCCGCATACAGCTACGCAAAATGCGAGCCCGCTCCCGCCGACGTATTGTTGAAGGGCGGGGAAGTGCTGCGCCTTGCCGGCATGGAGATAGAGGTGATCCACACCCCCGGGCACTCCGCGGGAGGAGTGTGCTACGTGATAGAAGACAATATCTTCTGCGGCGATACCATCTTTTATGGTTCATACGGAAGATATGATTTTTACGACGGCAGCTACGGCGACATAGTCGCGTCCGTAAATAAAATTCTCTCCCTCCCGGGCGAATACAAGCTCTTCCCCGGTCACGGGCAAGCTACTGATTCCACCTTTGAAAGGGCGAACAATCCCCTGTATAAAAAGATATGAAATTTGTCTGCAACAAGGAAAATATAGCCGCCGATATAGCCGAAGTCATCCGCGCCTTCAATCCCCACGCGCTTGAGGGCGAGGACGGGAAAGAGGCGCGTCTCACTTTCACGCGCGAAGAAAAAGCAGTCAAAATATTGCTAGAATATTCCGAATTAGAAAATATACCGAAATATACTTTTGAAAAACGCGTTAATTTAGAACACTTGACAGACGAAAACGAAGTAAAGCGCATAGTAAAGCGCACCGCCAAGGTGATGGTCTATGACCTTATGGCGCGCGTGTATAACACCGCCTTGCCCTACGGCTCCTTGACGGGCGTGCGCCCCACCAAGCTGTTTAGGGATACGCGAAACAGCGGAGCCGGCGCGCTTGAATATTTTACAGGCGATTTGCGCGTGAGCAAGGATAAGGCGCTCCTTATTCAAAGCGTGTGCGCCGCGCAGGAAGGGTATATAGATATAAGCCGAAAGAATATTGACCTATTTGTCAACATCCCCTTCTGTACCACCAGGTGCAGCTACTGCTCCTTCATCTCCGCCGAGATTGGCAGGGTGAAGAAGTTCATCCCCGGCTATGTGGATCTGCTCGTAAAGGAGATAGAGGACGCGCGCGCCCTCATCGCCGAGCGCGGCTATAAGCTGCGCGCCGTATACGTGGGCGGCGGCACTCCCACCTCGCTTGACGATTCCGACTTTTTGCGGGTGATGGAGGCTTTAAAGGGTGTGGGCGTAGAGTTCACCGTGGAAGCGGGCAGACCGGATACCATCACTTTCGACAAGTTAAAAATTATGGACGATATGGGGGTAACCCGCGTCTCCGTCAATCCACAGTCATTGAACGACAAGACCATCGCGCTGATAGGAAGACGGCATACCGCCGCCGACTTTTTCGCCGCCTACGATTTGGCGCGCAAGTTCTCCTTCGACGTCAACTGCGACCTCATCGCGGGGCTTCCCGGGGAGAGCGAGGAGGATTTTGCCGTTACGGCGGACGGCATATGCGCCCTTCGCTCGGAAAACGTCACCGTGCACACCCTCGCGCTCAAAAAGGGGTCGGGGCTCAAGCTTGCGGGATACGACAACACTTACTCGCACGTGGACGTCATGACGGACTATGCCCGCAAAAAGGCGGCGGAGTGCGGCTACATACCTTACTATATGTACCGCCAAAAGTACATGAGCGGCAATTTGGAAAACGTCGGTTACTGCCTGCCGGGCAAGCAATGCATATACAACATCGACATAATGGAGGAGTGCGCGAGCATAATCGCGTGCGGCGCGGGCGGGATAAGCAAGCTGTATATCCCCGAAGAAAACAGGCTGGAGCGCCTCGCCGACCCCAAGGGGATAGACGTCTACTTGCAGCGCGGGCAGTCGCTCATCTCCGCAAAGCGCGAGTTTTTCCCTCAAGTCAATTAGAAATACCCGTTCAAAAGGCGAGTGCGGTTGCTTTATCCGTTCGCATTCTTTTTAAATTTTGCAAGGCGGCTTTATTCCGCCTTTATTTTTTCAATATTTTCTCGCCCGCATCTTACAAGAATATTAAAATTACAGGGCGTTATTGCAAAGTTTTGGTAATATTTTTTAAAAAAAATAGCGCATTATGCGCACAAATGCCTATATTTGCTATTGACTTTTTATTTTGCATATAATATAATTATATTAACCGTGAGGCACTCTCGGCGTATTTTAAGTAAGAGGTTAAGTTATGAGGGAACTTTCTAAGACAAAGCCTGTCAAATTTTCTTTGACGCTGCTTTTGATCGCGGCGCTTTTCATCGCCGCCTTATCTCCGCTGGCATTTATCGACAACACCGCGTCTGCGGAGGCATGGGCATCGAAAACTCAATATACATATGCATTGGGCTTTTCGTCGCCGCAGCCAAACACCATTACTACCGTGGTAAGCCAATCGGGCACGACATACGATGCCGGCATTCCCGCGTCGTTGGGTGCAATCTTACCTAATGAAGAAGGGTATGAGTTCGTCGGATTCGAAATCAATGGCAAGTCGGTCGCTTCATATAACGACGAAACAAGTACGCTCACCGTCCTCGACGACAGCTTGTTCTTCGCGGAAGGCACCGTGGAGCTTACCCCCAAATTCCAAGCTATAGTATATACCATTACTTATAACAGCGGTGTTACCGACGGCAGTGTAACAATGCCTGCAAACGAAACGTACTCCGTTCTTCAAAACGGCAATGAATATCCTTTACCTGCGCCCACACGCACGGGCTATACCTTTGCGGGGTGGGAGCTGAATGGCGAAAAGATTGCCCGCATAGATTCCACCGTGCTGGCGCAAGTTGCCGGAACGAACATCGATCTCACCGCGACCTGGACAACCACAACTTACGATCTTGTGGTTTCCATCAACGGCACAAACTCGACCTATCCCGCTGCGGCTCAAACACCCATAGGTGCTTACATGGGCAGCTTCACTAAGCCCGCCGCGCCCGAGGGCATGGAATTTAAGGGCTGGCAGGTGAACGGCGAATTTGTGGACATCGCAACTTATCAAATGCCCGCAAGTTCCGTAACGGTAGTCGCGGTGTTCGGCGCCCCCGAAGTCATCATCCCCGTCGACGTCGTGATGGAAAAGCTGGACGGCACCTACGCCGATCCCAAGGCGGAATCCGTTTCCGTAACCGCAGGTTCGTACACTCCCTCTCAGCTGGCTGCAAGCATAACCGCTCCCACGGGCTACATTCGTAAAAGCGTGGTTTGGGCGGATGACGGCACCACCGGGGTAAGGGAGATAGACGGAACCGCTTCTTACAGGATAAAATGCACCTATAACTTAATTGAATATACCATAACCATTCATTATTATTACGACCTCAACGGCGACGGCACTCCCGACGACATCAACGGCGACGGGGATCCCGACCAAGTCGCCACCACCTATCACAACTCCGACCCCGTGAAGTACGGTCAAACTTACTCCGTGACTTCCCCCACGGTGAAGGGTCTTACCGCCATCAACGCCGCAGTCAGCGGAGTTGCGGAAAACAACGTCATCGAGCAAGTTCTGTATACCGCCGCTCCCGATAAGCGCACCGCTCAAGTGGGCGGCATAGGCGGCATCGTTCAGAACAACGAGGGCGGCTTGCTCGACACCGCCGTATCCGTCACCTGGGATACCGCCGCGGCGAGCGCGCATTCCGCAGTGGCTGCCTCTACGGACAGGGAGGCTTACGGCGTGCTGTGCATCGACATGATCGAGGCGGAAAACGCCATGTTCGGCGTGCGCGGCGTATACACCATCACCGTCGACCTCGGCGAGAGCATGAGTGAGATCGGTAATTATATGGTATATAAAATAAATGAGGACGGCTCCTACGCCCCCGTTCAAGTGAGAATGGACGGCAGCAGCCTGCAGCTCACGGTCGACGCCGCCGGCGATTACCTTGTGACCGGCGTGCCCAACGCGCAGGATCCCACTCTGCTTTGGGTGGTGATAGCTCTGCTCATCCTCATCATAATTCTCATAATAGTCCTGCTGCTCATCCTGCTGCTCGTCACCAAGAAGTCCGTAACGCTTGTCACGGGCGTGGAAGGCAGTGAAGACATAGTTATCAAGGGCAAGAAGGGCAGCGTTATAGAGTTGCCTACGCCTGAAGAGAGGGAAGGCTTCATCTTCGCAGGCTGGTATTTGGACGAAGAGTGCACTCAGCCCGTACCTCTTGAACCGGAAGAAGATAACAATTCCGACGATACTCCCGGCGGCGATAATCCCGACGGCGGCAATCCCGACGATACCCCCGGCGGCGCTCCCGAAGGCGGCGCCCCCGAAGGCGAATCCGCCGCAGACGTAACCGCCGAAGAAAATTCGGAAGAAGCCGCACCTGCGGAAGAATCGGCGCCCGTTGAAGAAACCGCCGAGGAAGAAGCCTCCGCAGAAGAAGCGGCGCCCGCAGAAGAAGCGGCACCCGTAGAGGAAGCGGCACC
>CALWKO010000046.1 GCA_944381275.1 uncultured Clostridia bacterium | reverse complement strand
TGTGTAACCTTGTTTCTTCGCACTTGCGCAAGCTCCGCCTTGCTCACGCACGGCTCCGCGAGAGGGCAAGCCTCTCTAATGGTAACGCTTGGCATTTGCCGCGCTCAATTATACTACTTTATCTCTTCGCAAAGGCTTTTATTATAAGTGCGTAAGTTGGTTTCTTCGCACTTGCGCAAGCTCCGACGCGTGCCCCACCGCCTTGCGTGCAATTTTTTCAATATGCTAACACAAACGGCAAAAATTTTTTCTGCCTATATAGCATTTACTTTTTATTTCATTTGTGTTATTATTGTGAAAAGGAGGTAAAATTTATGTATTGTGTTCATTGCGGCAAGCAAATCGAAGATGATGCGCTCATATGCCCCGGATGCGGGATGCCCACGGTTAAATTTAATGAAATGCAGCAGGCTAAAAAGGCGACGCTTGCGGAGCAAATTCAGCAAGAGTCGATGGAACAAAGGCAAGGAAAGAAGTTTCCTCTATCAATGTCCTTGTCGTTTTCGGCATTTGTTATAATGTGTTTAGGCAGCGTGCTGGCTACAATAGTTACCACTGCGTTGACTCAGCAATTGCTAAACGATTCGTATTATGATTACACATACGTCACACCCAATTCTATCGCAACGGCTCCCGTAATCGTGGCGGGTATATTCTCTATAATTGCGCTGGTCATAGCGGTTACCGGATTTGCGTTTATGTTTATCGAAAAGGTGAAAAAGCCGTGTAGGGTGATATTCCCGGCGGGGATGTTTGTCTTATCCTTGTGCTATTTTATCAATTTTATATGCAGCGCGGTCACACTCAATTTTTAGTGAGGTGAAGTATGTATTGTTCTAAATGCGGAAATGAAATGCCCGACGGGGCAGTGATGTGTACCAAGTGCGGCAATCTTACAAAAGAGTTTATCGACGTGGTTGGCGGCGTGCCTCAAAACGTTCCCGTGGACGCGCTCGGCAGTCAAGACGCTCCCGAGGGAGTGAAAAACGAACAAGTCAACGCTCAAAAAAATGAAGAAAAAAGGGCGATGAGCGCTTCGGTCGCGTGCGCGGTAGCGTCGATATTTGCCTCGCTCGTCACGCAGTTCTTTCATGTGTATGCGGGGCACAATCTTTTGGGGCTGATAATCGGATGCATTGCAACGGTGCTCGCACTCATCTTAAGTGTGGTATCGTTGGTGAAAGGGTATGCGGTTTATAAAACTTACCCCGAATGTAAGGCTTCGGAGCTATTTGCACCGTGGCTTTCCTTTGTGATGATGGCAATATGTATCCCCGCCATAATCGTGATGGGCATAGATAATGCATATAGCATGTTATTTTAAGCGAAAGAGAAAAATGATAAATGCGGATACCGTTGTAAATGGTATCCGCTTGTTTTAATGTCATAGTTATCAAAAGATAATTTCCACGATTTTTATGGGACGGGTACGGATGTGCTCGTTATAAAATTATGCCTACCTGAAAAAATCATCTACCATCTTCTCCGCATACTTCTTGTCGCTTATGTCGTAAGAAGAGGAGATCATCTTTTCCATCGCAAGGTCCGCTTCGGTCTTATCCTTTTGAGCGGCGAGGGCTTTGCGGAAGAGGTTTATCAAAAAGCGCGATATGCCATTTAGTTTTTCGTAATTAAAGCCGGCGGGGAAGTAGTAAAAGCGCAAATCGGGATATTGTGAAAAGGCTTTGGCGAAGGATTCCTTCAAGCGGTCGCTTGCGGCAGGCGACGCGCCCGTCATGAATAGGGCGCACTTCTTGCCAGCGTATTTGCGCAATATCTTTGCGAATTTTTTCGCCTTTACGATGTTGTCCGCGCAGACGTGGCAGCCTAAGATTATCGTATCACAGTCGCGCAAATTCAGTTTCTTTGCCTGCGCAAGGTCGACGGCTTCCGCCTCGGCGGCTTCGCCTATCCATTCGGCATAGCGCTTGGTGAACCCCGTTTGAGAGGTGTATATAACAACGTTTTTCATAACTTTCTCCTGACCGTTATCCGGCACGCGATAGAATGTTTTAGCAGGGATCTTCTCCTTAATTTGATTATATCAGTATAAAACGGAGTATGTCAATAGACAAAATTGCGGGTGAGAAGAGGTTTGTTTACAAAAGTTTTACGCGTTTTTCGGCAAAATTGAAGGCGATGATACTCATTATAGCCTGCCTAATATGTTGAGTAATAGAAAAAATTCCATTATCTTGTATAGTAAAGGAAAAATGAAGGCAAATTCTTTAATGCCGCTTAATTTTCCACTTTACATAAGGGGAGAAATTCGGGAAATTTTCTTGCATGAAAGGAGAGGTAAGTAAGGAGATAGAGATGCTTTTACTAAGTAAAATGCATGTATAAATTTGCTTGCCGAATTGAGAATGAAAAACGAGAATTATAAGGTGTGATTATATAACGAGGAATAATATTACTCAAACTTTTCACTATATGGGAAATTGGCGAAAATATTTGAATATCGACTAATATTCCATAAAATTACAAAGGGGAATAAAGGGTCGAAAAACGCAGATTTATTATTCCGAAAGCATAATTAAGTGTTATTGAATTATGACAATATCACCGAGGTGTTTATGACTTTACAGAGTAAACATTGTGCAAAAAGTATTGTACATGTCTATTATGCGTGCTAAGCTTGAAGAGGATAAATGCAAGGGGTTATAAAAGCTCCGCGCGCGTGCAATCACGGCGTTGCGCGCCACGAAAAAGCATCGGGAGGAGATGTGTATGAAAAAATCTTTAACAGCGATAGTCGTCGTTTTGCTGCTGGTGTTCGTCTTGGGCGGAGTGCTTGCTGCATGCGCGAATACTCAAACCATTCCTGCGGACAACAGCGACGTGAGCGAGCCGCAGGAAGAACCTTCCGCGCCCACCGCTTCGGAGGTGTTATCGCAGGCGTTTGCCGCGCTGCCTTCGGGCGAGACGGTCAACTTCGAGTGGGAAGCGGGCGCGAACATAGGCGGTAGCGAGTATAAAGTATCCTTGAAGGGCAACGCTGCAAAAGAGGATACCCAAGCGGTGCTTGCAGTGACGGGCGAGGGCGTAGACATCAAGATCTACTTGATTGGCGGCGGCATTTACCTGGATTACGACGGCACGGTTTACTACCTTTCGGACGTAGATGCCGACTACTTGGCGCAGGTAGTTCAAAAGGGCTTGGCGCGCCTTGACAAGGTCATTAAGGATCTTAATATTTTGGGCATGGACTTGAATGGCGTTGTCAATTTGCTCGTGAACACCATGGCGGCGCAGGTGAGTGTGCAGCAAGCAGAGGGCAGAACGGATTACGCCGTGATATTCAACACGGTGGGACTGCAATCGCTCCTCGATCTGGTGGGGGCGATAATCGACCTCGACAGCGTGACGTTGGGCAATATCAAATTGGGCGCTCTGATCGACAATCTGTTTGCGGCGATAGGCGGCGGCGAAGTGGAAGTGGGCTTGTCCATCACGGGCGGAGTGCTTTCAAACGTTTCCGCGGCGGTGCGCAACAACGGAAGCGACCTTGTAACGTTGAACACGGCGAAGATGGAGATATCCTCCACGGCTGCGGATTACGGCATCCCGGAGGCGGTGAAGAACGCTGCGGATATGAGCGTAACCAACTTGGCGTTCAGCGCAAAACTTAACGTAAATGGCGAGAGCGTGGACGCGGGCAAGCTGGTGAACATGTTTGCCGGCAAGGCTCTTATACCGGAAGGGGCGATAACGGTGGACGCGGACGCGGCGATTGTAGCGGACGTGGCTATTGATTTGGATTTGAATTACGACGGCAAACCGGGTGACAACAACTTTGCCGCGGTGGAACTATACTTGGGCGAGGGCAGGGAGCAATTGCTCGCTTCGCTCTACTATAAGAACGGCGCGCTTTACATCGGCGCACTCGGCGATCTTGCCTCGAACGAGAACTTCAAGTTCGCCAAGGTGGAAGTGAACGGTTTACCCGCTTTTATCTCCTCTTTGGTGAGCACGGTTACGGGCGCGATAGATTCCGAGCTGGGCACGCAGTGGACGCGCGGCGGCGTGGCGGCGGTCAGCCTTAACGGGCAGGGTCAGCCCGGGGCTGCGGGCAATATATATTCCGTGCTCTCCTTCCTGTGCGGAATTTTGGGCATGGATACCGACTTTGCCGCGGCGGATGGCGATACTTTCACGCTCGACTTGAACAAGGCGCTCGAGAGGGTGAACGCAACGTTCGGCACGAATTTGGATATATCCGAATACGGAAACATCGGCGTTGAGCTAGGCTTCGACGGGGCAAAGCTCTCCTCTATCGGTGTAAATTATAGCCACTCCGAGCTGGGATTGAGCGGGAATTTCACGCTTGACGACATCCTTTGGGGACCGCAAAAGCAATTTGAAGGCAAGAGCATTTCCGAATACATAGACGGCAAGATTTCCTCCGGCGGAGTCATCGCCGCAGGTGAAAACATCACAGACGCCATACTGAGCGCGGGTGTGGACATTCAGGCGAAGATGGGCGCGAATCTCACCCTTGCGCAGGGTAAGTACGACATAGCCGCGCTGCTTGAAGGCTTTGGCGTGGATATGCCGAAAGGGCTGGGCTTGGATGTGACGCTCGACGGCGATTTTGTAATGCCGCTCGAGATAACTTTGCAGGCTTCCTTGCGTGAAAAGGGCACCGCCGTAATGCTTAAAGCAATTGCGGCTCAGGATATCAAACTCGGCGACGGGGTGATGTTCACTCAGGGCACCCCCGTTATAACGGCGCTCGCCTACGACGGCGGTATATACCTGGATTTGAGCAATATCACCGTGGCGGGCATATCGCTCGGCAAGATAAAGGCGAACTTTGACGTGGACGGGCAGATAAAACAATTGCTGGATGGTCTGCTTGCAAATATCGATCTTGAAATAAATATACCTTCTTTGACGGGCGCGAGCGCGGCGGCGCTTGCCTCAGCCGAGGGGGAGGGCGGCGCACTCACCGCGAGCGAGGCGATCGCCCTGGGCATTTATTCGGATAGGATAACCGCGCAAGCGAGCGTACAGGCGATAATCGGCTTGCTGAACAACTTGGGCGTGAACTTTAAGCTCGAGGGGTTTGAAGGCGATCTCACCGCGGAGGTGATGGGCGGCGACTACGGCGCGCTTGTAAAGGAAGCAAGCGCATTTACAGAAGGCTTTAACGGCATGAGCGGCAACATTGCGGAAAGCGTGCTCGCCCTGGTGAACAACAAGAAGATAAACATGAAAATGCAAGTTTCCTCCCCCAACGCAACTCAGCTTGCGCTGGGAGAAGTGCTCACCGCATTGCTGGGGACCGAAATACCGCTCAATATCAATTTGGGCAGTTTCGACGCGGTGATAAACATCGATTTGGCGTACAACATCAACATGGATGATATGGCGCAAAACAAGCTGCTGCTTGAGATGAAGTACGGCGAAAATGAGGCAAACAAGCTCATCTTGGGCGCGTATATTACGGATAATAAACTGTATGTGGATCTCACCGGGCTGGGCTTTTCCAAGTTCTGCCTGCCGGCGGATACCATATTGACCAAACTCATGGACGTGCTCGGCTCGCTTACCGGGGACGTTGCGGCAAGTTCGGGCGCCGTGCAATTGGACAGCCGCGCGCTCGTAAACGGCATAAATGCAAATATCTCCTACGACTTGGCGCAAGCGGTATTCCTCGCGCTGGGCGTCAAGCTCGACTTTAACATAGAAGCGGAGGGAAGTGTGGATATAAGCGGCGGCGAGGGCGTTTCCGCCGTGGTGAATTTGGGCAACGACGCTCGCGCGGAAGCGAACATCTCCATTACCGAAATGACGGAATGGGAAGGCATGGGCGAGGGCTTGGCGGAAGGCTACGCGCAGATCTCCGGCGAAAACAGCCGCAAGGCGATAGTCGACCTCATCAAGGCGCTCAACCTCAATTTGAGCATGGACATCACCAACTACAACGCATACGGCGGCGGCGCTTACTACTATACCCGCATAAAGCTGGAAACGCTCACTTCCGAGCGCTCCGTTGCGGGCAAGGCGATAGGCGCGGGCAACCTGCTCGCCACAATTCAAAAGGTGGACAGCGCGGAAACCATGAAGAGCGGCTCCGGCTCAACGACCGACCTCATATATGTGGTGATATACACCGACGGCGAAAATAGCGGTCTTAGGGTACTCCTCAATCAAGGTGTGGCGGTGATCAACGCGCAAATTCTGGGCTTTACGATACAGTCCATCGACCTTTCGTCCTACATCGATATAAGTGTGGACTTAGACATTGTGGGCACGCTTGCAGACCTTATCGAGGGCATCTTGGTGCCCGCAAGCGAGGATACCTCCTCAGGCACGGGTGAAGCCGCCGCTCTTGACGATGAGGGCTCCGAGAGCGCCGATAGCGGCTTGAACGTCGACATAAAAACGCTGCTCACAGGCATAGACGTCAACCTGCTGCCGGACAAAGTGGGCGTGGAGATAGGCTTTGACGCATACACGATGAACAGCCTTATCGACAGCGTAATGCGCATGCTGCTCGGCTCTGATACCGCCATCAATGTGGCGGAACTCGACTTGGGCTTCGGCACGGGCGTGGTCAAGGACAGCTACCTTGCCGGCGTGAGGTATGACCGCACTTCCGCGAGCTTCCAAAGCGACTTGCGTTGGGCGATAGCTCATGACGACGGCAGCAGTCTTTACGGCTTTTTGGGTGATATAGTGCGCAATGAGTTGAACAACATGGATCTGCCCCTCAATTTGGATCCCGGTCTGGTATGGAGTATGGCGGTCAAGGACAGCGCGGTAAGCGTGGGTCAGACGATAGCCGACTGGCTTTACGGCGTACTCTCCTTCCCCGTGTGGAATGAAGTTACGGCGAGCGCAAGCATAGTGAACGGCAAGATAGCCAATATCGAGCTCTACGGCGTGAATAACGGTCAGGCGGTCACAAGTAACGAGGGCGCCGTGCTCAGCGCGAATATCTCCTATGCAAATCAGGGGGTGGAAACCAAGGCTTCCGTCTCCTACAACGCGAGCACCATGTCCGCGCTCAAGGGCAGCTTTACACGCATATCCATATATAATCAATCGGCTTCCGTGACAAATTCGGGCGGTTGGCTGGTGGATTGGGACAACACTCCCGGCAGGGTGGTCTACAACCCCTACTTGTATGCTTCCGCGGATGAAGCGGCGGCAGAACTTATAAAGCAGTTCGATACCGCTCAAACGGTTATCGCACAAAACGCGGGCAGCTATATGAGGGCGACCCAGCTCACCTATACCTACGAAGGGGAAAACCTCACGCGCGAAAAACTCGCCGAGCTCCTCGCCGCCCCCGGCACCTATAACGTGACGGCAACGGCGTACTTCAACGGCGGCGTGACCCTCACAAGGCAGATCCCCGTCATCTCGCGCGACATAGGCGGAGATTACGCGATAAAGAGCGTATCTTCCGACATCCATCAGGGCAGTCTGCCCGACTACATCGACGTGGTGTATGCGTGCGGAAAAACGGAAAGGCTGGACGCTTCAGGCATGCAGTTCACCTACTCTGAAGACGGCATGAGCATAACTTCCGTCACCTTCCCCGGCGATAGGGAAGTGCAGTGCAACATAAGCGTCATCCCCGTGACGAGCGTGAACGGCGCAACATCCTTCAACGTATCCGCATTTGACATATACAGGGCGTTAAACGGATTGGGCGGCGTGCTTAGCAGTGAAGTTGCCGTGCAATACGCGGACGGCACCGTTGCCGCATTGAACGCGGATTGGCGGCTTGCGCAACTGCTCGAAGGCAACTCCTCGCAGGCGGGCTTCACCGCACGCGGGCATGAGATAACCTTGGGCAACTCCGCGTTTAAGGCGGACATCACCGTGAGCGGAACGGGCTCCGTACGCCTTTATGCGGACGAGGTCGGCACGCCCCTCACCGTCACCGCTGAGAGCGTTTTGCCCTCTACCGTATACGTAAAGGCGGGCGAGAGATTTGTGGCAATGCCGGCGGTGTGGTCGGACGGCAGAAGCACGGGCGGCGGCGCAACCGCGATAATCGGTTACGACGTGAAGACGTACAACGAAAGCGGCGCTTTCAAGGCGACAGAGGGATTGGAGTGGATGCTCCTTACCTTCAAATTCGAGGTGTAATATGAATGCTAAAGTAAAAAACACGACTATAATAACCCTGCTCGCGCTTGCGCTCACGTTGGCGCTCGTGGCGGCGGTGCTGCTCACTCCCGCGACGGGTGCGGCGGAGAGCATAAATCCCCGCACCTCAACAAGCGCGATAGTTTCAAATGAGGACATCCTGCCCGACGGGCAGGTGAAAGAGCGGCTCACCCAAGCTCCCGAAGGGTATACCGCCATCGGCGGAGATAGCGGCAAGGACTTTTCGGCAGTGCGCAGTAATCCGAGCGGCAAGTATATCCTTATGGGGGACATCGCCGTGAATACGCTGGATACCACCACGATTTTCAGCGGCGTTTTGGACGGCAACGGGTATAAGATAACCCTGCAAGGAACGTACGACAATACGGGCTCATTTAACGCGGGCGGACTTTTTGCCGACGTTACGGGCACGATAAAGAATTTGACCCTTGACGTTCGCCGTTTCGAAGTGGGCGTGGGCTCTTCCGGCAATCACTATGCCGGCATGATATGCGGTCAGCTTTACGGCAACGGTTTGATAGAAAACGTGAAGGTGGAACTCAATTATTCGCCAAGCAATAACGGTACAGGCACGGAGTGCGACCATTATATGTACGCGTACGGCAATCTGAGCGGAAAATACGACCTCATTTTGGGCGGCGTTGCGGGGCTTACCAACGAAAACGCAACCCTGCGCAACGTCACGGTTGAGAACAATGCGGAAGGGCAAGGCTTTAGCGCGCGTTCGATGGTGACCAGCCCGTGGCTGGGGACGAACACCACGGGCGCCGCAGTGGGCGGCTTTGTGGGCAGAGCGGGCAGCAGCTCGGGCACGACGACCACATTCCAAAACGTCACCTATACGGGCAGTTCCTCTTCGTATATAGCCGTAAGGGCGCACAGCACGGGTAGCGGCAAGGCAGCCAACGGCAATGCGGGCGTGCTGGCGGGCTGGGTGTATTCCAATCTGAATGTGACGGGGCTCGACCTCGATTGGGGCATAGGCGTTGCGGATTACTCAAATTACGGCACCTCGGGCGCGGGGAAGATAATCAGGCAAAACATCAACGGGAATAACTCCTGCGGCACGCTCACCGGTTTGACGGATTCAAGCGGCAGTATTACCATGAGCAACGTATTCATCCGCTCGGATGAGTATGTTTCAAACCCCGCGTCTATCACATATCTGCTCGGCAGTTCTCAAAATGCGGGCGGCGCGATTATCTATTCTTCCGGCATCACCGTGGATTTTGACAAGAACACGGCGGGCAACATCATCTTCGGCGGAGCTTCGAGCGACGTAATGGGTTCGGAAGATCTGCTCTTCGGCGTGAGGATAGGCGAGCAGGTACTGCCCCTTTATAAGAGCCTCATCGTGAACGGTGAGGAGGAGAAGAAGGAGAATTTGAGCGTTTCCGTCGCCATGCCGGCAAGGCAATTCGACGGGGCGAACGTGAGCGCATATTGGCAAAAGGCGTACTACGGCACCGCCTCGTATGCAGAACAATCCAAGGTGGACGAGTCGGAAGGGCAGACCACCGCGCAATACACCTTTAACAACGAGCAAGCCAAAGTATATGTAAATTCGGATAAGACCAAGGACATAAGCTATGCCTACGCCTCTTCATCAAGCGCGGTGAATGCGGGCAAGTACGAACTTACTCTTAACGAAGATTACATATACGAAAGCGGCGGGGCGCGCTATTTGGTCGACATCGCGGGCGGCGGTTTTGTGGATATAAGCTCCCTTGCCCAAACGATAATCGTCACGATAAATCCCGCCGCTGTCACGGGCAGTATAACGGGCGATTTGTCAGTCACTTACGGCGAGGAGCTCGCCTCCGTGCTGAGCGGTTTGCAATTGAATTTGCAAAAAACATATTCTGACTTTGCGGGTGTAAACTCCCTTGCCGTGACCACGGCGCTCAATGACGGGAACGGGGAGGGGTATAACACCCATTCGAGCGCGGGCAGCGTGTTCAACATTTCCGTCACAAGCCTTTCACCCAATTACGATTTGAGCGGAGTAAGTTGCACCGCCACCGTAACCGTGGCAAAGCGCGCGGTCACGGGATATGTGGTCGTGCCGCAAAGCGCGGTATACGACGGCGCGGAGCACGGCGCAAGTTTTTACGCCTACTCCGGCAGTGCGGCGAATAGCGAAAACATAGCCGAGTTGCTCACCTATTCCTATGCCGCAACGGGCTCCGATAGCCCCGTAGAGGGCGCACCCGTGAATGCGGGAAATTATACCGTTACCGCTTCTTTCCCGGAAGGAAGTAACTATACTTTCGCCGAGGACGGAGACAACGTTACGACCACCGCGTCTTTTGAAATATCCAAGGCGGATGTAACATGGAACGCAAGCAAAAATCAATTCGGTTATATGGGAGAGCAGTTTGATCCCGTATGGAGTATCGTCGGCGTGAACGAGGACGATTCCGCCGCCCTTACGCAAGCGGTTTCCGAAAAATGGGAAAGCGGCAGCGCCCCTCAGGCGGAAGGCACTTATACCTATGTCCTCACCTTTGCGGGGAATGAAAATTACAACGAGAGCGAAATAACCGTATCCTTCAGCGTGCGCAAGGTTCAGGTGACCCTTTCCGTCACCGCGGACGGAGAAATAAACGTCCCCTACGGCAGTAATATCGAGATAGTAGATCTCGGCGGCGGCGAGTTTGCCGTGAACGGGGTGAAAGTGCACGTCAAGGCGGACATACTCTTTGGTTCGGGCGCGGAGATATCGGATATGCGGATAACCCTCAGCCACAACGCTTCTGGCGGTGCAAATGCGGGCGAATATATGCTCACTGCAAGCGCGCAGGCTGTGGAGAGTTACGACGTGATCTCCTCTTCGCCCTTGGCGTTCAACATCGTACCCAAGTCGGCTTCCGTCCCCGTCAAGGATGGGGCGATCACTTCTAAGGTTTACGACGGGAAAGCGGCGGAAAACCTTGAAGAGCTGTTCACCGACGAAAGCGGGCTCGGGCTTGTCATCACGATAAAGGACGGGCAGGGCGGCATAGTGGAAAGCATAGTAAATGCGGGGCAGTATACGATAACGGCGACCTTCGCTTCTCCCAATTACAGCGGCAGCGGTAGCGTTGTTTACACGGTGGAAAAGGCGAACCCCGCGCCCGTCGTTTCAAGCATTGTCAGGACGGGCAGCGGCGCGATCGTCACCATGAGCGGCGGCAATGCGGGCGTGGAATATTCGCTCGACGGCACGACGTGGGCGGCACTCCCGCAAAACGGAGTCATCACCCTGCCTTTGACCGAAAAGGCGAACGTCTCCTTCCGCTATGCGGCAACGCAGAATATCGCGGGTGAAGCCACAGCGGTGAGTGAAGTCGCGCTCACTTACAACGCATTGGAAGAGAGCATAAGCTCCTTACCGCAAAACCTCACCTACGGTAATTTGGGGAGTTGGTCGAGCATGAGCGATTTGGCAAACCTCGCCCTTGCCGGTGAAAAGTCTGAAACCTTCGATTCGCTCGTGAGCGGCTACAAAGCGCAGGAAGAGCAATTAAAGGCGCAGGCTCAAAGCGCGGTGCAGGGCGCGTTCGGCACGGCGGGAGCGCTCATATCCGGCAGCGGAGCGCCCGCAGAACAGCCTGATAAAGGGGGTAACAATACAACGCTCGTGCTTGCGATAGTTCTGCCCATCGTGGGCGCTGCGGTTATCGCGGCAGTAGCGGCGATCGTCATCGTCACGATGAAAAAGAAGAAGAGGGCAAAGGAGAATGAAGATGATGAACAGGCGTAAGATATTTATAATGGCAATATGTCTTATTTTGGCGGTATGTGTGATAGGCGCGGCGGCTTGCACCGCCGAGCAGGTGCAGGAAAAGAGCGTATTCGAGCAGGTGACGGAGCTTGCGGCAAAAGCCGTAAACGTCAATTTGAGCGTATCTTCCGGCGGCGACGTCATTTACACATATAGCTCCGCCAACTCGTCTATAAACAACCCCTACGAATTGGATATAGACCCCGCCGCTCTCATGGGCACCGCCACGGGCGGAGTGCTCCTCACCCGCGACAGGATAGAGGAGGGCTACACCCTCACTTACGATTCCGTTACGGGCGAAGCAAAGCTCACCTGCAAGCTTAAAAACACGGGCGAATGGCTGGGCGTGAACGCGGACGGGGCAAACGCCGTCATCTCCGCCAACATAAAGGCGGGCGTATTGATAAGTTACTCCGTAACCTATTCCTCCGGCGATTATACGACGAGTATATCCCTTTCCTAATCACAACCGGGAGCGGCAAATCGCCGCTCCTTTTTTTTATCCCCGTAGGCGTAAAACCGCAACTGTCGATGACTAGAAGAAAAACGGCTGAATATTTATCATAAAAGTATTGACAAGGGTATATATGCGGTATATAATGTAATTGAACATTTGAAGAAGTGTTCAAATAAGCGAGGTCAGATCATATGGAAGAAGAAGTCAAAGTAGATAAGCTGGAAGAGGTAAGGCGCAAGCTGCCCTCCGACGACGTGCTGTATGATTTGGCGGATCTTTTTAAGATGTTCGGCGATTCCACGCGCGCCAAGATACTCAGCTGCTTGCAGCATCAGGACTTGTGCGTGGGGGAGATAGCGGAAGTGCTGGGCATGACCGTATCGGCGGTATCTCATCAGCTCAGGGTGCTGCGCGGCGCCAAGCTGGTGAAGGGGACCAAGGAGGGCAAGGAGGTCAAGTACTCCTTGGACGACGACCACGTCATCAAGATAATGGAGTACGGGCTCACGCACGTCAACGAAGATAAAGGCTGAGAAATATTGGGGTACCCGCACTGGGCCCCAGTAGAACACTTTAAGCGGGTGCCTTCCGCTCATTTTTGCGCGATA
>CALWKO010000045.1 GCA_944381275.1 uncultured Clostridia bacterium | reverse complement strand
ACCCAATATTTATCTCTTTATCCTTCCTCTTCTTTCTTCTTTGGCTTTGTGTAACAAATGTATTGTAAACCTACACTATTTTTGTATTAAATGCCTTATATGGCTTGACACGCCCCGCCGAGGTGTGATACATTATTATAGCTGTGCGGAGGCATAGCCCAGTTGGTTAGAGCGCTACGTTGACATCGTAGAGGTCACAGGTTCAAGTCCTGTTGTCTCCACCAAATTATCGGTTCAAGCAATTCTTGTTTGAGCCGATTTTTTATTTCCGATAATTTTGCGGAGCAACAGGGCTTGAAACATTGTGACTGCAAGCTCCGCTTGCGTCACACTGCACGCGATTGGGCGAAAGGCTTTTTCACTGCGAACGGCTTAGGGCGCCAACAATCGCTGTAAGGCGAGTCTTGTTGTCTCCACCAAATTATCGGTTCAAGCTATTTGCGTTTGAGCCGATTTTTTATTTCCGATAATTTTGCGGAGCAGCAGGGCTTGAAACATTGTGACTGCAAGCTCCGCTTGCGTCACACTGCACGCGATTGGGCGAACAGCTTTTTCTCTGCGAACGGTATTGCATATCGGCGGAAAAATAGGTATAATGATTACAAATTAGGTAATGGCTTTGAAAGATATGAATACTCCTGCGCTAGAAACGGAAAGTCAGCTTTGCCACGTGCTTTGTGTACATCACGTTGGAGGGGTTGAACACGCTGTCACCCGTGATGACTATCATGTCGGGATCGTTTTCCGCCACGAGCGTTTTTACTATATTGTCCGTTTCCTTTGTCTTGTGCGGCAGGTGGTAATGGAGATCGGTGAGCTGAAGGATCTTGAATTCCTCCCCTTCCACCTCTATGCTGTCCGGCTTGCTCACGTCGAAAACGTCGTATTCCGACCAATACTCGCCGTCGTTCTGCGCTCCGTGCACGGGCACGAACACGCCCAAGAGTACCGCCGCCGCGCTTGCCGAATACTTATCCGACCCGAACGAGCCCATTCCTATCTTGGGAAGTTCCATGTTTCCTCCTAAACTATAATCGATTCAATTTTACGGCAAAAAAATATTTTCCGCCCTTATCACTTATTGGTCTTCATTCTCGGTGCAAAAACTTGCATCGATATTGCTTTTGCGCCGCCCGCTTTCCCGCTGCGGGCAGGCGTTTACCTTATCTCCGCATTCAGCACGATGTTGCGGGCGGGACCGCCGTCTATCATGGAGATGATGGTTTCCGCCGCCACCCTGCCCAGCTCCTTGATGGGCTGCCTTACACCGAGTATGCCCGGGCAGAAGGGCTTGATGTAGTCGATGTCGTCGAAGCCCATAAAGCCGATGTCGCCGCCCGCGATTATGCCCATGTCCTTTGCCGCCATAACGGCGCCTACGCTCATCTCGTAATTGGAAACGAAGAGCGCCTGGGCGGGATTGCCCTCCAGCACCTTTTTTGCCGCGTCGTAGCCGCCTTGCACGCTGAAAGCGCCGTTTGCGTAAGTTATGTTTTCTTCCAGTCCCGCTTCCTTCATCGCCTCGCAATATCCCGCAAAGCGCTCGCCTGCGGTATAGACGTTCAAGTCGCCGCAGATGGCGGCGATCTCCTTTGCGCCGCGCTCAATGAGCATATTTACGGCATTTTTGCTTGCTTCACGGTTGTTTATCACCACATGGGAGAGGGCGGGATTGCCCGTTCTTCTATCCACCGCCACCACGGGAACGCCGTTTTGCGCGGCGGCAAGGCAGGCGTTTGCGCTCGTATCTTCCGGGATGACGATAAGCCCGTCGACCATCTTTGAAAGTAAAAACCTTATGGCTTCCTTCTCGCGCTTGACGCTCGATCGGCAGTCGCATACGATTATGCCGTAACCTTTCATACGCAGGCTCTCTTCCGTTTCGGAAATTATGGACGTGGAAAACTTGTTGGCTATCTCCGGCAAGAGCACGCCTATGGTGCGCGATTTGTGAGTCCTCAAACCGCGGGCGAAATCGTTGCGGATGTAGCCGAGCTTTTCGATGGCTTCTTCTATCTTCGCCTTGTTATAGTCGCGCACGTTGCCGCCGTTGAAGTACGCGCTTATCGTGGCAGGCGTGAGCCCCGTTTCCTTTGCCAAGTCCTTTATGGTTACGGACATATTTCATCTCCTAAAATATAATCGGTTATATTTTATTTTATCATTCAAAATGCGCTTTGTCAATTCCATATTTATCATTTACCATATTTATTTTCATTCAAAACATATTTTGCGCGGATAAATCTGCTCCTTCCCATCCTTCCGATAATCTTGTTGCCGGAGATGACTATATCCTTGCAGTCCTTCAAGTAATAGCCGCCCTGCCCCGCGCTTTCTATCGTGTTGCCGATAAAGCGCACGTTTTCGTGCACACAGCCGCGCGCGGTGTTTTCCGGCTTTATCATGAGGGTGTAACCCTTGCACGCGCCGAAGTAGTTATCGCTTATCTCAACGTCCTTCACCATGCCGCTTTCGTACCACGATTTGGCGTCGTCGGAGATGAGCACGGCATGCATGGACGTGTGCAAAAATTTATTGCCGCATATCCTCGCCTTGCCGGACGTGGTGACAAGGACGCCGCGCGTTATCACCCTGTCTAATAGGTTGTTGCAAAAGTAGATGTCCGGGCAGGCGGAGGCGTTTTCTATCACCCTGCCCGCCGCGCACTCCGCCCTCTCCTTTACGGTGAGGGATATGGCGTACTCGCCCTTCATGCTCGCACTCTCCACGGTGAGCAAACCTTCTTGCCGCAAGGTGTTTTTGCCGATAACGCGCAGTATATCCCCCTTGCGGAAGGGATTGAAGCCGTGCGTTTGACGGTGACCGAAGGCAAGTTCCAGCTCGTTTCCCGCCGCTTTTGTCACCTTGAAGTGGATGCCGTGCACGTTCAGGCAGTCGTCTCCCGATCCGATGAAGGTATTCGAGCGGATCTCCACCCCGCCGCGGCACATGCACACCTGCACGAAGTCCGCCACGGATGCCATATACCTCACCTTGGGGCGAAACGCACAGCCGACTATGCTCACGTCCTCACTGCACTGACACACGACGGCAAGCCCGTAATTGAAGTTTTGCTCCACTCCCTCGAGGCGGATATCGCGGCTTTCGCCGATGAAAATTCCGTTATATTTGCGCCTTACGTCAAAGATGCAGAAGGTATCGCCCTGCTTATATGGCGGCGGCACAATGTAATGCGCGCGCAGCACGCCCTGCCGCGGCATTGTTATTTTGAACGCGCCCGTGAGCGGATGGTTTACGCGCACTATGTTATTCTCGTCCGCCTTGGTCACCTTGCCTATCCAGCCCGCGGGGCGCCCGAAGGTGACGGGCACGGAATAATCCTTGCCCGCAAAATGCCACTTGCCGCCCACATTTTGAAGGGCGCTGAATTTATCGACGGTAAAATCAATATAAAACGCTCCGCGGCGCAGTACGGTAAGCTCGTGCATATCGGGATTTTCACTGTCAAAAGTCACATTTTTAAAGGCTATGTGTTCGCAATTCACGATAGCCATGTTGCACGCCGACCCGCGCAGGATAAACGCCGCGCCGCCGCCGTCCACGGTGAGGCGGGAAATATTCTCCATAAATATCCCCGCGCGGTTGAGGTGGGGAGTTTCGCCCTTCTTCCACTCGTTGTCGCCTATGGTGTTTGTGATGTAAAGGCGCTTTTGCGGCAGTTTGTCCGCGTCGATATAATAGACGCCCGCTGCAAATTCCAGCCGCTTTTCGCCCTGCACAACCGAAAGCTCATCAAACAGGCGGGCGAGCTTTTGAGCAACTTCACCGCCCGGCAGGATGCCGTGATCTTCCGCTTTGAATAACCGCGTCATACTATCTCTACCCCTTCCAGGCGCGCCCTAGGAGCGATATTTTCCCGGCGAACGCGCACGGGCTTGCTTGCTTTTAAGTAGATAATCTCGCCGTTTTCCCACTCAAAATCAAGCACAGCTCCGCCCGCCGCCAAGCCGCGAGCTCTGCCGCAAGGCGTTGCGCCGAGGAGCGCGGGGAGCATGGTGAGCACGCCCCTATCGCAGGTGACGAGCGTTTCGTTTATCCCCGCAACAAAGCCCAAATTGCCGTCTATCTGGAAGTATACGGGCGGGTGAAAGCCGAAGAAGTTGGGCAGGAGCGATTTTGAAGTGAAGCCGTAAAACGCCCTCTCCGCCGCCGCCTTATCGCAAAATCTGCCGGCAAGGCACATCGCCCACGCCGCCGACCAGCCTATGCCGGGCGTGGAATTTTTCAGGCGATAGAGGAAGAGCTCGTGCGCCCACTCGAATTCCCTATCCCCGCGCGCTACGCACTCAAACGGATATACTCCGATGAGGGGCGATAAATGCCTGTGTCCCTTTTCTATACTGTCCTTGCCGCCGCTCCATTCGCTCAAGCCTATTTGGCTGCGCTCGAGGTGAGCGAGCATTGCTAGGGCGGCTGCCGCCCTATCTTTCAGCCGGTTATCGCGCGTGCACTCAACGCAATACGCAAGCGTTTGACGGGCGATCGAGAGTTCGAAGGCGGAACCTATCCCCACCGAAGAAGTTCCCGAGCCTGCGCCAAAGCGCGTTTCGGGAGAAACGGAGGGGATTATCGTCAGCTTTCCGCCGCTTTGAGTGAGATAATCCAATATAAAGCGGGCAAATTTTTCCACAACTTCGGTAATATCCCCGCCCGTGACTTTGGCATGGCGATATGCTTCGCAGGCGATCCACGCGCCGCACAAGGGCGAATACATATATTGAGGGTCCCCTTTCACGGGCGAAGTGGTGCGCCATATGTCCACGTTATGATTACAGCACGCGCCGCCCATGCCGAAGTTTGCAGCCGCGGTGAGTTCTCCGCGCTCGGCTATCTCGCGCGCGGCGGTATAAAACGGCTGCAAGCACTCGTATAAGCCGCAGGCGCTCGCCGCCCAATAGTTCATTTCAAAGTTAATGTTTGTAGTAAGGTTGCTGCTCCACGGCGGGCGGCGGCTGTTGTTCCACTGCCCTTGAAGATTGAGCGGCTGAGAAGTCCTGCTTCCGCTAACTATCATATATTTACCGTAGTCGTATAAAAGCTGTACAGCCCTTGCGTCCGCCCGCCCGCTCCTTGCACTTACGTAGGTCTCGTCCGCATCCGAGTTTATGTCCGCCACTTGCACTTGCTGGCGGTTCATGATGGCGGAAAAGTCGGATATGTGCCTGTTATACACATCTTCATAGGAAAGAGCTTTTTTATTCAGCATATCGGTGCACTCGCGCGATACGGCGGAAACGTCATTATTCGGCATGCTCTTATAGTCCTTGAATCCGGTATGAGTGAGGAAATAAAAGTGCACAAAACGTGCACTTTTCACGCTTACCCCCTTTGCCGAAACCTTGACTTCTCCGTCCGATTTGACGGCGCACGCCAAGGCGAAAGCCATCGCCTTCCCCTCGTTATATCTTATGGGGAAGAGCGCGCCGCGCAGATAGTTGGGCAAAGCCGCGTCCGGCGCGTTGCCAAAGAGCACGAATGCGCCGTTCATACTGCCCGTCCCGCCCTTGTGCGGAGTGGAAGCGGTGAGTTTTACATCTATGGGAAAATCGCTTTTTATCGAATAAACGGCAACGCCGTCCGGGTGGGACACGAATGCCGTGCGGGTGACGCTTCCGCTTGAAACGGTGAGCACGCCCTTTTCCGTATCCAAAGTCCGCTTATAATCTCCGCCGCTTGCGCCGCGCATTTTTATGCAGACGGTGCCGAGGGGCATATACGCTTGGGAATAGTCGCCGTCCATCTTGGCTTGCACAAGCTCGTCCGCGCGCTTAAATTCGCCCGCCTCTATCAGCTTACGCATCTTGGGGAGAACTTCCTTCGCCGCGGGATTGTCGTGGATGCGCGGATAGCCCGACCATAAAGTTGCATCGTTAAAATCCAATTTTTCGCATTTTTTGCCGCCGTAGACCATTGCCGCCGTTTTGCCGTTGCCTATCGGCAGCGCCTCTTTCCACCTGTCCGCAGGGGAAGAAAAGCATATTTTACTCATAGTTTTCCCTCTTATCCGCCTAAAAGTCTTGCAATTTAATAGACATATATACGATAAAATACATAATATATGTATGACGCGTTTTGCTCGGCTTTTTGCGGATATCTTTTTTATATCTTCATTTATTATGATAGCATAAGGAAGATATTCGGTCAATAGTTTTTCGTATAAAACTTTAATCGATTTTATTTTAACGCTTTTCGTTTTATCATATTGACACCGCGAGCATACTATAATACAATATTTATATAAGGAGGATTAAACATGAAAAAGCTGTCTATCGTTGCAATTTGTTTGCTTATATGTTCGCTCACCGCTGCATTTGCCGCATGCGGATACAGCAATCAGCTCTCCCTCTCCATCGGCGACGGCATGGTCCCCGACGACGCGGTCACCATTCAAATAGATTATAACGACACCTGGACGTCGAGCGAAAGCGAGCCCTTCTTGTCCGTAAAGTGCGGGCACGAATCGGACGCGGTGCTGGCGGATGAATACTCCCTGGCTTTAAGCGACGCAGACCCGCTGTTTGCGGAAAACGGCTACACGATGACCGCAATAGCCACCTTCACCAAGGCGGACATCGAGGGCGTAAGCGCGGACGGCGGCAAGGTTTCCGGCAGCAGCAGAGACGTGCTGATAGGCGAACTTGGCAACTATCTGCCCAAGGGCGAAGGCGTGATCACCGCCTACTTCGTGTTCTACAGCTCGGATACGGACTTCAAGGACGTCACCACTTATTCCGCTCATGAATTCAGCTATGAGTGGGTGGGCGACAATCAAATTCAACTCGTTTAATTTGATGAAATCAAAGGAGCCGCTTGCAAGGGCGGCTCTTTTTTAATCGTTAATCTTTGGCGGCAAGCTCTTTTATGCTCTTTGCTATGTCCTGCGCGATATACAGGGCGCGCCCGCCCAAATCGAGCGGCGAGCGCACGGGGCGCAGATCGAGGCACGCATAGCGGAAATTTTTGTGCGAAGCGGTCATCTTCCAAAAGGGGGATTTGATTATAACGGGGGTGTTCATGCCTACGCCCGGCTCCAAAAGCAGCGTGCTTTTGCCCGCGCAGCTTTTTACGAACGCGCTATAATTTTCCGCGGCGGCGTGCCAGCCTTCGTCCTCCACGAACTTGTCGTCCGCGCGCAAGTTGGTGGTCATGAGCGCGCCGCACACGGGGCAGCGCGGAATGAGGGCCGAGGGGATCTTCATATCCCTCTGCTCCGCCACCATGGCTTGAATTTGCTCCTTGTTGTCGTAAGTTGAGTTATGGCAAGGCACGCTGCATTGGAACAAACCGTAGTCGCCCTGCGTGTAAAAAAGTCTGCCCTTGTCAAAGCCCGCGCGCTGAAATTGGTGGTCCACGTTGGTGGTGAGCACAAAATAGTCGCGCCCGCGCACCAAATCAAAAAGGTTTTTATAAGCCTCGCCCACCTCGCAGGCATAACGATTGAGATTGATGAAGCGCGACCAATACGCCCACTTGACTTCTTCCGATGGAAAGGGATAGAAGCCGCCCGAATACATGTCGTGAAAGCCGAACTTGCTTTCGAAATCGGCAAAATTTTCATGAAAACGCCTGCCCGAGTAGGAAAAACCGCACGCGGAAGAAAGTCCCGCTCCCGCGCCAATGAGTATCTTTTCACTGCCGTCAAGCCACTCTTTAAGTACTTCTATATCCCTCATAATTCACCTTGTTATATTCCCAAACGCTCCTTGTAAAGGCGGCAGTCCTCGTCCAAAAACACGTTGAAAATTACTTTTAATTTGCTCCCGGCGGCGAGATATTCCCTAACCGTGCCGACCGCCAGCTTGCACGCTTCTGCCTTGGGATAGCCGAAAACGCCCGTGGAAAGACAGCAGAACGCCAGGTTGCCCAGCCCCATCTCGTCCGCCTTTTTCAGGCAGGAGAGGTAGCAACTGCGCAAGTCGCGCTCTTCTTTTTCGCTCGGCTTGCCGCCGCCCACAAAGGGCCCCACCGTGTGGAAGATGTATTTGCACGGCAAGTTATACCCTTTTGTCACCTTCACTTGCCCGTTTGCCTCGTATCCGCCCTGCATAATAGCGTTGCAGTCGAGGCGCACCTGTACCCCGGCGTTGGAGTGGATGACGTTGTCTATGCAGTTGTGCAGGGGCGAAAAACAGCCGAGCAGTCTATTGTTGCACGCGTTGACTATCGCGTCGCAATTTAGGCGGGTGATGTCACCCTGCCACAGCGCAATGCCGCCCTTATAGGCAAATTCGCTCGCGTCCACAATGCCGCGGCGCGCGGTAAGTTCGCTTAAATAGCTATCTTGAAGGGTCAAAAACTCCTCCGTAACGGGCATAGGCGGGCGCACGTTGCACAGGGCGCGGAAGCAGTCCGCTTTCTCCTTTTCGCTCATTCCTTGCGGCACGGGCATGCCCTTTTCGTCACACAATATCTTTATAAGTCTATCTAATGTTTTCATATGTATGTTTATTGCACTTTTGGCTTATATCCCGCTTTTTATTAGATACATATACCCTATAATGCTGCTATTCGTTTTTTCGAATATATATGCCTATATGTATATTTTATGCACTAATTCAAGTTAAACGTCTTGGGAGGGTTGCCGGAAAAGTCTGTTATCGTGGCGACGGCTTCCGCTATATAGAACACCTTTAAGTCGAGGTTATCCGCGGTTTTATAGATGCTCTTTACTATGGCGAGGCTGTCGATTGCGCTTTGGCGCGCTTCCTTGCCGTCCACCCACTGCACTTTGCCGCTTATCCTCAGCCAATTATGCATGGTAGAAGCGCTCAGCTCCACATATGGATTGTTTTGAAGCTCCGCATACACCGCCTTTTTCGCGCCCGTGCAATAGTAGATGTCCCCGCCCTTGTGGTACATCATCTGGAAGGGCCTCACCTTAGGCTTGCCGTCCAACCCCACGGTGGCGCAATATTGCAGGGGATTTTTCCTTAAAAACTCAAATACTTCTTCCGCCGTCTGCATATTTTTACTCCTTGCTTTCATTCCGGCATTTCGCCATAAGGGCGCACATTCGTACCGAGGTGCGCCCCTAATTATTATAACATATTTAAGAGTGTTGATCTATACCGCTTCAAGAATTTTTACTTGCCTATCACGGAAAAACGCTTTTGCACGTTGTTGCAATTTTCTATCTCGTCTATCATGGCGATGGCGTAGTCGGCATAGCTTATGCGGCTTTCACCCTTGGAGTTCACAAAGTACTCCTCACCGCCGAGCAGATATTCGCCCGTGCGCTCTCCGTCAGCAGCAAAATCGCCCGCGGGGGAAAGGAACGTCCACTTCACGTCGCTCCTCTTGCGCAGATCGTCGAGCGCCGCGCCCTGCATATTCGCAAGCGGCTTATAGATGTCGGGGAAGCCGGGGGTATCCTTCACCTGCATGGTGTGCTCCTTGTTCACATAAAGGCTGCCCGCTCCGCCCACGACGAGCAGGCGGATGCCGCTTCCGCTCAAAATATCGCACAGGTGCTTCAGTGAGGTGCGGTGAAGGGGAAGAGTTTCCTCCGTCCATGCGCCGAAAGCGTCGATCACCACGTCGAAATCCTTCAAATCGTCATAGGTGAGGTCGAATAAGTCCTTCTCCACCGTTTTGGCCTTGGGGTTTGCCACCTTCCTGCCCTTGCGCACGAATCCCGTCACGTCATAGCCGCGCGAGATCGCCTCGTCCGCCAAAAGGGCGCCCTGCTTGCCTGCCGCACATATCACAGCTACTTTTTTCATAATGATTTTACCTCCGAATGTTTTGTTGTAACTCTCGTGGTTACAACGCAATTATAGCGCGCTTTCGTTGTAATGTCAAGGGTTACAACGAAATTTTTCAAAAAATTTTTTCGCAAAAAAATCGAGCGGGTTTCATCACCGCTCGGTTATTCTTTTATACTGCGCAAAATGCTTATGTAGTTCGGCTATTCTTATGTTTTGTACTGCGCAAAATATTGTTCGGCTATCATTTTGTAATGCTTATGTTGTTTGGCTATCCTTTTGTTTTACCATGCGTAAAATGCTTATTTATATGGCTTTTATATGTTTTTACTTGTTTTGCCGCCGGGGAATTCTATGTCGCTCAGCTTTTGGAAAAGTTCGCTCAGCGTGGTCTTTTTCAGCTCGTTTTCCATCGCCTTTTGGGCGTTTTCCAAATACTCGTCCAGCACCTTATGCACATTTTTGCCAACGGGACAAGCTTCATTGGGGTTTTCGTGAAAGTGGAAGAGTTCGCCCTCTAAGCTGTCCACCGCCTTGAATACATCGTAGAGCGTGACGGACGAAGGATCCTTGCTCAGTTCCGCGCCGCCGCTGCCCGCCCTTACTTCGACTATCCCCGCATTTTTCAGCATTTGAAGTATGCGGCGGATGACCACGGGATTGACGTTCACGCTCTTTGCGATAAATTCGGAAGTAGTCTTACTCTTCCCTTCAAAACGATGTATTGCCAGCAAGGTGTGCACGGCGACGGTAAATCTTGACGTTATCTTCATATTCTTATCCTCTTTTTTCTTAATAGATATTATACCATCGCCGTGTTGTAATGTCAATAGTTACAACATCGTCAGCCGACGATCTTTTTGATATAGTCCCAGAAGGTGGCTGGCTCGGCGCTCTCCAAAGCGATGAGGTTTACGGTTATGCTCTCGCCCGCGGGAGAGGTGTATTTTGCCGTGCCGATCACGTCGCCGCGCGCGACGGGCGCTTTTATCTTGTCCGGCAAGGTTATTTCCGGAGCGGAGATCTCCTCGCCTGTTTTAAGGAGCATGCTCATGTCGGCTTCCGCGCCGTAAGGTATCTCGTTCACCCTGCCGCCGCGCACGGCGAGCATGCCCATCTGTTCGCCCGCTGCCGCTATCTTTGCGCGGGAGTAGTTGGCGAATGCGTAGTTGAACATGCCGGAAACTTCGGCAAAGCGCGTTTTACTGTCCTTGCCGCCGATGAGGGTGGCGACCACTCTCACCCCCTTCCTGTCCGCGCAGGCGGAAAGGCAAAAGCCCGCCTCGTTGGTGAAGCCCGTCTTGCCGCCCACACAGCCGGCATAGTTGCGGATGAGCTTATTTGTGTTCACAAGCTGGGTGGTTCTGCCGCTGGGATGCACGAAATCTTCCATCCAAATGGAGGCGTAGTCGTAATATTTTTTGTGCGACATGAGCTCGCGGGTCATGATGTTCACGTCACGGGCGGTGGAGTATTGCTCGCCGCTGTCGGGAAGACCGGTGGCGCAGGAAAAGAGCGTGTTATTCATGCCTATCTCCCGCGCGCGCTCGTTCATCTTGTTCACAAAACCTTCGTGCGAGCCGCTGATGAGCTCCGCCAAGGCGACGGACGCGTCGTTTGCCGAAGCCACTATCACGCCCTTGATCAGGTCGTCCACTTTATAAGTCGAGCCCGCGTCCAAGAACATCTGGCTGCCGCCCATACCCGCCGCCGTCTGCGACACGGTCACCTCTTGATCGAGCGATATATCGCCCCTGTCCAGCGCCTCGAATACGAGGTTGGCGGTCATTATCTTCACCATGGAAGCTATCTCGTGCCGCTTGTCTTCGTCCTTTGCGTAGAGTACTCTGCCGCTTTCCGCGTCCGTCATGTAGGCGGAAAACGCCGTCACGCTCGGGCCGTCTTCTTCCGCAACGGTCACGTTTACGGCAAACATCGCCGTTATCGCCAAGATGAGCAGCATCGTTATGCAGATGATTTTTTTCATATTCTCTCCTTTATCTCGCCCGAATAGGCTTTGCGTTCGGGCGCCCTTTGCGATTAGTATGCATATTTTCGCCGCTTTTATCAGCGCCGCCCGCGGCAAAATGCGCAAAGATCGCCTCTTTATTTTTACAATCTTACATATTTAGCCTTTTTGGGCAGTATATAATAGTATCACTACGCAACGAGGTGTACTTTTGTATGGACGACAGGCGAGCGGCGGTGGAATATTTGCTCTCACTCGGCTTTAAGCCGGGGAACAGCGGTTTTTACTACCTTGCCGATTTGATGGTCATGCGCCTGGGCGGAGAGAAAATATCTCCGCTGAGCACTTGCGGCTACGCAAAGGTGGGTGAAAAGTATAATAAATCCGCCGCCACCGTGGACAAAAGCATACAAAACGCCATTTCGGGCGCCTGGACGCGCGGTGATATCGATACGCTGTATTTGCAGTTCGGAAACACCGTGAGCAGTGACAGAGGCAAGCCCGGCAACTTGCAGTTCGTATTTCAGGCGTGCGAAAATCTGCGCTGCTCCCGCATGAGTGGGAGTGGAAATGAAAACAAATAGAAAGCTGAATTACGCCTTCACCTCGCTTAAAATTTTTCTGCGCGATAACAAGTTTTATGTATTGCTAGGGTGTGCGGCGTTGCTAGTTGGCATAGTAATCGGGGTACTCGCGGCGCGCGGATTCGGCGAGGATTATTACAAATTAAACTTTATCTTCGAGCTGCAATCGGGCACATATGCCTTTGCAAAGACATTTTTCATCGCCCTGCTGTGCATGCTGGGCGGAATGGCGCTCATCCTGCTTTGCGGCTTTAATAAGTGGCTTATCATCCCCGCCTTCTTTATAGTGGGATTTTTCGGCTATCGGCTGGGGCTCAACCTTGTGGGATGTTTGCAGCCGAGCACGGCGAGCGGCGTTGCCTGCATAATTTTTTACTATCTCCCCCTATATTTGACCGCCGCTTTCGCCTTTATCGCCTTTATCTGCATGGTGTTCACGAGCATATGCGGCGCGCGCGGAGTGTTCGCCTCTGCCGCCTCGGTAAAGCGGCTTATTTTGCGCGCCCTGCCGCTTTTTATCGCCTTTGTAATCGCCGACATTATCTGCACAATCATCATCCCGCTGCTTTACAAACTGTTTTTTATGTAAAATATCTAAAAAATATGGATACCTTTACCCAACCGCGCCCGAACACATTTTACAAATATAATTGATTTTATTTGATATATGTTTTTTGTCGGTATTACTAGTTACCTGTAAAATGCTCGCTTTCAGCGAGGGGAGCGCGGGGCGCTCCACCCCTTATGCGCGTTGAAATAATATATGCACATATCATAACTTTGCTTCTGCGCAAAGGCAAGTTATTTCATTATAGCTTTTGCGAAGACACTTCCTTCAACTTAACG
>CALWKO010000044.1 GCA_944381275.1 uncultured Clostridia bacterium | reverse complement strand
TTCGTCCAACTAATAGTTTATTGTGGTAGAGTAATAACTTTCGCTATAAAACCAACTAAGTGCAAACCCGCTTGCGGAGCCTTCGCCCATGGATAGCGTTGCTCCGCAACAGTATATCCATGGATTTCGCCCGCTTTCTCGTCCGCCGCGGAGCGGTGGGTTTGAAAGCGGATTTCGCCTTTTCGGGGAAAGAATAGTGCTGATTATGAATATAGCCCTCAAAAGATTTTTGCGCTCCCTGACTTTATCGGGTATCGCTATTTTTTATAAGGAAAGCTGATTGCTTGGTCGAGTATCGTTGCACATCTCTGCGCCGCGCAAAGAAATTTGCTTATCGCACTTTACTTTAATGTCATAGTTGTCAAAAGCAAATTTCCGCGATTTTTTCAAGGGCACTTACGCTTGCTTTTTGATAACAGTGCCTTGAAAAAATCATATTCTTCCCGCTGCTTACAAAAAACTTACAAAAAACTGTATTTCCATGATAGCAGGAAAAATTTTATTGTTCTACAATTTTAAAGACGATAGGAAACGTTTGCGCCCGAAAAGAGGAGCGGGCAGTAAAAAGAGGGAAATATGGACGAAAGCAAGAAATACATTGGTAAAAAGGAAAAGTTTTCTTACGGCTTTGCGGCGATAGGCAGCTATATGATAGCCAACGTCATCGCCAGCTATTTGCAGATATTTTTAACGGACATCCTTATAATCTCGCCCGTATTCATCTTGGTGCTCATGGTGGTCGCCCGTTTTTGGGACATGGCAAACGACCCCGTAATGGGCATTGTCATCGACAAGACGAATACCCCCAAGGGCAAGATGCGCCCTTACATAAAAGTGGGCGCGTTTTTAATATTCGGAGTGGCGCTTTTGATATTCCTGCCCATCTCCGAAGCTCCCGCATGGCTTAAAATGGTGTTCGCCGCCGTCATGTATTTGGCGTTCGACACGGCATACACCATAGTTGACGTGCCCGCAATGGGACTTATGAGCGTATCCACCCCCAACGGCAAGGAAAGGGCGGGGCTGCTCTCCTTCTACGTCACGATAGGCAGCATAGGCACGGTGCTCCCGATAGGTCTTATGGCGGTGCTGGGCAGCTTTATCCCCGAACGCTGGGTCTATTTTGCGATAGCGGCGATAACGGGCGTGATAATTTTCACCGGTTACACCATGCTCTACCGCAACTCAAAAGAGCGCTTTGCCATGCATTCAGAAAAGGTGAAGGTAAAGGACATGTTCAAAACGGCGATCAAGAACAAGCCCATGCTGCTCACCCTGCTCACGTCCATGATAGCCGCTCCCCGCTATTTGATAATGCTGGCGGCGGCGTATATAGCCACCTACGTCATCTCCATCCCCGGCATGAGCTCGGAAACCATCCTGCTTTTGCTGTATGTGGTAGTGGGCGGAGGTATGTTCGCGGGCATACTGCTCACGCCCGTGATATATAAAAGGATAGGCTACAAGCGCACCTCGATAATCTTCGGCATGGTGGGCGGAGTGTTCCTCACCGCCACCTTCTTGGTGGGTTACACCAACTATTTCGCGGCTCTGCCGCTCATGTGCATAGGCGGACTTGCGCTGGGCGCATATAACGTGCTCCCTTACCCCATGGTGGGGGACAGCCTGGACTATCTGGAATGGAAGACGGGCAACAGGATGGAGGGCGTGTGCTTCTCGCTCAACTCCTTTGTAACCAAGTTCAACAACGCGATAGGCGCGATAATGCTCTCTGTGGGTATAATAGTCTTCGACTTCGTGCAGCCGGAAGTTTCCGGCGTGCCGCTCCCTCAATCGGAGTTCACCCTTAACGGACTTTTCGCCATGGTCACGCTTATCCCCGCCATATTCTTCTTCATCTCCATAATCCCCATGGCTTTCAACAAGTACACGGGCAAGGAGAGGGAGCGCATCCTGGGCGAGCTTTCTCAAAGAAGGGCAGAACAAGCCGCCTTCGCCGCCATGATGGAAGAGGGCGGCAACGCTCAAGCTCAATATACGGCAGACGAAACCGCAGAAGAAGTGAGTAGAGCGCAGGAAAACCAAGCAAACGGACACATGCCCGTATAATTCAAGCCTTTTCTCTCTATGCGCGGCTTAAGCCGCAAGTAGAAATATTTCCCCGTAAAAAGGCAGCCGCCCTTGTAAAAGAGCGGCTGTCTTTTTTCACCCTCCCGCGAGCGCTGCGGGAGTGCGTTCGCCCCCGCGGACGGGTGCAGTATGCTTGTTTGTGTGCCATATAATATGCGGAAAGATTAGTTACGTATCGGGTATCGCGGCTTTATCCGTCGCCGCGCAAAGAGATTTGCGGGGCAAATCTCCGCCCTTATCTCTTCGCTCCAACTAATAGTTATTGTGGTAGAGTGATAGCTTTTTCTATACAACCAACTAAGTGTAAACCCGCTTGCGGAGCCGCCGCCCTCGAACAGCGCCGCTCGCGGCTGTATGTTCGAGGATACTTGCGCTCCCTGACTTTATCGGGTATCGCTGTTTTATAAGGAAGGCTGATTACTTGGTCGGGTATCTTGGCATATCTCTACGCCGCGCAAAGAGATTTGCGGGGCAAATCTCCGCCCTTATCTCTTCGCTCCAACTAATAGTTATTGTGGTAGAGTGATAGCTTTTTCTATACAACCAACTAAGTGTAAATCCGCTTGCGGAGCCGCCGCCCTCGAACAGCGCCGCTCGCGGCTGTATGTTCGAGGATTTCGCCCGCTTTCTCGTCCGCCGCGTAGCGGTGGGTTTGAGGGCAGCTTTTTGTGCTGCATGGCTTTTCGAGTATCGCTAGTTTTTTATGCGGATATTAGATAGGTTGCGGGTATCATTACTTGGCTCGATGCCGCACAAAGAAATTTGACGGGCAAATTTCCGCCTTGCGGCGAAGTAAAGTCGGTTCATAGAATAATAGCATATCCGCCGCAAGATTTCGCCTTTTCGGGGAAAGAATAGTGCTGATTATGAATATAGCCCTCAAAAGATTTTTGCGCTCCCATACTTTATCGGGTATCGTTATTTTTTATAAGGAAGGCTGATTGCTTGGTCGGGTATCGTTACTTATCTCTACGCCGCGCAAAGAAATTTGCTTATCGCACTTTGTTTTAATATCATAGTTATCAAAAGCAAATTTCCGCGATTTTTGAGGGACGCGCAAGCATGCTTATCGTTAATCGCGTCCCTCAAAAATCATAACAAATGGCTCCTTAAGCCATCAAAGCTCTTTGCTCAGATAATCTACCACGTCGCCCACCGTTTTGAAGGCGAGCGCTTCGTCTTCGTCCATCTCTATGTCGTAGGCTTCTTCCAATGCCATGAGCATGTTTATCTTGTCGAGGGAATCCGCCTTCAAGTCTTCTTTCAAGCGGGATTCTTCCGTCACGCCGTCAACGTCTATCTTCATGATATCGGCGATAATTTCCTTCAATTTTTCAAGTATTGCCTGTTTTTCCATAATATTCTCCTTACTTTTCTTTATAAATATAGTACCATATTATATGTGCTTTTTCAAGTGCAAAGGAGCGGCGCAAGGGAATTTTTATATTGTGCACAAAATAAAATGGGGCATGAGGGGATTTTTCCGTTTGCGCGTATAATTATAGACGGAATAGCCGTTTACGCGCGCATATGTAAAAAAATTTTTACGGGGTATTGACAGTGCCTTAAAGATATATTACAATATAGATGTATAAGTGTCGGGAACCCCGGCAAGGAGGTAGTGTATGAAGAAAAAGCTCATAATAGCGGGAATTTCCGTTATTCTGGTTCTGTCCTTGGTGCTCGCGTTTGCGGCATGTAACGATACGTTATCGGACGGAATCTTTTCCGAAGGCGTTATCGCCGTACAGAACGAGGACGGCTTGTGGGGGTATGCAGATAGTAACGGAGATATGGTGATAGACTATCAATATTACTATGCTTTGCCTTTTTCTAACGGCGTTGCAATGGTGATGTATAACTCCTCGGCTATGTTTCTCATCGATACCGAGGGCAATCACCTGGCGGGGCCTTATGACGGAGTAGCCGAAAGCATTGACGGCAAGTGGATGATCGTGGCGGAAGAGGCGCCCTCGGGCGACTATTACTGCGGATTGTATGACAACGTGAACAAGACGATGAAATACGACTGCGTTTACGATGGCATAGACGTGCTGGAAAACGGCTATATAGTTTTTGAATATGCCGGCTATCTCTCTGTTGTCGATCCCGCTACGGGCAATACCGTCGTGGATTCGATAGACTTCGATAACGGCAATGATTCGGTGGTTGCGGAGAAAATCGAGGGCAAATGGCTCATCACTAAAACGACCACTCCTGCCGCCGAGGAAGGAGGAGCGGACGTCGTCACCTATAACGTGATAGATATGACCACGGGCGAGCAGCTGTCCGCCACTTGGGATACCATTGATACGCAAAACGGCTGGACTATCTTGCAGCAGAATGCGACCGAAACGGATTCGGCAAAGCAATGGGCGGTCATGGAAGATACCATCCTGGAAATACCCAACGGCGAAAGCGTGCAGATAAAGCACGACGACAGCATGCTCGTAACCTATAGCACCGTATCGCACGAGGGCGCGGACGCCACCGGATATACCATATACGGCAAGGGCGGCGAAGTGTTGCATACGGGCGTGCAGAACGTGGATACCATAAATTGGAGCGTCGATCATTACTATGTGTGCGCTTATAATGCGGAAAGCGGCCTTACCTTCATGGTATTTGCCGGCGGCGTGAAGTATCAGCCTGCAATCACCATCCCCGCGGGGGCTACGAGCGTATATCCCACCACGATAAGCGTATATGAGGGGGCGATAAGCTTCACCCTGAACGTGCTCACGGAAGAAACCACCGAAGCGGGCGGCACGATCACGCAAGTTAAAAACATGGTCATGGTAGGTGAAAATACGGCGGAGATTCCCGCCGAATACACCCTTGTGCGCGTGGAAAACGGCAAACTCGTATTGCAAGCGGCAAACGGCAGAGTGGGCGTGTTTAACACGGATATGACCGCCGTAACCGAATGCATCTATACGGGCGCTGAGGTAAGCGAAAGCGGCTATATCATCGTGCAGATGGGCACTGCCTACGGCGTACTTGCCGCAGACGGCACCACCGTTTTGGATTGCGTTTACAGCTCAATATTAGTGGCGTGATCGAGGAGGGAATATGGCAAAACGTAAAATAATTTTACCCGTTGCGCTTGTTGCCTTAATACTTGTGGCGGCGGTGGCGTTTGCCGCCTGCGCGCCGAGTTTATTGGCGCCCGCGTGGGAGGACTATTACGACGAGTACGGCGAGTATTACAACAACATTGTCAAATCGGGTCGCGTGCGTTACAGGGACGTGGAGAGCGGTCTTTACGGCTACCTTGACGCAAGCGGCAATGTGGCAATTCCCGCCAAGTACAGCTCCGCCACATCCTTCGGCGACGGCTTTGCCGTGGTGCGCGTGGGCTCCACTTATTCGGTGATAGACGAGGACGGCGGAGTGATAGAGGGCGGCTTTACAAGTTATACCAAAAATCCCTCGGGCGTCGTCGTGGGCAAGGACGGCATGTACGGCGTTTACAACAAGGATGGCTGCGTGCTCCCCGTGGAATACGACTCCATAACGGCGAACTATTCCAATTATATAATTGAAAGAAACGGAAAGTACGGGCTTGCCGATCTTTCCGGCAAGGTGCTCATTCAGCCGATATATGACAGCGGAAGCGTCGTAACAAATTACCAAGCCAACATGAGTGACGGGAGCGTTATATTTTCGGATACGAAAGAAGATAAGTTTATTTACGTGAATTCTGACGGCAAGGAAATATATACCTCCTATAATGAAGATGAGGTGATAGGCTATATTGGTTTCGGCAGGTATATAAAGGGATTAGCTACAAGTGATGATGGCAATCCCGTCATTTGCGAGGATGATTTGACCACGGTGGTGGCAAAACTTCCTGATGGCACTTTCCCCGCGTCCGGTGCAATGCTGGATGACGATAGGATAGTGTTGAGAGAGGACACGAGCGGAGATGCCAAATACTTTGTTTATAACTTGGAAACGGGTGAAAGGCAGCCGGTGGAACTTGTGGAGAGCGGCGTGGTAAACAATACCTTTGCGGTGTTTATTAAAGAAGGGGACGCCTACAATTTTTATGCAAACGGAGAGGTGACGTTTACTGCTAATGAAGAAGAAATAAGCAACCTCTTTCCGGCGGGCAGTCATTACCTCTATAACAAAATCACAAACACCCTAACCGATTTACTCACCGGCGAACAGCTCACCTTATCCCGTGAAATAGTTGACGTCACGGCGGCGGAAGAGGGCATCTTTGCGGTGATGAACGCGGAAGGAAAATACGGCGTATGCGCCAAAAACGGCGACATGATAGGGGACTTTATCTACTCATCCGTGACCGTTATGGCGGACGGCTTTATAGGTGAAAGAAGGTTATCCGGCGGCGGCACTGTATACGAATGGTGCGGCTTCGACGGCAACGTCATTTTGAGATCTGCCGATATGCAGATATACGCAAATTAGCGATAAGGAGAAAGCGATATGAAAAGAAAGAGCATAATAATAACTTTCGCGCTGGCGCTGTGCGTGGCGGCCGCGCTGGTGGGCGTGCTGGCGGCATGCAGCAACACCGAAACGGACTCCGTCTTCTCCTCCGGCATGCTGGGGGCGCAGAAGGACGGCGGACTTTGGGGCTACGTAAGCAGTGACGGCGAATGGGTGATAGACGCCAAGTATGACGAAGTCACGCAATTCGCGGGCAATTATGCCGCCGTTACCCTGGGCAGCAAACATATGCTGATCGACAGTGACGGCAACGAAGTCATGGAGCTTGCCTCCTCGGATATATCTTGCAATAAGGAAAAAACGCGCATAAGCGTTAATGAAAAATACACGGGCATGACGGGCGTTATAAATGCGGAAAACGCGGAATGGGTATTGCAGCCCGCATACGATAACATCGTCTTCGGTGAAAGCGGCTATATCTATGCCGGCATGAGCAGTGCCGTGGGCGTATTCGACGCGGACGGCGCCCAAATTCTCCCCGTGGAATACAACGCATATCTCGGCTCCAACGCGGACGTCTTCTATAAGTATACGGAAGAGGACACGGAGATCAACTTCTTCACCCCCGGCGCCGCCCCAGATAAAGTGGTGCAGGAAGGCGCAGAAGTGAGCTACCTCTCCGGCAGCGGCGAAGTGGTGTGTTACAGCTATACCGATACCGAAGGCAACATCGTGCAAAAGCTCCCCGGCAACGCCAACAGCTATGTTGAGGGCGAGAATCCCATATATATGGCATACGACAACGTCATGCTCGTGGAAGAGTATTCCGAAGGAACAGCCACCGGCACCATGGATCTGCAAAAACTGGACGGCACTTCCATCACCAGGCAGGCTTTTACGGGCGCTACCTACAAATCCGATCATATTCTTAGCTTGTCTGCGAATAACGTCGACGGCAGCACCATCGATTGGGTGGTGGATACCCTCGGCGCGCAGGCGGATACTGTTTCCGGTTCCGCGGTGCGCTTGGGCGATAACACCGTTTGGGTGATGAGTGAGGACGGCAAGACGTTCACATCGCTGGACGGCGCTAGCAGCAAGGAACTTACTTTGGGCGAAGGCGTAAAACTTGAATTTATGTTCAGCACAACCGCCTATATCACATCCAAAGCGGGCGTATTCACCATAGTGAACAATGGCGCGGAAGTTGCAGCTTTGCCCCTGGGCACGCTGTATGTCGCATTCACCGAAGACGGCGCATATGTTTCGGCAATGAACAATCGCGGCTACTATGCCGTTTACAAGGCGGACGGCACCCAAGTGCTCGGCTTTGATCTGCAAATAACCGACGCGGCGTGATGACGGAGGGCGTATGAAAAAGAAGATACTTTTACCCGCAGCCGTTCTCCTGCTGCTCTGTATTGCGCTGACGGGCGTGCTCACCGCGTGCAATAAAGGGGAGAATACGGGGGTGTTCGCCTCGGGCGTTATCCCCGTGCAGGACGAGTACGGCTATTGGGGATATGCCGACAGCAACGGCGAGATAGTCATCCCCTGCGAATATAACTACGCAACCGCCTTCAACGGCGAATACGCCGCCGCGGGCAGGGGCAGCGCTTCATATGTGATAGATTCTTCCGGCAAGCAAGTTGCGGGACCTTTCGGGAGCGTTGTTCTCTTCGGGAATGACGCAATCGTCAGCGACCTCGGCGCGGACGGCTATTACATCTACACCCTCTCTTCGGGCGAGCGCAGCGAGATCTTCGACAGGTATGAATACCTGCCCGAGCCGGAAGCCGTGCGTATAGAAACGGACGCGAGCGGCGGCATCGTGGCGGAATACCGCTCTGTCGAGGGCGGAGCGGTGCAGCCCGCCGATGAAAATGCGAGCTTCTTCGTGCAGGGCTCGACGCAGTATATATTTGAATTCGGCTCCATGGCGGTCGCGGGCGCGACCAACTACGCCGAACCGGGCGAGTGCAGCGTATATAACCTTGAAACGAGCACCGTTGCAAATTATGCGGGCGTGACCGACATCACCCCCATGCCTTCGGCGGATGCCGCCGTGTGCGCCGCCGTAACTTCTTCGGACGCGGAAGGAAACACGAGAGTGGACTTCATCCTGCCCGACGGCACCTTTATAAACGGCGTATACGACGTGAGTTTGACCGACTCCGTTCCCGGGGTGACCCTTGCAAGAGTTGCGTATAACGACGCGGAAAAAGCCGACGGCTACTTCCTGTTCAACGACAAAGCCGTGCTCTGGCAGGGCGAGGATATCTCCGCTTTGAATGCGCCGCTGCTCGGCTCCTGCTACTATACCGAGGAGGAGGGGGCGTTCACCTTCTATACCGAATACGGAGCCTTCACCCACACCCCCGAACAAATCGACGGCGCAACGGTGTCGTTCAGCAGCTGCACCCTTGCGGGCGAGGGCGCGATAGCGGTGAGCTATGCCGTAATTCCCGCCGAGGGTGACATATCCTACCGAAACGTACTGCTCAGATTGAACGAGCAGGGCTTTGCGGAAGTTTCGGATGTCTCCGCCTTTGCAGAAAAGAAGCTCTCCGTCGTCTATGTGACGGAAGAGTGGAACTTGATCGTAAGGAACAATCTTTCCGGCAGATACGGCGTGACGGATATCTCAGGCGATACAGTAGTGGATATCGTCTACACGGGCGTGCGCCCGCTGGGCGGCGATTTCTACGCGGTTAAAATGGGCAATGCGGAAAGCGTTTACAAAGTTGGCAGCGGCGAATTGATGCCCTTCATCTTTACCGCCGTATGCCCCGAGGAGGCGTTATGAAGAAGAAAATATTTATTGTGATAACCGCTCTTGTATTGGTGGCGGCGCTGTGCGGCGTATTGGCGGCGTGCTCTAATACGGACGACGAAGTGTTCCGCGGCGGCGTGCTCATACTCACCGATACAAACGGCCGCTTCGGCGCGGTGAACGAAAAGGGCGAGGAGATAATCCCCTTCAGCTTCTCCTTCATCATGCCCTTTGTGGGGGACTACACCCTTGCCTCATACGACGGCAACTTTGAGGACGGCATGGACGCCTTCTTCATCGACAAGGAGGGCAATATCGCGGAAGGCCCCTCCGTTACCTACACGGGCAAGACGGACCCTTCCTACACGCAAGGTTACATCGCAGTGCAGGATAAATACACGGGCTTTATGGGTATTATGGATATGAACGAGCTCGCCTGGAGTCTGCGCCCCATCTACGACAGCGTGGAGATTAACGGCAATGTGGCTGTCGCCGCCATGGGTTCGGACTATGAAATTTACAAGTGCGACGGCGCCCTCATCACCTCCGCCGATTATGTGACCGCCTCGCGCGACTATCTGCTCGCCTATACTTTGAACGAAGAAGAGGAGTATAAGGACGGCGTTCAGATAATCTCCCTTGCCGACGGCAGTGTGGTCGCGGACGTGCAAAACGTGGATTATGTGGGAACGCTCAACGGCTATACCTCGCTGGGGTACACCGTGGAAACCGCCGACTCGGCGGGCGCGGTTACGCGAACCACCCGCTTTGTGGGCAGCGATCACGAATTTAAGGCAACGGACGGCGTGGGCGAAAGCGTGACCTATGTGTGGAATAACACGGTATACGTCACCACCGCGGGCAGCGACGGCGCTTCCTCCTCCGCCCCCTACGACATATACGGCACCCAGATAATCCCCGCCGGCTACGAGGGCGAACCGCAGACTGTTTGGACGGTGTCGAATATGGATAATCAAACCATTCGCAGCGTGCTTAGGGTAGGCTGGTCGGACGGCGTGGGCGGCTATACTTACCGCTACTTCGACTCCCTCTCCGCCAAGGAGATATCCCTGCCGCAAGGCGCCACCTTCGATAGCTGCGAACTCATCGACGACGATGAAAACGGCAACTTGTATTGTTACACCAGTAACGCCCTGTACTCCCTCGTCACCGAAAGCGAGGGCGTTTACACCGCCGAGGTAAAAGAACTGCTGCTCGATTTCAACTTCATCGATATCGACTCCATCTCGTGCGGCAGGTATATGACGTATACGAGCATGCAGGGCAATCACCTCATGGATCTTGCAACCCGCGAGGATCTGCTCACCGTCGGCTTGAGCGGCGGCGCGGAGTATATCGCTCCCGGCTATGCCATGTCTATGGAACTTGCGGAGCATAGCTCCGGCATTTCCACCGTCTTTACCGTATACAAGCTCGAGGACGGCTCGCTTTCTGAAATGTTCACCCTGAACGACATCATCGGCTTGGGTCTTTTGGGCATTATTTAAGCGCAAACGATCAAAAATCGCCGTTCCCCTGCGGAGCGGCGTTTTTTTGCGCAAATTGCGTCTTGTCAAAATTCTTTTGCTGTGCTAGAATAATATTATAAAACAAATTTGCGCCCGCGCTTTTTGCGGACGCGTAAAGGGGAAAATGAAAAAATTTACAAGATCGGCAGGCGTGCTTTTGAACGTGTCCTCGCTGCCCTCGCCTTACGGTATAGGCGGATTCGGCAGGGAAGTGGATGAGATGTGCGACTTTTTACTGCGCGGCGGCTTTCATTATTGGCAGATTTTGCCGCTCAACACGATAGGCTTGGGCGATTCGCCTTACTCGGGTACAAGCGCTTTTGCGGGCAACTTTTTGTATATCGACCCGGAAAAATTGTTCGGCGACGGAGCGCTTTCCGAGGGCGACTTGCATGCCGCGGAATATCCGGGCGAACCTTACAGCGTGGACTACGCTTTTTGCAAGAGTGCAAAGCGCGCCGTCATCCGCAAGGCGTTTGAATCGGGCGCATACGAGCAAGAGGAAATAGAGGAATATCGCAAGAAAAACGCCGCTTGGCTGGACGATTATGCGCTCTATATGGCGATAAAAGACGAGATGGGCGGCTTGCCCTGGTGGCGGTGGGAAGTCCCCTACTTGCGCCGTGAAAAATCCGCTCTTGAAAAAGTGCGCGCGGGCGAGGAGTACGCCTATTACGTCTTCGAGCAGTTCTTGTTCGACCGCCAATGGGCGCAGGTGAGGGAGCAGCTGACTTCCCACGGCATAAGCGTGATAGGGGACATGCCCATGTACGTCAGTCACGACAGCGCGGACGTGTGGGCGCATCCGGATATCTTCCAATTGGACAAGGACCTCAATCCCGCCGCCGTCGCGGGAGTTCCGCCCGATTATTTCAGTGAGGACGGTCAGCTGTGGGGCAATCCCCTCTACGACGCGGAAAAGCTGAAAAAGACGGGCTACAAGTGGTGGCTGGAGCGGCTTTGCCGCGCCATGAATTGGTATGACGTGCTGCGTATAGACCACTTCCGCGCTTTCAGCAGATATTGGAGCGTGCCCGCCGGCGCGGAAACCGCCAAAGAGGGCAAGTGGGAGCGCGGCTTGGGCATGGACTTCTTGAAAAAAGCCTTCGCCGCCATGCCGAACGCCCGCTTTATCGCGGAAGATCTGGGCATCATCGACGACGAAGTGCGCGAGCTTTTGGCGGAAAGCGGCTTGCCCGGCATGCGCGTCATGCAGTTCGGCTTCGAGGACGGGGACAGCATACACCTGCCTCACAACTTCGACAGGTTCTGCATAGGCTATACCGCCACCCACGACAACAATACCACCCTTGGCTGGCTTCAGCAGCTGCCGGAAAACGTGCGCGATTATGTGCTGCGCTACATCCGCTGCGATTCCTTCGGCTGGAGCAGCGGCGGCTACTCCTGCAAATCCACCAAGGCATTTTACAGGAAGCTGGCGGAGAGCAGCTGCGTGCTCGCCATCGTCCCCTTCCAGGATATGTGCGGCTTCGGCGCCGACTGCCGCATGAATACTCCGGGCGTTGCGGACGGCAATTGGAAGTACCGCGCCACTTACGAAAACTTGGTGGGCGTAGACTGCGCCTTCTTCAACGAAGTGAACAGCCTTTACGGCAGAAACAGGAGCTGATGGACTATTCGCTCTTCTATCAAAAAAACACCACTTCCCGCGCCTTGGTAAAGGACTGCCTGGGCGCGGAACTTTTTCACACACCGAGCGGCGCTCCGCAAGCGGAAGGCTGCGCCATATCCCTTTCCGGCACGGCGGGCATAACCTTCCTCGCCGCCGCGCGAGAGGGAAGGATAGGCGTGGACGCGGAGCTCCTCACCCGCACTCCGCCGCGCGGCTTTGCAACCATCTTCGACTGGACGGATTTGGAAGCCTATTGCAAGGCGAGCGGAGAAAACCTCTTCTCCCTGGCAAAATCCCGCCCCGACCTTGCCGCCATAAAGGGCGTGAAGATAGAGAGGAGGGAAGTGGAGGGATGCGCGGTGAGCGTGTGCACCTTAAATGATTTTTGAGGGTCGGCATAATTTTATGACGAGCGATAGCGACCCTCAAAAATCGTGATATTTTTTTGGGGATAAAAGAAAAAGGAAAGGCGCGCTATATCTACCCCAAAAAAGTGATATTTTTGGCTAGCGAAATAATAAAGCCTTGAAGCAACCGCAAGGGGAGCGCAAGGCTTTTTCTCTTCGCAGAAGCTATTCACACGCCAAAAGTGAAATGCGCCCTCAAACCGCAAAGCGACGAGAGGGCGCGTGATATTTTTGGAGATACTGTTTACCGCGAGCGGTAAACGCTCTCCAAAAGTTAAGGTGCCGCAGGCGCATTAGAATATGATTTTTGAGGGACGCAATTAACAATAAGCATACTTATGCGTCCCTCAAAAATCGCGGAAATTTGCTTTTGACAACTATGACATTAAAATAAAGTGCGATAAGCAAATTTCTTTGCGCGGCGTAGAGATATGTATCGATACCCGACCAAGTAATCAGCCTTCCTTATAAAAAATAACGATACCCGATAAAGTCAGGGAGCGCAAAAATCTTT
>CALWKO010000043.1 GCA_944381275.1 uncultured Clostridia bacterium | reverse complement strand
CTTGCCTATCATATCCCCGGCAAACACCTGGGTGGTGAGGAAAGCGGAGAGGAAGTTGAGGCGGAACACGAAGTCCACGCCGGAAGCTTCCAAGTCGAAGAAGGATATGTCCCCTTCCTTCATCTCGCTGTGGGTATCCTTGGTTGCGGTGCCCTTGGGAGAGTTGCCGCCCGCGCCGTTGATGAGCAGATTGCACTCGCCCAAGTCCTTGAGCACTTGCTCGTGCGCCGCCTGCAAGGAGCCCTTGTCGAGGCAGTCCGCCTTATAGGCAACGGCGGTGCCGCCCGCCTTTTTAATCTCATCCGCAACTTTTTGAGCCGCGGGCAGATTGATATCCAGCAGCGCGACTTTTGCGCCCATCGCCGCATATTCCTTGGCTATCTCGCCGCAGAGCACGCCGCCCGCGCCCGTGATAACCGCAACTTTACCGTTCCAATCCATAATATCTCTCCTTTATTCTTACTTCTTATATCCGCCGGAGACGGCTTCCGCCAAACCGTAGAGGTACATGGCGCCCAGAGCCCTGTCGTACAAGCCGTAGCCCGCTCTGCCTTCTTCACCCCAGATCATCCTGCCGTGGTCGGGGCGCACCCAGCCGTCGAAGCCGGTATCGTAGAGGGTCTTGACTATCTTGTACATATCCAGCGAGCCTTTTACGCTGATGTGCCCGCTCTCTTCAAAGCACTGCTCGCCCGTTATCTTGATATTCCTAAGGTGCACGAAGGGCGTCCTGCCCGCAAAGGTTTTGAGCATATCCGCCACGTCGTTTTTGGGATTCACGCCCAAACTGCCCGTGCACAGGGTGAGCCCGTTATAGGGGCTGTCCGCTATGTTCAGCAGGCGGCGCAGATTTTCCTTGTTGGTGACTATCCTGGGCAAGCCGAACATGCTCCACGGCGGGTCGTCCGGGTGAATGGCGAGCTTGACGTCCGCCGCCTCCGCCACGGGCACCACTTCCTTTAAGAACACGGTGAGGTTTTTCCAAAGCGTTTCTTCATCCACGCTCTCGTACTTGTGCAGCAGATCCTTCATGCCCTGCTTGGTGTAACTGCTGTCCCACCCCGGCAGGGAGAGTTCGCTGGTGAGCGGATTCATGCCGAGCACCGTCTTGTGGTCGTAGGCAAGGGCGTTGGAGCCGTCCGCGAGCGGCTTTTTCAGCTCGCTCCTGAGCCAGTCGAATACGGGCATGAAGTTATAGCAAACGCACTTCACCCCCGCCTTGCCCAGGCGCACGATGTTCTCCTTGTATACGTCGATGAGCTTGTCCGCGCCCTTGGCGCCCAGCTTGATATCCTCGTGCACGGGCACGCTCTCCACCACCTCGAACTTGAGGTTGTGCGCCGCCGCCTGCGCCTTTATCCTGCCTATGCTCTCTTCGCTCCACACGCTGCCCACGGGCGTGTCGTAGACGGCGGATACTATGCCGTCTATGCAGGGGATCTGCTCTATCTTGTCCAGCGTGACGGGGTCGTCTTCCCCGTACCACCGGAAGGTCATTCTCATGTTCATTTTTTCTCCTCCGTAAGTTTGCGCGCATTGAAATAACTCAAATCCTTTGCCACCCTGACCGCGCACGATTTTGCCGAAACGGGCGTCACCTTTGCAAGAAATTCGCAGAGTATCCGCCTGAAATAGTCGTGACGGGGATAGGAGAGAAAGGAGCGGCTGTCCGTAAGCATGCCCACCAAACTATCTATACTCGAAAGCTCCGCCACGGCGGCGAGCAGCTCCGTTATCCCCCTCTTGTGGTCGTTGAACCACCAGCTTATGCCGGGAACCACGCCGCGGAAGGCTCCGCACAGCGTGATGAGCTCGTAATACAGGGTGGGATTGAGCGAATATATTATCGTCTTGGGCAAGCCGCCTTCCGCCTGCGCCATATTGAGCATACGGCGGAGCGCGGGGATAGAGACGTTCTCGCCCACGCAGTCAAAACCGCTGTCACGCCCGCACTTTTTCAGCATCTCATCGTTGGAGTTGCGAGTCACGCACAGGTGCAGCTGCATCACCATGCCGCGCTTTGCGTATTCGCGCGCCAGGAATACATATAGGTTCCCTATCAGGCCTTCGAGCTCTCCCGTATATTCACCGCTCTTCAAAAACGCTGCGAATTCATCGTTCACCGCCGTGTTGTCGGCGCCGCCCGCGAATGCCTTGGGGAAGCCCTCCACGCCCACGTCGCTGAACTTGCACCCCAGCGAGCAGAAGTAGTCAAGGCGCTTGCATATGGCATGCTTATAGTCGCTGAAATTGCGTATATCCATTCCCGCGGCGGCGCCCAGCTTTTTCACATACTCCTTAAAGCCGGGAGCGGCGAAATTGACCAGGTTATCCGTGCGGAAGGAGGGGACCACCTTCACGTCATACCCCTCTTCACGCAGCAATTTGTGATACTTCAAATCGTCGCAGGGGTCGTCCGTAGTGGCGATGTACTCCACGTTGTTCATGGCAATTGCTTTGCGGGGGGAGAGTTTTTCACGCGCTATCACCGCGTTGCACTCGTTCCAAATCTCGTCCGCGTTTTCCGGCAAAAAGGGCTTGGTCACGCCGAAGAACTTTTCCAGCTCCATAGCCGTCCAGTCCCATATGGGATTGCCCGGGGAGAGGGACACCGCATCACAGAAGGCGTCAAACTTCTCCTTCCAGCTCTTGCCGCCGGTGATGTACTCTTCGTCTATGCCCACGGCGCGCATGAGCCTCCACTTGTAGTGGTCGCCGGCAAGCCACATCTGCCCTATGTTTTCAAAGGGTTTGTCCTCGTATATCTCCTTGGGGGAGAGGTGACAATGATAGTCGATTATGGGCAGATCCTTCACCTGCGCATATATCTCCCGCGCAAAATCGGACGTGAGCACGTCCGTGATGTTACCGTTGCACTCTGCCACTTGCGTCGCCTCCCATGAGTTTTTCAACTTCTTTGAGCGAGAGCACGTTGAAGTCGCCCTCGACGGTGTGTTTGATTGCGGAAGCCGCCACCGCGAGCTCCACCGCCTCCTGCGCGCCCCTGCCGGAGGAGAGCGCAAATATGAGTCCCGCGCCGAAGCTGTCTCCGCCGCCGACCCTGTCCACTATCGTCAAGTGGTATTTTTTCGATTGATAAACGCCCTCTTTGTCCACGAGCACCGCCGACCAGTTGTTCTCGCTTGCGGAGATGCTCTCGCGCAGGGTGAAGGCGACGTACTTGATATTGGGGAAGAGCCCCATAACCTTGCCGCCCAAATCGCCGTAAGCCGCCGCGTTCAGCTTGCCGCCCGTGATGTCGCTCCCCTCGGCGGAGAGCCCGAGCACATCCTTGCAGTCTTCTTCGTTCGAGATGAGCACGTCCACGTATTTCAACAGTTCGCGCATCACCCTGCCCGCCTGCTCCCTGCTCCACAGCTTGGCGCGGTAGTTGAGGTCGCAGGACACGGTTAAGCCCTTCTCCTTGGCGGCCTTCACCAATTTGAGGGTTGCGTCCGCCGCGTTTTCGCCCAGGGCGGGAGTTATGCCCGTAAAGTGCAGCCAGCCTGCGCCGTCAAGCACTTTATCGGTATCTATCATGTCGGGCGTTATTTCGCTTATTGCGGAATGCGCCCTGTCGTAGATGACGTTGCTTGCGCGCACGCCCGCGCCCTTCTCGCAAAAGTAGATGCCCATCCTGCCGCCGCCGCGCAGTATACGCGAGGTATCCACGCCCCAGCCGCGCAGTTCCTTGATGCACTTATCCGCGATGAGGTTTTGAGGAAGGCGGGTGAAGAACGCCGTGTCCGCGCCCAGCTGAGCGAGGGATACGGATACGTTGGCTTCGCCGCCGCCGTACACCGCCTCGTAAGCTTCCGCCTGCATTATGCGCTTATAGCCGAAGGGCTGAAGGCGCAGCATTATCTCGCCGAAGGTCAAAATCTTCATCTTACGCCCCCCTTGATCTCGCTCACCTTCTGCACGAAGGCGCGCGCGGTGCGGGTGACTTCCTCGTAGTCGCCCTTCTTTGCCCCCGCGGTGAGGAAGGACCCGGCGCCCACGGCTGCCGCTCCCGCCTTAAACCAATCCTGCACGTTGTCCGCGCTCACGCCGCCCGTGGGCATGATGTCCGCTTGGGGGAAAGGACCCTTGAGCGCCTTCAATCCGGAGGGCTTATATACGTCGCCCGGGAAGAGCTTTACCAATCCCGCGCCCGCTTCCAGCGCCTGCTGCAGCTCCGTAGCCGTGCCTATACCGGGCACGCAGGGCACGCAATAGCGATTGCAAAGTTTGATGGTTTCCAAGTTGAGGGAAGGCGCGACTATAAACTGCGCCCCCGCGAGCATCGCCGCCCTAGCCGTTTCCGGATCGAGCACGGTACCTGCGCCCACGATCACCTTGCCGCCGTACTCCTTGACGAGTGCGGAGATGACCTCGCTTGCGCCGGGCATAGTGTAGGTGACTTCTATCACGCGCACGCCTCCTTCAATGCATGCGCGGGACGAGCGCACGCCTTCTTCATAGCTTGCGCCCCTGATCACGGCAACAACGCCGCCTGCCTTGATTTGCGTTAAAATTTCTTCTCTCTTCATTCAATATGCTCCCGCTGTTCCCCCTCGGCAGCTTTACGATATATATTTTATCTGCTAATTACGATATAATATTTTATCCACTCTAATTATATAGAGGGCGGCAGCGCCGCCCCCGATCGTCATTCTTCCGCTCCGCCGCTTTCGATGAATTCGGTGAGATAAGCGATCTCCTTCTCCATGGAGCAGTCCTCGTCGGTATAGGAGAAGTAGACGTGGTTGACCGCGGAAGCGGAACCTTCGTACCAGATGATGACGGCGCCCACTTCGCCCGTCCACCTTTCTTCTATCGAATAGCTCTTAAATAAGCCGCACGACCACATCTCGAAGGATACTTCAAGGCTGTCCCACTGCATGTTCTTGGCGGAGTTGTCGCTGTTCAAGAACTCTATGCTGCGCGCGTCCGCATTCAGCTTGGCAAGGTCGAAGGTCATGGTCACATTGTAATAGTCGCCGTCCGTCGCCTTTTCTATCGTCGCGCCCGTCACGACGCCGTCCGCCAAGGTGTTGATGTTGCCCTGGATGAGCCTGTCGTCCACGTTGCAAGTTTGAATGTCGCTCTTGATTGCGGCGATAACTTCGTCTAAGGATTTGGTGTTTTCCGCAACGATGCCCGTCTTGTGGATCTCCTCGCCGTTGCCGCCGAAGTCGTCGCCTTTCCTCCACTTGGTGGCGAGGATGTCTTCACCGAGCAGCTTTTGACCGGTGAATGCGGTCACTTCCGCGCCGTCGCCGTTCACTTCAAAGCGGTAAAGACCGGCGGTATCGCCGCTATACCCGTTACTGTTCACCACAAGGCGCACCCTGGCGTCTTCCAAAAGTCCCGCGACCGTGGAAGAGAAGTTGGAATCGTAGATATGCTTGATTGTATAGTGATATTTTTCACCCTTGTAATCGCCGTCCGCCCTCTTTTCCTTGTGGTATTGCTGATAAGCCATGGTGCCCTCGTTGCCGTCGAGCACGGTATCGCCCACCTTGTTTTGGAACATGGCGTACTGCGAGGTTTGCCCCCAGTTGTAGCTGGCGAGCGCCCACAGGTAAGCCGCCTTGGTGGCGTCATTCAAAGCGGTGGAGTTCAAAACCTCGTCCACTTGGGCGGAGTAGTAGCCGTCGAACGCGGGCTTGGTGCTGTAACCGCCGAAGTAGGTTTCGTCCACCGTGGGCGGATCCGCTTCCACCGCCGCGCAGGCGGAAAGAAGAAGGGTGGCAGCAAGCACGACCGCCGCAACTGCCGCGATCGCCGCTATCGCCGCTTTTTTACTTGAAAATTTGCGAGAAACCTGTTTTGTCATATTTTCCCTCTGCCTCCTAAGTAGGTAGTTTTATTATAAAATACGCGCATAAAGATGTCAATATCGTGTAAAATAGTGTTTTTTGCGCAGTTAATAAGACTTAATTTTGCAGAAATATCCATATCTGTTGAGAAAAATAAAAATAATAATCGGCATATACGTGCTATTTTGCATAAAACTTACCGAAAACTTACCGTTAAGGCGAAATAAAGATACCATTTTTATCCATATTTTTCACACCCAAATCGTCCATAAAATAACGCAAATTTCTATATACTTTTTTCCGCGCACGCAAAAGCCGCGCCCCAAGCGGCGGCGCGGCGTGAAATTATCGGCTTTTTGCCGTCAAACTAATCGCTCCACTCCTCGTAAGCCGCCCTGAGTTCCTGCCTCCACATGGAAGAGGTCGCGTCGCTGGGCATCCTCCAATCGGCGCGGGGGGACAAGGTCACGCTGCCCACCTTTGGCCCGTCCGGCAGGCAGGAGCGCTTGAACTGCTGGGCGAAGAAGCGGCGGTAGAAGTTGTCCGTCCACTTATAGATATCCTCTTTTGTGAAGCCCTTGTTCCTGTCTTCTCCGCCCTCTCCCTTCACAAAGGCGTGCATGGCAAGGCGGAACACCTTGGCGGGAGCAAAGCCCCTGCGCACCACGTTATACAATATGAAGTCGTGCAGCTCGTAAGGGCCCACTATGTCCTCCGTGCGCTGGGCGATCTCCCCGTCCTTGGGCGGGAGGAGTTCGGGCGAGATGGGCGTTTCGCATATGGAGATGAGCGCGTCCTTCACCGCCTTGTTGCCGCAGGTGAGCGCATAGTAGTGCACCAAGTGCTTTACCAGCGTTTTGGGCACGCCCGCATTCACCCCGTACATAGACATGTGGTCGCCGTTATAAGTCGCCCACCCCAGGGCGAGTTCGGAAAGGTCGCCCGTGCCCACGACCAAGCCGCCCGTCTTGTTGGCTATATCCATGAGCACCTGAGTGCGCTCCCTTGCTTGGGAATTTTCGTACGTCACGTCCCGCTCCTGCTCGCTGTGCCCTATGTCCGCGAAGTGAGTGAGCACGGCTTTTTTGATATTTACCTCTCTTAGGGCGGCTCCCAACGCATTGGTGAGCTTTACCGCATTCGATTTGGTGCGCCTCGTCGTTCCAAAGCAAGGCATGGTGACCGCCAGCACGTTTTCCCTGCTCCCCCACACTTTGTCCGCGGCGCTGCACGCCACGGCAAGCGCTAAGGCGCTGTCTAAGCCGCCTGAGATGCCCACCACGAGCGTTTTCACATGCGCCTTCTTCATGCGCGTGACCAGCCCTTCCGTCTGCATGGTGAGGATCTGCGCGCACCTGTCCTCGCGCGCGCCGCCGTCCTCCGGCACAAAGGGCATGGCGGGGATATACCTGTGGGTGAGGAGGGTTTTTTCCGCCTTCAAGTCGAAGTACACCTCCTGCCCGCGTTTTGCCGCAAAGGTGTTGCGCCTGCGCCTTTCCGCCGCCACGGACTGCACGTCGGCTTCCGCTATGACTTCGTCCGCGCCGTCGAACATTTGACTTGCTTCCGCCAGGATATTTCCGCTTTCCGCGATCAGCTTATGTCCGCCGTAGACGGCGTCGGTAGTGGATTCGCCGCTGCCCGCTCCGCAGTAGACGTATACGCATTCGCACCTGCCCGACTGGGAAGATACCAGGGTGCGGCGGTAGTCGCTCTTGCCTATCACCTCGTCGCTCGCCGAAAGGTTCAAGATGACGTGCGCTCCCGCCTGCGCCAAGCAGGTGGACGGGGGTGCGGGCACCCACATATCCTCGCATATCTCCGCCGCCAGGGTCAGCCACGGCAGGGAGAGACACTTGCACACCACATAGCCCATGGGGAAGGTCATGCTCACTCCTCCGCGGGAGAGGGTCACTTCCCTCGTCACTCCGTCGAAGGGGGTGAAGTGGCGCGTTTCGTAAAACTCCCCATAGGAGGGGATATTCGTCTTGGGATAAGCCGCGATTATCCTGCCGCCCGCTATGATAAAGGCGCAATTATACAGCTTGTCCTCGACCGCAATGGGCGCGCCCACGGCGATTACGGCGTTGATGTTTCGTGTGTTTTCCGCCACATAAAAGAGGGCGTCAACGCAGCCGCTGAGCAGTTTTTCCTGCAAAAAAAGATCGCCGAGCGTATATCCGCACAGGGAAAGTTCGGGGAAGACTATTATCCTCGCCCCCTCTTTTTCCGCCGCCTGCGCCCTCTCGACGATAGTGCGCGCGTTTGCCGCCACGTCTGCGATCTCCACCCGCGGGGTTATCGCGGCTATCTTTATAAATCCGTCCTTCATACGCCGTATACTCCTTAGCGCAAATATTTTTTACCTGCAAACGCTTGTGAATTGCGTTTATATACTATATAATACAACATAGTAAATTTTCATTTCAAGTATTTTTCGGTGGGTAATGGCTGAAAGAGTAAAATCGGGCGAGATAAAGATGACATCCTTCTTCGCCCCGTACAAAAAAGAGCTTATCGTGGGTCCCTTCTGCAAACTTGTGGAAGCGGTGCTGGAATTGCTCATTCCGCTCATCATGGCGGAAATAATCGACAAGGGCATCGCCCTCGCCGACTGGAAGTTCGTTTTGGAATATTCCGGGCTGATCGTCCTCACCTGCACGGCGGGACTTTGCTTTGCCCTGGTGTGCCAAATCTTTGCTTCCCGCTGTTCGCAAGGTTACGGCACGGACGTGAGGAACGCGCTTTTTAAGCACATAAACACCCTCTCGCCCGAGCAGTTCGACGCCTTCGGCACCCCCTCCCTTCTCACCCGCCTCTCCGGCGACATAAATCAGCTTCAAGTGGCGGTGGCAATGCTCATAAGGCTGGTGGTGCGCGCCCCCTTCATAATAATAGGTTCGGTGATAATGGCTATCATACTCAACCCCAAACTTTCGGTGGTGTTCATAATAGCCACGCCAATAATAGCCGTCTCCCTCTTCTTCATCATGCGCAGCACCATTCCCCGTTACAAAAAAGTGCAGCGGGAGGTGGACGACCTTTCCGCCGTCACGCGTGAAAACCTCTCCGGCGTGCGCGTGGTGCGCGCCTTTGCCAGGGAGGAAGAAGAGCGCGAACGCTTCAACAAGGAGGCAAAACAGCTCGCCCGCGCGGCTTCCACGGTGGGAGCGGTGTCCGCCCTGCTCAATCCCGTTTCCTTGCTCATAATCAACCTTGCTATAACGGCGGTGGTCTACTTCGGCGGCGGCATGGTCAACATAGGCGACATGACGCAGGGCGAAGTTACCGCATTTGTAAATTATTTAACTCAAATATCCCTCGCGCTCGTAGTCACGGCGAACTTGGTGGTCATCTTCACCAAGGCTTCCGCTTCGAGTGCCCGCGTGAAAGAAGTGCTCAACACCTCCCCCGCCATCACCGACGGCGAGGGCGTGGAATGGGGCGAAGAGGGCGCGCCGCGCGTGGAGTTCAAGGACGTGTCCTTCGGCTACGGCGGAAACGACGTGCTCCGGCACATCTCCTTCAAGGTATACCCTTCTAAGGTGGTGGGCGTGATAGGCGGCACGGGCAGCGGTAAATCCACCCTTGTCAATCTCCTGCCCCGCTTTTACGACGCGCGTGAAGGCAGCGTGCTCATCGACGGGCGCGACGTGCGCGATTTCAAATTAAAACAACTGCGCGACAGGATAGGTTACGTCCCCCAGCGCACGGTGCTATTTTCCGGCACGATACGCGAAAATATGCTGTGGGGCAACCCGGGCGCCACGGACGAGGACATTTGGCAGGCGCTTAAAACGGCGCAGGCGGAGGAGTTCGTATCCAAGCTCCCTCAGGGGCTGGACACCCCCGTCAACCAGGGCGGCAAGAACTTCTCCGGCGGTCAGCGGCAGAGGCTGACCATCGCCCGCGCGCTTGTGCGCCGCCCGGAGATAGTGATAATGGACGATTCCGCCAGCGCGCTCGACTTTGCCACCGACTTGAAACTGAGGACGGCTATCCGCCACGACTTGACGGATACCACCACCTTTATAGTGTCACAGCGCGCCACGTCCGTGCGCCACGCCGACCTTATAATAGTGCTCGACGCCGGCGTGCCCGTGGGCATGGGCAGGCACGGCGAACTCATGCGCACGTGCGACGTTTACCGCGAAATAGTCCACTCGCAGGAGGACAAGGAGGGGCAGCATGACGAAAAATAATAAGACAAGCTCGATAAAAACGCTCGCCCGTCTGCTCTCCTTCACCAAGGGGTGCAGGGGCAGATTTGTGATGACCTTCGTGTTCGCGGTGCTAGCGGTGGTGCTCCAGCTCGCCGTCCCCATACTCGTGGGCGACGCGATAGACTGCATGATAGGCCCCGGGGAAGTGGACTTGCAAAAGGTATTGCAATACGTGATATGGCTCATTCCCGTGGTGGCGGGCGGCGCCTTCTTCCAATACCTGATGAGCCTGTGCGCCAACTCCTTGACTTATAACACGGTGCGTTCGCTGCGCGAGCACGCCTTTGACAGGCTCTCACGCATGCCCCTATCCTATATCGATTCCCACCCGCACGGCGACCTCATCTCCCGCGTGGCTTCGGACATAGAGGTGATAGCGGACGGCATGCTGCAGGGCATGACTCAGCTGTTTTCGGGAATAGTTACGGTGCTCACCACTATAATTTTCATGTTCATGCTCAATTGGGTGGTGGCGCTCGTGGTGGTGTTGCTCACCCCGCTTTCCCTCTTTGTGGCGGCGTTTATCGCGCGCGGTTCGCACAAGTACTTCACAGCTCAGGCGGCAAGGCGCGGCGAACTTTCCGGCTATTGCGAAGAATCGCTGGGCGGCATGAACGTGGTGCGCGCCTTCTCCCACGAACAGCGCGCGCAGGAGAACTTTGAGGAGATCAACTCCCGCCTGTACACCTGCGGCTTGAAGGCGCAGATATACTCCGCGCTCGTCAACCCCGTGACCCGCTTCCTCAACTATTTGGTATATGCGGCGGTGGGACTTTCCGGCGGACTTATCGCCGTGCTCATGCCCACTTTGGGCGCGGTGGGCGGAGCGGCGATGACGGCGGGCAAACTCTCCACCTTTCTGATGTACTCCAACCAATACACCAAGCCTTTCAACGAGATAACCGGCGTGCTGAGCGAGATGCAGAACGCCATGGCTGCGGCAAGGCGCGTTTTTGCCATGGCGGATGAGCCGATAGAGAGCGACGATTCCGCCCTGCCCGTGCTCCCCGCCGCGGAGGGGAACATCGATATAGACGACGTTTCCTTCTCCTACACCCCTTCCCGCCCCCTCATCACCTGCTTCAACCTGCATGTGGAGAGCGGCAAGCGCATTGCGATAGTGGGCCCCACCGGCTGCGGCAAGACCACCTTTATCAACCTGCTCATGCGCTTTTACGACGTGAACGGCGGCAGCATAAAGGTGGACGGGCACGACATACGCGAAGTCACCCGCCATTCCCTGCGCGCAAACTACGGAATGATATTGCAAGATTCCTGGCTCTTCCGCGGCACGATACGCGAAAACATCGCCTACGGCAAGCCGGGAGCTACGGATGAGGAGATAGAAAACGCCGCAAAGCTCGCCAGCTGCGACACCTTTATAAGGCAGTTCAAGGACGGATATAACACCCTTGTGGACGAAGATTCCCTCTCCCAGGGTCAGCGGCAGCTGCTGTGCATAGCGCGCGTTATGCTCACCCGCCCGCCCATGCTGATATTGGACGAGGCCACTTCCAGCATAGATACGCGCACGGAGATGAAGATTCAAAAGGCGTTTGCCTACATGATGCAGGGCAGGACCTCCTTCATCGTGGCGCACAGGCTTTCCACCATAAGGAACGCCGATTTGATACTCGTGATGAAGGACGGCAACATAATAGAACAGGGCACGCACTCTTCCCTGCTCGCGCAAAACGGCTTTTACAGCGAGCTTTACAATTCGCAGTTTGCGGACGAAAAATAAGCCTTGACTAAGGCGCGCGTGTGTGATACAATATATAAAATACGTTTTGAGAGGCGGAACATGAAACAGATCATTTCCATAGTTGTAAAGAACAATTCCAGCGTGCTGGCGCGCATATCTTCCCTTTACGGCAGGCGCGGATTCAACATCGACTCCCTCTCCGTGGCGGCCACCGACGACCCGGACATCTCGCGCATAACCATCGTGACCCACGGCGACGACTACTCCTTGGAGCAGATAGTAAAGCAGACGAAAAAATTGCAGGAGACCATCGAGTGCTACCCCATTGTGGAAGAAGAGAGCGTATGCCGCGAACTGCTGCTGGTAAAGGTGGTCACCGATTCTTCCTTCGACAACACCTTGGTCAACATATGCGACAAATTCGGCGCGCAGATCCTGGACATCTCGGAAAATTCCGTGATATTGGAGCTGTGCGGCACGAGTGACAAGATAGACGAATTTTTGCAGGCCGTAAACAAGGACCGCGTGCACTACGACATAAAGCAAGTCTGCCGCACGGGCATCGCCGCCTTAAAGCGCGGAGTGAGAAAGTAATTACATACAAACGGCAAAATAAGGAAGAAAGCGGAAAACTCCGCTTTCTTCCTTTTTACTCCCACATTCACCTCTCCCCAAGAAAGGTGTATTCATCTTATCACAGCATCTGCGGGCGGGGCACATTCATTTCCTCCGTATAAGTTCCCGCGCCCTGCCAATAGCCTTCCTTGCTCATGGCCTTGTACTCTTCCTGCGTGCCCTCGTAATATATCCCCAAAACTTGGCAGCCGTCAAAACATCCCGCCGCCATAAACGTAACGCTCTTGGGCACATAGAGGTAATTGAGATTTACGCAGTCCTTGAACACCGCATTGTCGGCATAGCCCAAGCTATCGCCTATGCTCTGCAAACCGTCGGGCAGGATTATCATTTCCCCCGCATAGCCGGCAAACGCATTGTTTGCCAGGGTCTTCATTTCGGTCGTTCCCTCGAAGATGATTGCCGCCGTGCAGCCGGTAAACGCGTTGGGCATTATTTCCGTTACCGTGCCCGGAATGACGATGACGTCCCCGGTATAATTTTCAAAGGCATTGTTTCCTATCGACGTTACTTTCACATAGTCGCCGCTGTCCGTAAGGCGATAAGCGGGGATGACTATTTGACTTTCGCCTGCCGCGCCGCCCATATTCAGCACCCTGCCCAATTCGTTGGAACTGTAATTAAGCGTGGTGGTGGCGCCGTACTCTTCGGGCGGCTGAATATGTCCGCATATTGTGCACTTGTGGTTGGAATATACGTGCCCGTCCGCATTCACGGGGATGACCAAATCCTCGGCGGATACCTCTATGCCGCCCGCCGCGTCGGTAAACAGCAGGCCGCAAACGGAGCATTCCCAATGCTCTTCCGTGCCCTCATCGCCGCAAGTGGCTTCCTCTCTCCCCACATAGCTGAGTTCATGTCCGCCGGGGATGACGGTATCGCTCTGCCCAATTTCATTCATATCCGCGCCGAAGTATTTCTCGCAGTCGGGGCAGTAGTAATATTCTATGTTGCCGTCGGATGTGCAGCTCTTCCCCACAGCCTCGAAATGCTGCATGTTTTTGTGATTTATGGCGGCAAGGACCACTTCTCCCGCCTCGGCGGCGCCTTTTTCGTCCAAATAGTTTTTATTGCATATGGAGCAGCTCCAATATTCGATATTTCCGCCCTCGGTGCAGGTGACGGGAACGGCGGCATGATGGGTCATGTTATGATCCGGCTTGGCTATAGTCACGTTATCTATCGCGGTCGAGCCTTTCTCATCGGTAAAGTTTAAATTGCACCTGTTGCAATGATAGTAGGCAACGTTGCCAGCCGCCTCGCAGGTGGCGGCATTTTCCGCCGTAAATTGCATATCGTGCCCCAAAGCCTCAACCGATCGCGTTTCCTCATCTCCGCATACGGAGCATACGCGCTTTTCGCTGCCCTCCGCCGTACACGAGGGCGCCAAAGTCTGCTCCCACGCGCCGTAGGAGTGGCCCGTGGCGGGGATGGCCACCTCTGCCAGGGTGAGTTCTTCGCTTGCCCCTTCGTCGGCAAAGTATTTGTGGCATTGCGAGCA
>CALWKO010000042.1 GCA_944381275.1 uncultured Clostridia bacterium | reverse complement strand
ATTATATGAATAATGGCAACTGCAGTTGCCACCCCTGCTTTGCCAATGCGCGTACTTACATATGATGTCGAGCGTTTCCCAAGTGGCAACTATAGTTGCCACCCGCTGTTTTATCAATACTGGTACCTGTATGCGGTGAAGCGGTTTTTAGGCGGCAACTATAGTTGCCGCCCCTACTTTGCCACGCGCATACTTGATGGTACCCGCACCCAACCCCAGTAGAACACTTTAAGCGGGTGCCTTCCGCTCATTTTTGCGCGATATGTCGTTTGTTGTAGGAGGGACTACAACTGCGCGCCATCTCGCACAAAACTGAACGAAATTCACCTCGCTAAAAGCGAGCATTTTGCGGTGGCGTAATAGCACACATAAATTAACACATATTCGAGAAAATCGATTATATATGCAAAATGTGTTCTACTGGGGTTGGGTGCGGGTATCAAGTGTTTTTTTAATTGGCTACTATAGTTGCCGCAACTATTGTCTTTATTGTTTGACAAAATTTGCGGTAAGCAATATAGTGTAATCTTCTTCCTCGGGGAATGTCATCGTCCAGCCGGTGAAGGTGTAGCCGGGTTTTTCCAGATTCCATACTTCCACATAATCTTGAAAATTATTGTTGATCACGGTGAATTGTGATGCGTTAATATCATCAAAGGGATAATCCCTTATTTTTCCGCCCTGCTCATCGTAGTCTACATGATAGCCCCTCAAGTCTATTTTTCTAACTCTCTGATCCTCGTAGTACATACTATCTTCAGAGTTTTCGTATTCGGGCAAAGGGACGTCGGATATCCATATAACTCGTTCGCTTATCGCCATGTATTGCACCTCGTTTTGCGCGGCGGGTATCAAATACTCGCCTTTGCGAGATACATCTTTGCGCGATGAGGTATCGCCGCTTTGGTAAATTACCGAATAAAATGCCGGTTGCGGAATGTAAATTTCATTGCCAATACCATAAATAACACCGAACACTATACCTAGAACCACCGCAGCCAGCAATAGCACTATTATGGCGACAACGAGGACTATTCTAACTGTTTGACTCATACTCTATGCTCCTCCGAACTCTTTCTTGACGGCTTCAAGTGCGGGATCTTTTATTACTGTAATATAACCACGGACGGTTTGATAGGCAGTATAACTGGCGAACATGCTTCCATTTACGCCAATTACTCCTATTCCAAACTATAATGAAATATCCCCAAGTACTGATACCAATGATAATGCCATTTTTTTTGTAGTGTTCATTTTTCCACCTCCATACATAGATTTTTGCTTTATACTATAGGTGAAAACCGCCAAATAAACTTTTAATAATTGTTTTTTCATTTACAGTATAGTTAAATTATTTACGCTTGTCAATACCTCTATTAAGCAAAATTAATATTATGAGTTTTCAAAGTTGCGCAAAGTTGATTATTTTACATTATACCTATCTAAAAAGGCTAGAATTTGCGAGTAAGAATGGGCGGTATAGGTGGGGAAGACGCCGTCTTTAAGAGGTTTATTCTCCGCGTTGAACCAGATGGAGGGGATGCCGGCGTTGTTTGCGCCCTTGATGTCGGCGGAGAGGGAGTCCCCGATGACGAGGCATTTGGACTTTTCGAAGGCGGGAATTAGCGAGCAAGCGCGGTCGAAAAATTCGCGCTCGGGCTTCCTAAGCCCCATCGCCTCGGAGATGAAAATGCGCTCGAAGAAGTCGTAAATCCCACTGCCTTTAAGGCGGAGGGTTTGGGTGGTTTCCAGCCCGTTGGTTATCATGAAAAGGCGATGTCCGCGCGCCTTTAACGCTTGCAAAAAGTCACGCGCGCCGGGGAGGAGGAAGTAGGCATGGCGCATATTCTCCTTGTAATCTTCGTTGATGACTTCCGCGCTCGCATTGAGGGAGAGCTTTTCTTTGAGTTCGTAAAAGCGCTCCACGGCTATCTGCTCGCGGGTGCGCACGCCCTTCTCCACGTCCTGCCAGCAAGCCTTGTTTATGGCGGAAAAAAGGCGCGCCGCCCCATCCGGGTCGGCTGCGCCGAATTTCTTCACGGCGGCGGTAATCGACGTATACTCGGCTTTTTTAAAGTCGAGCAAAGTGTCGTCCGCGTCGATGAGTAAGATCAAAGCAGGCAAATCGTGTCCACTTCCGCAAGTGCGCCCTTGGGGAGGGTCTTCACAGCCACGCAGCTGCGCGCGGGCTTGGAGGTGAAGTACTTTGCGTAGATCTCGTTAAATACGGCAAAGTCCGCCATATCCGCCAAAAAGCAGGTGGTCTTTACGACTTTGTCTATGCTCGTGCCGGCGGCTTCCAAAAGCGCCTTTACGTTCTTGCAAACCTGCTCCGTCTGCTCCGCCACGCCGCCTTCCACCATGCTGCCGGTGGCGGGGTCGATGGCTATTTGACCGGAAGTGTAGACCATGCCGCCCGCTATTATAGCCTGCGAATAAGGTCCGATTGCGCCGGGTGCTTTTGTTGTGCTTACTGCTTTCATATTTCCTCCTCAGGTCAATTTGAAGCCTGCGCCTAGCAGGGCTTTTTTGATCGCCTCGATGTGATCGAAATTGCGCGTTTCCATGAGTATGCGCAGGAAGCAGCCGTTTATGTCGCTGCTTTCGTTGCCCCTCTCGTGGTGAACGGCGATGACGTTGCCGCCCAAATCGGCGATGATGCGGGAAACTTCCTTGAGCTGACCGGGCTTGTCCATAAGCTCGATGCATACGGAATAAGTCCTGCCCGATTTGAGCAAGCCGCGCTTGATAACGCGGGACAAGATGGTGACGTCTATGTTGCCGCCGGAGACGAGGCAGCACACTTTTTTGCCCTTGACGGGCACTTTGTCGAACATTACGGCGGCTACGGATACGGCGCCCGCGCCCTCCGCTATCATCTTCTGCTTTTCGATGAGCGCGAGGATAGCCGAGCAAATTTCATCTTCCGTAACCGTGACTATGCCGTCCACGTACTTGGATACGTACTCAAAGGTATGCTCGCCGGGAGTTTTGACCGCTATGCCGTCGGCTATGGTGGACACGTTTTCCAGCGTTTCTATCTTATGGTCGCGGATGGCGTTGTACATGCTGGGTGCGCCCGCCGCCTGCACGCCGTAAACCTTCACGTCAGGGCGGAGAGATTTGACAGCGAACGCCACGCCGGAGATAAGTCCGCCGCCGCCCACGGGCACCACGATGGCGTCCACGTCGGAGAGTTGGTCGAGGATCTCTAAACCTATCGTGCCCTGCCCCGCGATAACGTCCACGTCGTCGAAGGGGTGGATGAATGTGTAACCGTACTTATCCTTTAACTCCACCGACTTGGCGTAAGCGTCGTCGTAAACGCCCTTTACCAAGCACACTTCCGCGCCGAGCGCCTTTGTCGCCTCAACCTTAGAGATGGGCGCGCCGTCCGGCAGGCAGATGAGCGATTTTACGCCGCTCCTGGTTGCGGCAAGCGCCACGCCCTGAGCGTGGTTGCCCGCGGAACAGGCGATAACGCCGCGCTTTTTCTCCTCCTCGGAAAGTTGGGAGATCTTGTAATAAGCGCCCCTCACCTTAAACGAGCCCGTCACTTGCAGACATTCCGTTTTAAGATACACCTTGCAGGTATCGCTCAGGCGGGTGGCGGGGATGATGTCCGTCTTGCGGATGACGTCTTTCAGCACAAACGCCGCATGATATACCTTGTCGAGCGTCAATTCGTCTTGTTTTTTCATGAAAGTATTGCTCCTTTATCCGCGCTGGATACCATTGCGGCATAGCGTTTGAGCCACTTGCCGGGGATCTCCTTGGGCGGGCACTTCCATGCCGCCTTGCGCTTTGCCAACTCCTCGTCGGAAACTTGCAAATGCACCTTGTACGCGGGTATATCTATCTGTATTATGTCGCCTTCTTCGATGAGTGCGAACTCGCCGCCGGCGGCGGCTTCGGGCGAAACGTGACCTATGCTCGCACCCCTGCTTGCGCCGGAGAATCTGCCGTCTGTGATGAGTGCGACGGATTTATCCAAGCCCATGCCCGCCAAGGCGGAAGTGGGATTGAGCATCTCCCTCATGCCGGGGCCGCCCTTGGGTCCTTCGTACTTGATGACCACCACGTCGCCGTGATTTATCTTGCCGGCGTATATGGCGGCGATGGCTTCTTCTTCACCGTTGAATACGCGCGCCTTGCCCTCGTGAACGAGCATTTCGGGAGCCACCGCACTGCGCTTGACCACGCAGCCGTTCTTGGCGATGTTGCCGAAGAGTATGGCAAGTCCGCCCGTTTTGGTATAAGGATTTTCCAGCGGACGAATGGCGTTTTGCGATTTGGAAAGGGTCACGCCCTTCAAGTTCTCCTTGACCGTTTTGCCCGTGACGGTCATGCAATCTCCGTCTATCATGCCGCCGCGCAGCAGTTCGGAAAGCACCGCCTGCACGCCGCCGGCATAGTAAAGATCTTGCATATGAGTGGGTCCCGCCGGAGCCAGGTGGCACAGGTTGGGAGTTTTTTCGCTCACTTCGTTGAATATGTTCAAGTCAAGCTCCACGCCCGCTTCGTGCGCGATCGCCAGCAAGTGCAGCACGGAGTTGGAAGAACAGCCGAGCGCCATATCGCACGCCACGGCGTTGCGTATGGATTTTTCGTTGATGATGTCGCGCGCGGTGATGTTCTTCTTCACCATGTCCACAATTGCCATGCCCGCATGCTTTGCCAAGATGGTCCTTTCACTGAACACGGCGGGAATACTGCCGTTGCCGGGGAGACCGATGCCTATCGCTTCGCACAGGCAGTTCATGGAGTTGGCGGTATACATGCCCGCGCACGAGCCGCAGCCGGGGCAGCAACGCGCGGTGATGTCGTCCAGTTGTTTATCGTCGATAAGCCCCGCCTTCCTCGCGCCCACCGATTCGAACATCTTAGAGAGGGAAACTTCCTCGCCGCAGACGTTGCCCGCAAGCATAGGTCCGCCGCTCACCACCACGGCAGGCAGATTGAGGCGGCACGCCGCCATTACCATGCCGGGGACTATTTTATCGCAGTTGGGGACGAGCACCATGCCGTCGAATAAGTGCGCGGTGACCATGGTCTCTACGCTGTCCGCAATCAGCTCGCGCGAAGGCAAGGAAAACTTCATTCCGATGTGACCCATCGCAATGCCGTCGCATACGCCTATCGCGGGGATAAGCACGGGAGTGCCGCCGGCGGCGTATACGCCCGCCTTGACCGCGTCCGCTATCTTATCCAAGTTGATGTGACCGGGCACGATTTCACTGTGCGCCGATACCACCGCTATCAGCGGCTTTTTGAGCTCTTCGTCCGAAAAACCGCACGCCTTCAACAATGAACGCTGAGGCGCCGTTTCTGCCCTACCGACAAAATAATCACTTCTAAGTTCCATATTCCCTCCACAACGCGTGGCGTTGTATCCATTAACCGCCTTGAAAGGACGTTAGTTGTTTCAAGGCGCTGCTCCTTGCACGGCTTTGAGCAAAGAGATAATAAGGTAATAATATTTTATAAAATAACTCTCACGAAAGTAATGCCGCGCTTGTAAAACGCTTCGTTGCGCATTACTTCGTCTCCCGCCGGGAGCGCCGGGCGCTCCACCCCTTATCCGCCTTGAAAGGACGTTAGTTGTTTCAAGGCGCTGCTCCTTGCACGGCTTTGCACAAGAAGATTAAATAAGGTAATAATATTTTATTACAAAAGTTTCACGAAAGTAATGTATCGCTCTATAAAAAAAGTTATACATTGCATCGTCTCCCGCCGTCCAAAATCGCACTTTTGGACGAGCGCACCTTGAGAGAGGCGACTGCCTCTCGCGGAGCCGTGCGGAGCACGGAAAGGGTGGAAAATGAAAGGGTAACGGCGGTTGTAAACCGCGCTACCCTTCATCCCTTTTATTTTCCGCTTAAACTAAGTCTTGTTTCAGCCAGCTCATCATCTTCCTCAGCTCAGCGCCCACTTTCTCAAGCTGATGTTCGCTCTCGATGCGGCGGGTTGCGAGGAACTTAGCGCACTTGCCTGCCTTGTTCTCCGTCATCCATTCGGAAACAAAGGTACCGTCCTGGATTTCACGCAAAACTTTCTTCATCTCCTTGCGGGTTTCGTCGGTGATGAGCCTCTTGCCCGTGCGGTAGTCGCCGTATTCGGCGGTGTTGGAGATAGAATACCTCATAGCGGCAAAACCGCCGGTATTGATAAGGTCGACGATGAGTTTCATCTCGTGAATGCACTCAAAGTAAGCCATTTCGGGCTGATAACCTGCTTCAACCAGCGTTTCGAAGCCTGCCTTCATGAGCTCGGTCACGCCGCCGCAGAGCACTGCCTGCTCGCCGAAGAGGTCGGTTTCAGTCTCTTCACGGAAGGAAGTTTCAAGGATGCCTGCCCTGCCTGCGCCGATGCCGCTAGCATAAGCCAAAGCGACCTCCTTAGCCTTGCCGGTGTAGTCCTGCTGAATGGCGATAAGGGAAGGAACGCCCTTGCCTTCGAGGTACTGGGAACGAACGGTATGACCGGGACCCTTGGGCGCGATCATGATGATGTCGATGTTCTTGGCGGGCTTGATGAGGTTGAAGTGAATGTTCAAGCCGTGAGCAAAAGCAAGCGCCTTGCCTTCGGTCATATAAGGAGCGACTTCCGCGTCGTAGATATCCGCGCACAGTTCGTCGGGAACGAGCATCATGATAATGTCGGCCGCCTTAGCCGCTTCAGAAACGCTCATAACGGTGAGGCCGTAATCCTTAGCCACTTTAACGTGCCTGCTGCCTTCACGCAGACCGACAACCACGTTAACGCCCGAATCTTTCAGGTTCATTGCATGAGCATGGCCCTGGGAGCCAAAGCCGATTATTGCAACGGTCTTTCCGTCAAGCACTTTCATGTTGCAATCTCTGTCGTAGTACTTTTTGATCATTTTTATATCCTCCGTGCCCTTTACGGGCAGAATATGAAATAACTTATTTATTTGCGCCCGCCTTTGCGGATTCCGTTCCGCTCTTTATTGCGAAGACGTTATTCCCATTATCTCTATCGGGGCGCAGCAGTGCGCCTGCCACCGCCCGCGGCGGCTCGCCACTTAGTGCATGGTTACGATATCGTCTATCGTCTTGCCGGCGGGGATCATGGGCAGGACCATCTCATCCCTGTCGATGACGGCGTCTATCACCACGGGCCTGTCCGTCACCTTTACGGCTTTGTCGAGTGCGGCATTGAGCTCGTCCAGCGTGGTGCATCTGAATCCCACGCCGCCGAAGGCTTCCGCCAGCTTGACGTAATCGGTCGCCCTATCCAGCGTGGTGGCAGAGTAGCGTTCGCCGTAGAAGAGGGTCTGCCACTGCCTGACCATGCCGAGCACGCTGTTATTGAGCACCACCGAGATGATGGGCAGCTTGTAAGTCACCGCCGTGCACAGCTCGTTCATGTTCATATGGAAGCAGCCGTCGGAAGTGATGTCCACCACCGTGCGCTTGGGGAACGCCATCTTTGCGCCCACGGAAGCGCCGTAGGCATAACCCATCGTGCCCAATCCGCCCGAAGTGAGGAAGGAACGGGGCGAGAGGTTTTTGCAATATTGCGCCGCCCACATCTGGTGCTGACCTACGTCCGTCACCATGATGCCGTCCTTGCCCATATGGTCGCAAACGGCGTTAATTATCTCGAAAGGCTGGAGCACGCCGTCCTTATGCACGGGCTTGACGTCCTCGCTTTGCAGCTTGTGCAAATGCTCCATCCACTCCTTGCGCGACTTGTTTTCCAGCTTGGGAGCGAGCGCTTTGAGCACGTGCGCCACGTCGCCGATGAGCGAATACGCGGCGGAAACGTTCTTATTTATCTCGGCGGGGTCTACGTCGATATGCACGACCTTCGCCTTGGTTGCGAACTTCTTTTTATTGGTGGCAACGCGGTCGGAAAAACGTGTGCCCACGGCGATGACGAGATCCGCCTCCGCCACAGCCATATTCGCCGAGCGCGAGCCGTGATGACCCACCATGCGCAGATTGAGCGGTCCGCCCGCGCAAGCCGCCGTACCCATAAGGGTGTTGGTGCAGGGCAGATTGCCCTTTTCCAGCAGCTCTTCCAGCTCCGCGGAAGCATTGGAGCTTATCACGCCGCCGCCGTACAACACCACGGGGCGGGCGGAGCCGTTTATCATCTCGGCAACGTTTTTGATATCTTCGTCGGTGAACCTGTCGTGCTTGACGGGGACGACTTTGCCCTTGGGCGTATATTCGCACTCCGCGGCGGTCACGTCCTTGGTGATGTCCACGAGCACGGGACCGGGACGATCGGAAGCGGCTATCTTGAACGCTTCACGCAGCGTATCCGCCAAATCCTCCACCTTACGCACCACAAAATTGTGCTTGGTGATGGGCATGGTTATGCCGGCGATATACACTTCCTGGAAGCTGTCCAGACCGATGAGGTCGGATGCCACGTTGCCCGTTATGGCGACCATGGGCACGCTGTCCATAAAGGCGGTGGCAATGCCCGTGACCAAGTTGGTGGCTCCGGGACCGGAAGTTGCCAGCACCACGCCCGTCTTGCCGGTGACGCGGGCATAGCCGTCCGCGGCGTGAGCCGCGCCCTGTTCGTGAGCGGTGATGATATGCTTTATCCTATCCGAATTTTTATAGAGCGCGTCGTAAATATTCAGCACGGCGCCGCCCGGATAACCGAAAATGACATCCACACCTTGCTCCGCGAGCACTTCGACTAATATTTGAGAACCATTGATCTTCATTATCCACCCCTTGCGTGCGGCGTGCGCCGCATATTCCGTAAGTTATTATGAATATAATAATATCCATACGCCGGATTGTCAAGTGTTTTTTTTCTTTCGGCGAGAAATCGCAGGGGATACGGGGCATACGGAGCGCCTAGCTCTCGAACTTATGGCAAAAAATAAAGCCGCGCGGCTGCGCGGCCAGATTCTTTTTTGAACGTTTTTGCAATATTTTGAGTCAAGCGTTTGCGGCGATCTCCTTAAGTTTGCCCACGTCCACCTTGCCCACGGCGGTGCGGGGGAGTTTGTCCACGAATACTATCTCCTTGGGTTGCGCGTAGATGATGAGTTTTTGACGGCATACGGCGTTTATCTGCGCCCTGACCTGTTCTTTGTCCCCTTCGCATACGCAATAAAGGCGCATATATTCCCTGTCTCCGCTCACGACCTTTACGGCGTAACTTTCCGAAACGGCGGGGACGTCGCCCACGACTTCGCATATCTCCTGGGGGTATACGACCACGCCGCTCACCTTCTCCGCCGCCTTGATGCGGTCGTTGAAGAACACGCGGTTTTCGCCGTCCACCCTGCCGGAATCGCCCGTGCGCAGCCATCTTTCGCCGTCTATTTCGTAGAACACTTGGGAGTTGTCCATGCCCAAATACCCTTTCATAAGGGTGGGTGCGGACACCACAAGTTCCCCCTCTTCGCCCGCGGGGAGAAGGGCGCCGTCACGCGCGCACGCTATCTTTATACCATGGAGGGGCTTGCCCATGCAGCCCTTGATGTATTCGCCCGGCTCGTTCACGCAGCACACGGTCACGCACTCCGTCTGCCCGTACCCTTCCAAAAGGCAGGCGGGCGAGCCGACTTTTTTCAAAGCCTCGTCGAATTGTTTTTTTAAAGAAGAGGTGAGCTTGTCCCCGCCGCAGAAGATGTGCTTTACCCCCTTCATGGCGGCAAAGGCTTCCCCTCCGCCCAACATCTTTTTATACATGAGCGGCACGCCGGCGATGATGGTCACCCCGCGCTTTTTGACGACGGAGAGCACCTCTTTTGTGGAGTATTTGGGGATCATAACGCTCTCGATCGCGCGCGAGAGCATGGAGTGCATGCACACGCCCAGCCCGAAGCCGTGGAAGATGGGGAGCACCATTAAGGAAACGTCCTTGTTGCCGTCGTAATCGGCTATGACGTAAGTGAGGCATTCGGTGAGCTCGTTGAAGGCGCGGTGGGTGAGCTGGATGGTCTTGGGTTTGCCCGTGGTGCCGCCCGAGTACATATACACCGCCACGTCCTCGCCCCGCCCTGCGGGTTTGCCCGCGTGAGGGAGGAATTTGAGAGCGTCGCGCCACGCGGTCACGCCCTTGAGCTTGGGCTCCTTAGCCGCGCGGTAGATAGATGAGATGACGGGCGGCAGATAATCGGAAGCGGAAGCCGTGACCACCTTGCAATTCAAATCCAGCTTATCCGCGTTTTTTGCGTAGTATTCGTCGAAGGTGACGATGAGTTTGCTCCCTGCGGCGCGGGTCATCTCCCCCAGCGGCAGCGGCGGCATGAGGGGATGGATCAAGTTGGCGATCGCGCCCAGCTTGTTCACCGCGTAAAAAGCGCACGCCGCGTTGGGAAGGTTGGGCAGATGGATGGTGACCACGTCCCCCTTGCCTATGCCGAGGGATTCAAGGTAAGAACAGAACCTGTTCATATCGTTTAGCAGCCTGCCCTTGCTTATCTTACTGCCTTTGAAATAAATGACCGTTTTGGATGAAGGGAAATCCCCCAGCCCGTCCAAAACGTAATTGAGCATGGTTTGATCGGTATCTATCGCTCTGCCCATAAATTCTCCCGTTTCATATTTATAAATAGGGCGGACACGCGTCCGCCCCGCTTTGTTATGCCTTTTGCTGAATGAGCTTGCTGAAACATGCCACCTTTATGCAGCACACGAGCACTTGCAGCGCCTTGGCGAAGTCCTCCTCGCTTGCGTAGGTGGGCGCAATGCGGATGTTGGTGTCCTTGTCGTCCACGCCGTAAGGGAACGTGTCGCCCACGGTGGTGATGGTAAGTCCCGCGCTCTTGCACAGCCTGCCCACTTCCTTGGCGCAGCCGCCGAGCACGTCCAGGCTGATGAAGTACCCGCCGCGCGGCTTCGTCCAAGAAGCAATGCCGCTGTCCTCGCCGAACTCTTCGGAGAATACTTCCTCGAATTTTTCAAACTTAGGGCGGATGACGGCGGCTTGCTTAGCCATTATCTCCGCGATGTGTTCGGGGGATTGCAAGTAGAGGTAGTGGGCATACTGCCACACCTTGTTAAAGCCGATGGTCTGGAACTTCATGTGCGAAAGGATGTCCGCAATGTTGTTCTTGCTCGCCGCCACTACGGCAACGCCCGCTCCGGCGAAGGTTATCTTGGAAGTGGAGGCGAATTCGTATATCCTGTCCGCCGTGCCCGCTTCCTTGGCGATTGCCATGATGTTGGCGAGGCGGTCGCCCTGCTCATAGAGGTCGTGCACGCAATATGCGTTATCCCAGAAAATGCGGAAGTCCTTGGCGGCGGCGGTCATCTTGGCGAGCCTTTCCACCGTTTCGTCGCTGAAGGTGTACCCGGTGGGGTTTTGATACTTGGGCACGCACCAAATGCCCTTGATGCTCTCGTCCGACTTAACCAGCGTTTCCACCAAGTCCATGTTGGGACCGGCGGGGGTCATGGGGACGTTGATCATCTCTATTCCGAAGTGCTGGCAAATGGCAAAATGCCTGTCGTAACCGGGGACGGGGCAGATGAACTTTATCTTGCCCTCATTCCAAGGCTTGCCGCCGCACACGCCGAATTGCATGTTGCGCTGAATGGTATCGTACATGAGCTGAAGGCTGGAGTTGCCGCACACGAGGGTTTCGTCCTTCTCCACGCCGAGCACCTTGGCAAACAGGGCGCGCAGCTCGGGAATGCCCTCCACTATGCCGTAGTTGCGGTAATCGGGCTTGGGAAACTGCGTGGAAGAATTCACCATATCGAGCATAGCCATGGCTATGTCCAGCTGCTCGCCGCACGGCTTGCCGCGCGAGATGTCGAGCGAGATCTTTCTCTTCTTGATTTCCGCAAGCACTTTGTTCTGTTCGTCAAGCGCCTGCTGCAGTTCTTCCTTGCTCATCTGAGTGTAATTCATAGTTATACCTCTTAAAAATTATTCTCTCTTCCCCGCCCTTATTTTATATTCCTTCTTTATCCGAACGGCTGCGGTATACCACCCTTATGGGCGTACCCTTAAAGCCGAAAGCCGTGCGCAGTCTGTTTTCCAAATACCGCTTATAGCTGAAGTGCAACAGCTTTGCGTCGTTCACGAAAAACACGAACGTGGGCGGGCATACCCCGTCCTGCGTGGCGTATAAAATTTTAAGCCTGCGCCCGTTATACGAGGGCGGCTCGGTTGCCAAGACCGCGTCACGCACCACGTCGTTGAGCAGTCCCGTGGTTATGCGCCTGCAAGCCTGCTCATATGATTCCACCAGCATATCCAGCGCCTTTTCCAGCCGCTGCCCCGTCTTTGCGGAAACATATGCCACGCTCTTGTAGTCCATGAATTTAAGCTCGGAATCCAGCTGCCTGTTGAAGGCGTTCACCGTGTTGGTGTCCTTTTCCACCAAGTCCCACTTGTTCATAAGGATGACGCTCGGCTTGTTCTGTTCGTCCACATAGCCGCATATCTTCACGTCCTGCTCGCTTATGCCCTCGTTGGCGTCGATGACTATCAAGCACACGTCCGCGCGCCTGACCGCCGCCAAAGCGCGCATCACCGCATACTGCTCCACGCCCCTGTCCACGCTGGATTTTTTGCGCATGCCGGCGGTGTCGATTATGGTGAACTTCCTGCCCTTTGCGTCCACAAAGGGGGTGTCTATCGCGTCGCGCGTGGTGCCGGCAACGTCGCTCACTATCACCCTTTCGTATCCCAAAAGTTTGTTGGTGATAGAGCTCTTGCCCGCGTTGGGCTTGCCCACCACGGCTATTTTTATGCTGTCGTCCTCTTCGCCCTCTTCACTTAAAGCAAAGCTCTTTGTTATCTCGTCTAGCAGATCGCCCAAACCCTTGCCCTGTTCGGCGGAAATGCCGATGACCTCGTCCATTCCCAGCTCGTAGAAGTCGTATATCTTCTCCTGCTCGTTGTTGTCCAGCTTGTTCACGGCGACGATGACGGGCTTTTTGCTCTTGCGCAAATATTGCGCCACGTCCCGATCGCCCGCGGTCAATCCCGCCTTGCCGTCCACCAAGAGCACGATGACGTCCGCCAAATCCACCGCGATGTCCGCCTGCATGCGGATGTGCCGCCACATCTTATCCTCGCTCTTTATCTCCAGCCCGCCCGTGTCGATGAGCGTGAAACTATGCCCGCACCACTCCGCGTCGCAGTACACCCTGTCGCGCGTGACGCCGGGCACGTCCTCCACGATGGAAACGCGCTTGCCGGTGAGTTTATTAAAGAGCGTGGACTTGCCCACATTGGGTCTGCCCACAATAGCCACGGTAGGTTTCATATCTTATTGATTATACTATATTGCGCACACAAATGCAAATGTTTTTTTATGAAGACAAAACCGCAAGCCGTATGTTTACAATACATTTGTTACACAAAGCCAAAGAGCGGTAGAAAGTGTTTGTTAAGTCAATTGATAGTATTATTCTTCGCCGTCGTTTTTCTTGCCGGGCGATTTTATCTCCAATGCCGGCTTATCGCTCGCGTTTAACGGGGATATTACCGATTTGCCCAATCTTTTCTCAATATCCGTTCTTGCGTTTTTAGCCACTTGACCGCCCGCTCTCGCAACCCGTTTGTTCTCATCAAATGTTTCGGGCTGTTCTTGCCTTGAAATCGCCGTTGTCGTGACTTCCGCAAGCATATTCAAAACCAATTCTATGTTCGTCATATTATCGCGCAAATTCTCTTTTTTTAAGCCTTTAACTTGCTTATACTCCTGCACGGTGAGCCCGCTCCATGCTTTCGTCATTTCGTTCGTCAATATGGCGTAATCCTTTTCGCGTTCTATGCCGCGGGCTTTCCATTCGTCCGTCAGCTCTTTGCGCATCTCTATGGTCTGCAAACGCTGATTGATCCAGCCCTCGGTATAGCCTTTTGCACGATAAAAATCCGCGCCGCGCAATATTGCCTTTTCCGGATCGGCTATTTCGTCCAGCCTCTCGCTGCCTACCTGTGCAAGCCACATTTTGAACGGCTCGGCTTTGGGCGAAGGGATGGACTGTACCAAGCGCAACACTCCCCTTGTATTTAGGCAATCCGTCATTCGCATCTTGCCGTCTTCTGCCCGCATTTTCAACCGGTTACAAAATGTAACCAGTTCACTGCCTTCTTTTGCAAGCCTACTTTTCAATACTTTCCAATAATTGCGAGCGCCTTGATAATCATTATCCGTCAAAATAGCGACGATATCCACGACGGAAAAATACCAGTCTTCCTCTTCCGCATTCCACAGCGTCCTTACTTGCTTGCTTTCAAATAGCTTGATTTTGTTTTCCTGCATAACCTGAGCCGCCTTTGCAATATTTTATAATCACATTGTATCACAGATGGATCGTATATTCAAGCGTCAAACGAGCTTCAGCCGCTTTTTGAGCATATCGAAAAGCGCCACGGAGAGCACGGATTTTATTATCGCCGTGGGGATGAAAAGCACAAAGCAGGACATGAACGCCGCCGCCAAGGTGAGGTCGGAATTCATATAATATTTATACAATATATAGTAGTAAAAAGTGCCGAA
>CALWKO010000041.1 GCA_944381275.1 uncultured Clostridia bacterium | reverse complement strand
CAGGGCGTCTGCGCCGTACTTTGCGCCGCGCTTGCACGCTTCCACCATATTATAAGTGGAATTGCTGCCCGCGCCAACGATCACGGGCACGCGCCCGCCTATCACCTTTACGGCGAACTTGATTATCTCCTCCTTCTCCTTGTCGGAAAGGGTGGGGGGTTCGCCCGTGGTGCCCAGCACCAAAAGCGCGTCTACGCCGCCCTTCAATTGATATTCGAGCAGGCGTTCATAGGCGTCGAAATCTACGCTTCCGTCCTTGCGGAAGGGGGTTATCAAAGCTGTTGCAAGCCCTTGGAACAACATATATCTCTCCTTACTTTGCGCCGTGAATGAGCTCGGGCGCGTTGTTTATCATGTATTCCGCGATTTGAACGGCGTTGCTCGCCGCGCCTTTGCGGATGTTGTCGGCTACGCACCAAATGTTGCAGCCGCTCTCCACCGTGTCATCCAGCCTTATCCTGCCCACATAAACTTCGTCGTGACCGGTGGCAAGGATGGGCATGGGGTAGACGTTGTGTGCCACATCGTCCATAACCACAAGACCCTTTTGACCCTTGAACGCGTCCATGATGCCCTCCAGGGTGCAGGGGGATTTGAACTCCACATTGATGGATTCGCTGTGGCTGTTGAGCACGGGTACGCGCACGGTGGTGGCGGTTACTTTTATGCTGTTATCGCCCAGGATCTTCTTGGTTTCGTTCATCATCTTTATCTCTTCTTTCGTGTATCCGCCGTCGGAGAACACGTCGATGTGAGGCAGGCAGTTATTGGCGATTTGATAGGGGAATTTCTGCGTTTTGTACTCTTTTCCCGCCACAAAAGCCTTCAAGCCCTCGAGCAGATCGTTATATCCGGCAACGCCCGCGCCCGAAACCGCCTGATAGGTGGAATAAACTATCCTCTTAATTCCGTACTTGTCGTAAAGCGGCTTCAACGCCACCATCGCCTGAATGGTGGAGCAGTTGGGGTTGGCGATAATACCGTTATGCCAAGCAATGTCCTGCGGATTTACTTCCGGCACCACGAGGGGTACGTTTTTGTCCATACGCCACTGTGAAGAATTATCTATCACCACAGCGCCGTGAGCGGCGAATACGGGGGCGAATTTCGCGCTCGTGCCGCCGCCTGCGGAGAAGAGGGCGATGTCGATGGGCTGCTTTTTCACATTCTCTTCGGTGAGCTCGATCACCACGTGCTTTTTGCCCATAAAATCTATCTCCTTGCCCGCGCTCTTAGCGGATGCGAACAGGTAGTAATTCTCCACGGGGAGCTGTTTTTCGGTGAGCACTTCAAGGAATTTGCTTCCTACCATGCCCGTTGCGCCTACTACGGCTACGTTGTACTTTTTCATGTTATCTCTCCTGAAAGGTTTATTTTCGTTATTTTCGGGCGGCAGCTGCCCTAGCTTTGCGTTTTTTAGTTTTTCATCGGCGCTGTTTAGCCAATGAAAAACGCTCCATACTATCGAGTATGGAGCGCACGGTAAACATTTTCATATCTTTCCGCTTATAGTGCTCCATCCTCAGATGACAGTCGCAAAGTTGTTCACCTTGCGCCCAGCATACTCTTCTTCGGGAGCAGAGCACACTTCGGCGGCATCGCCTTTCGCGGAGGGACCCGACCCTTAATTCCGCTTACTTTTCTTTGCCGCGCCTCTATAAGTACTTCGATAGTACCATAAATTTGCGCCGTTGTAAAGCGATTTAAGCAAAAAAGCCGTAAATAAATCAAAAAAGCGCAAATTAAGCGGCGCCGCCCTTTTTACCGCCCTCATTTATTTGATTTTTCTTTCAAGATAATATATAATAGCAAGTAGCTATTGCAAAATGCGATATTCTGCAAAATAAACGGAGTTACAATATGTCCAAAATAACGCAACAGTTAGCTTCTAAAATCGTGCTTCAACGCGACCTCGCTCCCAAATCGGAGAGCGCTCACGGCGCGCGCTCGGCACGCATGCGCGAAGTGCTCAGCGGCAACACCGCCAAGATGTTCACCCTGAATATCCTCACGGTGCTGTTCGCCCTCCCCATGATCTGCGTGCTCATCATCTGGCTGCCGATAGAAGAATCGGGCGCCGTGGCAAACCTCAACTTCTCCGCAAACCTGGGCATCGGCTACGGGGCGGTGGATCAAACGCTCGAGGGCATTGCCGCCATATACAACCTGCGCCAGCTCTTCATCTTATGCACGCTAACGCCCGGTTTTATGATCATGTCGATAGGTATTTCCGGCGCAATGCACGTCCTGCGCAACTACATGTGGGGAGTGGACGTAAAACTGCTCCGCCACTTCGGCAGGGGTATTGCCAAGCATTGGTATAAGTTTTTGCCCGTGTTCACGGTGGGCGGACTGCTCGCCACTTCCGCGGGCTATTCGCTGATAGAAGTGCTCAAACAAAACGCCCTCTACGGCTCGGCGGGGGCGGGGTACTATGTGTGGACGGTGTTTTCCTTCATCTTCTGCTTCTTCTTTGCCATGTTCTTGTTCATGTATATGCCCATGAGCGTGTCATATAAGTTCAAGGCAAAAGACCTGCTGAAAAACTGTTTCACCATGGGGCTCATCGTGTTTTTAACCACCCTTATTTTGGTGATAATCATGGGCGGCATTCCGCTCATTGCGATAGCCAACGACATTGTGATGTATCTCATATACGGCTTCTTCCTGCTCTTCGGGTTTTCACTGTATATGCTCATCATCACGGCATACGGGCAGTACGCGTGCGAAAATCTGATAGAAGCGCAGCTTGACGTAAAGGAGGAGCAGGAAGCCAAAAAGGCGGAGCAGGAGCGCAAAGCCGCCGTCAAGCAGCAGGCAAAGCAGCCCAAAAATCAAAAGGGCAGCGCCGTGGCTTCGTACAAAAAGAGCCGCAAGGCGAAAAACGCCGTAAAGGATGTTCAAGAGTATGCCGAGCCCGCAACGCCCACCTTCGTGACTCCCGAAGAGGCGGAGAAGATAAAGGCGGAAAAGCAGGCGGAAAACAAGCCCGTCTACAAGGGCGGACCTTATAAGAAGGGGAAGAAAAAGCGCTGATGTACGAAAGTCTTGCCGCGGTTTACGACAAACTGATCGGCTTTGACCACAAGGGATATTTTGCCTTCGTCGCCCCCTACCTGCGGGGCGAAGGGCTGGACCTTGCGTGCGGCAGCGGCGCCTTCACCGCGCTCGCCGCAGCGGCGGGGCACAAGATGACGGGCATGGATTCAAGCCCCGAGATGCTCAACCTCGCCGAGGGCAGATGCTCCGCGCAGTGGGTGCTGGCGGACATCTCTCGCACCAAGTTCCCCTCAAATACATATTCGTTTATAACATGCGTGTGCGACGGTTTCAACTATTTGACCCCGCGCGCGCTTGCGCGTACAATACACAATATTTATAATGCGCTGCCCGCGGGCGGCGTTCTCGTATTCGACGTGAGCACGCCCTATAAGCTAAAAAAAGTGCTGGGAAACAACGACTTTTTTTACGAGGACGGAGGCGTGTATCTGGGCTGGAACAACTCCTTCTCCCGCGGCAGGTGCGATATATTCCTCACCTTCTTCACTCCCGAAGGAGAAGTCTATAAAAAGAGGGAAGAAGAGCACTCGCTTTACGCGCACGGCAAGGAATTTTTGCTCGATCTCCTCAGCGGCTTCAAAGCGGAGATATATGACGGCGAAACGTTCGGCAGGGTGAAAAATTCAAGTTTAAGATGGCTTTTTATTTGCAGGAAGGTTTGATATGAAAGACGTGATGAACAAGGCCTTGCTCTTCAACGGCAAGGCGATGGTAACCGTTTGGAGCATGGCGCATGCGGCTCAAGAGGGCGCGCGCCTTCACGGCATGGCGGACGACGCGGCAAACGTGTACGGCAGGGTGCTCGCCGTAACGGCTTACATGGCTGCGGGGCTCAAGAGCGAATCGGACAAGCTCACCGTCATCCTGGAAGGTGACGGCAAATTGGGCAGGATAGTCACCTGCGGCGAAGCGGGCGCAAAGGTGCGCGGCTACGTCTCCAACCCCCTCACCGTGCTGCGCCCTAGCGAAGACCCCTCCGCCTTGGTGGGCAAGGAGGGCGTCATCTCCGTGATCAAGGATATGGGCATGGAGCAGCCCTACCGCGGCTACGGCAAGGTGGTGAAAGGGGACGTGACGAGCGATTTTGCGGGATATTTCCTGCTCTCCGAGCAAACCCCCACCGCTTTGGCGCTCGATTGCAAGTTCAAGGGCGGCAAATGCCTCATGTGCGGCGGCGCGGCGGCGGTGCCTCTGCCCGGCTGCGGAGAGGAGTATTTGGTCGTGCTGGAAGACATAATGCGCAACTTCACCGATATCGGCTCCGCGTTGGAAGAAGGCTCCCCCAAGGAGCTCATTGAGCGGCACTTCGGTCACTTCGACCCCGTCTATCTGCCCGAGATCACGCCCGTATACCGCTGCACTTGCTCGCGCGAGCGCACCGCGGGCATGATAAAGGCGATAGGGAAGAAGGAGGCGATGTCGATTCTTGCCGAATGCGGCAGTATAGACGTACATTGTGAGTTCTGCGGAAAAAATTATTCATTTAATGCGCAAGATATAGATAAACTGTTTAAGGAAGATTGATATGATAGAACTGCCCCGCAGCTGCCGATATTATCTGGACAAGTGCCGAGAACACATGCTCAAGGACGACTATGTGCACGCTTTGCGCATGCTCAATTTGGCGCAGACTTATGCGGATAACGTAGACGACGAATACGAATGCTTTGCCGAAAAGCTGAACATATTCGACGCGGTGGGGGCGGACGTGCTGGCGGTGTGCTACGAATCGATAGCCAAGCAGGCATTCGGCGACGAGATGTACGCCGCACTCGTCAACGACGCCGTCGCGCACAAGGACGTGGACAGGGCGGCGTATTACCTCGACCTATATAACTCGGAAGGGGAAGACGAACTCCCCCTCATCACCGCCACCGACGAAACAAGTAAGCCGGAGGAGAAGAAGGATACGATCACCGTCCCCCTGGAGCGGCTCATCGCCGACGCGCACGGGGATTTCGGTCCCAACATAAAGGCGGTGGATTCCGAAGAAGAATACATCAACGGCGAACTCAAAAAGGCGCTCGCATTGGCGCTTGCCGGGCAGATAAAGGCGGAGCAGGTGCGGGAGATAATGCAGCTTAGCTCGGGCAATCCCAAGCTGGAAGAGCGCATCTGCCAAGTCATATCTCAGTGCGCGGAAGCTCTCCCCGCCGACGAATGCGTGAGGGTATTCCGCTATTTGATCACGCGCGCGGCGAACTTTTTAAGCGTCATCTGCGACGGCAGCGTAAACGTCTTTGTGCGCAATGACTCGGAACTCAGGCGCGAATACGATTTAAGGCTGCTCGAACTCACAAGGACGAAGGACGGCATCCCCAAGCCCGTGCGGCGCGTGGCGGCGCTCGCCCTGATAGAGCAAAACCACCCGCAGGAGGCGCTGGAGATGCTCGGCGAAAACGACATTTCGTTTGCCGACATCTTTGCGCGCAGGATATATATCTCCGCCTTGCTCATGACGGACGGCGGGGAAGAAGAAGGGCTCGCCATGCTGGAAGATACCCTGCTTTTGCAGGACGAGGACGACAGGATAGTGTGGGAGTTTTACCACAAGTACGGCAAGCGCCGCTGCTTTGAGCACTTCAACTGCGCCTACTTCAGCATAAAGGAATCTGTACTGCACGACGCGGCGGAGATGTCCTTGGACGAAGTGCGCGAGATAATGCAGACCACATACGGCAGGTTCATGTTCGAAGATCTCGCCCACACCGCCTCCTGCCGCAGTATACCCCTTGACGAAGAACAGATGGTGGCGTTCATCTGCCTCTACACCGACTACCAGCCGGAAGCGGCGCTGCTGCTCCTCTACGACCATCACATAAGCAGCAGGATAAAGCGCAACATCCTGCACCGCTTTATCTACAACAACGACGTCTTCGATGTGAAAAAAGCCGTCTTCCTCACCGGCGTGGACAGGTTTGTCACGATAGAGGACTTCGGATACATCTACCGCAACGACGTCATCTTCGGCGAGGAGTTCGACAATTGGCCGGACAGGGTACGCGCCGCGGCGGTGACGGCGGTGGTGGATTGCTGTTTTTACAACAACTACAAGGAAGGGGAGCTATTCGAGGCGGTGAAAGAAGTCTACGAAAAGATGAAGCGCATGCGCGGCACGGTGGCTTACAACACGATATACCGCGCCGTGGTGCTCACCCTCAACCCCTATTTGGAGGACTTTTACAACATCACCGGCATGACGGAGAAGGATAAAAAGAAAATAGAAGCCGTCGCCAAAAAGTTCGGAATAGATATAAAATAACGAAAAACGGGCGAATTTTCCCGTAAAATTCCTTGACAATGCCCGTTTATTCATATATAATTGTTTCAGCAAAGCAGAAATTCCTTTCTCACCTGCCGCGATCAAGTAGGCAAGGTCAATAAAATCGCAATTATGCGGCGAAGGGTATATTATGCTTTCGCCGCAATTTTTATTCAGGGAGGGACTACCTATCAAAGAGCTTGCAATTAACGGTCAAATCCGTGCGCGGGAAGTAAGGGTTCTGGATAAGGACGGAAATCAGCTGGGCATCATGTCGTCTTACGACGCATTGAAGAGGGCGGAAGAGCAGAATTTGGATTTGGTGCTCATCTCGCCTGTGGCGAATCCGCCCGTCTGCAAAATCATGGATTACGGAAAGTACAAGTACGAAACCATGAAGAAGGAAAAAGAGAACAAGCGCAACCAAAAGGTAGTGGAGATCAAGGAAGTGTGGCTGTCCGCAACAATAGACGTGGGCGACTTAAACACCAAAGCCAAGCAGGCGGCAAAATTCCTTGAAAGCGGAAACAAAGTAAAGGTATCCATCCGCTTAAAGGGCAGGCAGATGACCCGCCCGGAGATGGCTGTAAAAGTCATGGCGGACTTTTACGAACTTGTAAAGGATTGGGGTCAAAAGGACAAGGAGCCCGTAACCGAGGGCAGGAACGTCACCATGCTTTTGGTGCCCCTAACCAATAAAAAATAACCTGAAAGGAGTATAAAATTATGCCCAAACAGAAATCGCATAGCGGCGCCAAAAAGCGTTTTACGCTCACCGGCGGCGGCAAATTGAAGAGAGCAAAGATGAACAGGCGTCACATTCTCACCAAGAAGGCGTCTAAAAGAAAGCGCAGCTTGCGCAAGACTGCTTACGTTTCCGTAACGCAGGAAAAGACCATCAAGACGATGATAGGATAAAGGAGGCTCAACATGAGAATCAAAAGAGGCGTAAACGCAGTCAAAAAGCGCAGGAAGATATTAAAGCTCGCCAAGGGTTACCGCGGCGCAAAGTCCAAGCTCTATCGCATCGCCCGTCAGGCGGTGATGAAGTCCGGCAACTATGCTTACGTGGGGCGCAAGCAAAAGAAGCGCGACTTCCGCAAGCTGTGGATCGCCCGTATCAATGCGGCGGCAAGGATGAACGGACTTTCTTACAGCAAGTTCATGTTCGGCTTGAAGCAGGCGGGCATCACCCTCAACCGCAAAGTGTTGGCGGATATGGCGGTGAACGACGCGGCGGCTTTCACCGCACTGTGCGAGCAGGCAAAAGCCAAGCTGGCTTAACGAAAAGTGCGCGGGGGCTGGTCAGCCCCCGCTTTTTATTATGCGGCAGTATATCACATCCACCGCGGGAGCGGGCGTAAAATTTATAAAGCGACTCATATCCGATAATTCTTTCAGGAAGGAGAGCGGACTTATCGTCGTGGAGGGGGAACGCACCCTCGCCGACCTGCCCGACGGCGTAAAGGTAAAGACCTTATACGTGCTTGAAGAAAAGGCGGATAAATTCGCTCGCTTTTTCTCGCTTTGCGGCGATGTGAACGTGTGCACACCAAACGTAATGCGCGCCGTATCTTCCGCCACCACGCCTTCGGGCATAGTGGCGGTAGCGGAGATTCCTCCCGCCCGCAAAACGGGGGATAAGCTCATCATTTTGGACGGGATCACCGACCCCGGCAACATGGGCACCATAATCCGCACGGCGGCGGCGCTGGGCGGCTACGACGTGTTGTGCATAGACTGCTGCTCCGTCACGTCGCCCAAAGCGGTAAGGGCGAGCATGGGCGGCATTTTCCGCGTAAATATAAAAGAGATAGGCAAAGAAGACGCGGAAGAATATACGCGCGGGTATAAAATATTCGCACTTGATATGCACGGTGAAAACGTGTATAATATAAGCGCAAGCGAGTTCACGGGCAAATTCGCCGTGGCGGCGGGGGGAGAAGCCTTCGGCATTTCCCCTCAGCTCAAGGAGAGGGCGGAGAGGATAATTTCCCTGCCCATGCCCGGGAATATGGAATCGCTTAACGCGGCGGTATCGCTTGCCGTCACGCTTTACACCATTGAATACGCACTTAAATAATATCGGAGGAGAAAACTATGTCCGGACACAGCAAATGGGCGAACATCAAAAATAAAAAGGGCGCGGCGGACGCCAAGCGCGGCGCGGTATTCACCAAGATAGGCAGGGAGATAGCCGTGGCGGTGAAGAACGGCGGACCCGATCCCGCTTCCAACTCCAAGCTGCGCGACGCCATCGCCAAGGCTAAGGCGGCTAATATGCCCGGTGACAACATCGAGCGCAGCATTAAAAAGGCGAGCGGCGAACTCACCGCCGTCAACTACGAAGAAAACGTGTACGAAGGCTACGCGCAGGAGGGCGTTGCGGTCATCGTGGAAACGCTTACCGACAACACCAACCGCACTTCCGCGGACATACGCCACATTTTCAGCAAATGCGGCGGTTCGCTGGGCACGAGCGGCTGCGTGTCCTATATGTTTGAAAAGAAGGGGCTCATCGTCGTGGATTCAAGCGGCGTGGACGAAGACACCCTCATGATGGAAGCGCTCGAAGCGGGCGCGGACGACGTGGTGGCGCAGGACGGCTATTTTGAAATATACACCGCTCCCGCCAACTTCTCTGCCGTGCGCGAAGCCATCGAAGCGAACAAGGATTACTCCATCTTGGAAGCGGACGTACAGATGATCCCTTCAAACACCGTCACCCCTTCAAAGGAAGCGGAGGGCAAGATCCGCCGCCTTCTGGACATGCTGGAGGACAACGACGACGTGCAGAACGTCTATCACAACGCGGAACTAACTGACGACGAGGAAGAAGAATAACCAAACGCAAGAGGTGGAATATGAGCGTTAAGGAGAGAGTGGAAGAGATATGCAGGGCGGCGCATAACGCGCAGTACGCCCTTGCGGGAGCGAGCGCGGAGGCAAAGAACAATATGCTCCGCAACATCGCCGCGGCGATAAGCGGCGCAAGCGATAAGCTCATTCAGATAAACAAGAAGGACTTGGAAGCGGCAAAGGCTTCCGGCATGTCCTTTGCCATGCTGGATAGGCTCACCTTGACCCCCGAACGCGTCGCCTCGATAGCGGAGGGCGTGGCTCAGGTGGCGGATCTTCCCGATCCCGTGGGCGAAGTCACGGAAGAGTGGACGGTGCCCTCCGGGTTGCACATCAAAAAAGTACGCGTGCCGCTCGGCGTGATCGGCGTCATCTACGAATCGCGCCCCAACGTGACCGCGGACGTAGCCGCGCTCTGCCTTAAAGCGGGCAACTGTGTGGTGCTGCGCGGCGGCAAGGAGGCGATCAACTCCAACCGCGCCATATACGACATCATCGCGGGCGCGCTGAAAGAAAGCGGCTTCAACCCCGCATGCGTGGGCTTTATCGACGACACTTCGCGCGAGGGCAGCATGGCGCTTTTGAAGCAGGGCGGACTTGTGGACGTGGTCATTCCCCGCGGCGGCGACGGCTTGAAGCACTTCGTGCTGGACAATGCCGTAATGCCGGTCATCGCGAGCGCGGGCGGCGTGTGCCACCTTTTCGTGGAAAAATCCGCCAAGCTCGACAGGTGCATCCCCGTGATAGAAAACGCCAAGATGCAGCGTCCCTCCACCTGCAACGCCTTGGAGCAGCTGCTCGTGCAGCAGGACGTGGCGGAAAGCTTCATCCCCGCCGTGTGCAAGGACCTTGCCGATAAGGGCTGCAAGATAGTCGCCTGCCAAAAGAGCAAAGCCATCCTCGATAAAGCCGGCATAGCCGCCGACCTTGCAAAGGAAGAGGACTTCAAGCGCGAATACAGCGACTACTGTTTCACCGTGCGCGTGGTAAAGGACACGGACGAGGCGATAAGCATAATCAACGCCAACAACACCGCCCATTCCGACGGCATCCTTTCTGAAGATAAGGCGGAGATAGCCAAATTCGTCAAGGGCGTGGACGCGGCTTGCGTATACGTGAACGCCTCCACCCGCTTTACGGACGGATTCCAGTTCGGCTTCGGCGCGGAGATAGGCATATCTACGCAAAAATTGCACGCCCGCGGACCGCTCGGCTTAAAGCAGCTCACCAGCGAAAAGTACATCGCGGACGGCGACTATCTCAGCAGGAAGTAATGAGAATTTTGGGCATAGACCCCGGTTTTGCCATCGTCGGCTACGGGGTCATCGACAGCGAAAAAGGGAGATCCTCCGTAGTGGACTACGGGGTGATTTCCACGCCAAAAACGGAAAAACTCCCCGCCCGCCTGCACATGATCTACGACGGCTTGTCCGACTTGATCGACAAATACAAGCCAGACTGCATGGCGATAGAAGAGCTCTTCTTCACCAAGAACATCACCACGGGCATCGCCGTTGCAGAGGCGAGGGGAGTCATCCTCTTGTGCGCCACCCACAAGCTGGGGCACATCTTCGAATACACCCCCAACCAGATAAAAGAAGCCCTCACCGGCTACGGCAAAGCCACCAAAATGCAGATGCAGTTCATGGTCACCCGCCTTTTGGGCTTGAAGGAAGTCCCCAAGCCGGACGACGCCGCCGACGCCCTCGCCGTGGCGCTCACCCAAGCGCAGACGGGCAGATTGGCGGGGATGTTTAGGGTGTGATTTTTATGGGGCGCAATTGTCTAATTGCGAGCGTTAGCGCTCCATAAAAATCGTGATATTTTTTTGGGGATAAAGAATAAAGTATAAGCAAGCTATATCTACCCCAAAAAAGTGATATTTTTGGCTAGCCAAATTATAAAGCCTTGAAGTGACCATATAAGGGAGCGCAAGGCTTTTTCTCTTCGCAGAAGCTATTCACACGCCAAAAGTGAAATGCGCCCTCAAACCGCCAAGGCGACGAGAGGGCGCGTGATATTTTTGGACATACAGCCGCGCAGAGCGGCGCTGTCCAAAAGTTAAGGTGCCGCAGGCGCATTGAAATTATTAAATTGATAAATACACCGTTTTATAATGCCAAAAGTGGAAATTTTCCTGTTAAATTTCTTTGTGCGGCAGCAGATAATGCTACGATACCTGAAAAGTACTTATTATTTATCCGCTTGTAAATCGGCGATACATGAAAATCAAGGCAAGCACAAAAAGGTGTCCCTCAAACCGCGGAGCGATGAGAGGGCGCGTGGAGATTTGCGGAGCAAATCTCCACGCGCCCTTACATCTCCGTCCAAACAAACAGTTCATAGTAGTAGAATGATAACTTTCGCAATAAGAAAAAGTAGTTGTAAACCCGCTTGCGGAGCCGCAACTTTTGCGCGGCGTTGCTTGCAACAGTACGCGCAAAAATATCACGCGCCCTCTCGTCGCTTTGCGGTTTGAGGGCGCATTTCACTTTTTGGCACACGTTAAGTTGTTCATGGATAATTGCGTATCTGCCAAAAAATATCACTTTTTACCTTCTGATAAGAGCGGCGTATTAAATTATAGTATATGAAGGTAAAAAATATCACGATTTTTTCAAGTCGCTAACGCTCGCAATAATTCTATTGCGACTTGAAAAAATTATTCATTTGACATTCTCCCCCGTTTGTATTATATTATAACTATGTATTCCTACATCATCGGTACTATCGCGGATATGCAAGAGGGCAAAGTGGTTTTGGACAACCACGGAATAGGGTACGAACTCAACGTATCTTCCTTTACGCTGTCCAAGGCAGGCACGGTGGGCAAGCAGATAAAGCTGTTCACCCATCTTGGGGTGAGCGACGACGCCATGCGCCTTTACGGATTTATCTCGGAAGAAGAGCGTACGATGTTTTTAAAGCTCATTACGGTGAGCGGCATAGGACCCAAAGTTGCGCTGCAAATTCTTTCGGGCATGGACGTGCGCACGCTCGCGCTTGCCATCGTGAACTCGGACGCTAAATCGCTCGCCCGTATAAAGGGCATCGGTAAAAAGACCGCCGAGCGCGTGATCGTGGAACTAAAGGAGCGCGTGGAAGCAGACGCCGTGGAGAGCGGCGATTTTGCCGGCATAAGCGCTTCAAGCCCCATGGGGCAGGAGGCGGCTGCGGTGCTCGCGTCCTTGGGACTTTCCAGGACGGACGCGGCGGCGGCGGTTAACAAGGTGCTTGCGGGAGGCAAGGCGAATACTTTGGAAGAAGTGATAACGCTTGCGTTAAGGAGTGTGGATAAATAATGGATTTCTTGCCCGAAGACGAAGAACGGTTTCTATCCTCATATAACATCGAACGGGAAGGGGACAACGACATATCGCTGCGCCCCAAGACCATGGCGGACTATGTGGGGCAGGAGAAGATAAAGAGCAACCTTGAAGTATACATTCAGGCGGCAAAGGCGCGCGGAGAAGCGCTTGACCATGTGCTGCTTTACGGCCCTCCCGGGTTGGGCAAAACCACGCTCGCGCACATCATAGCGGCGGAGATGAACTCGCAGATCCGCATAACTTCCGGTCCGGCGATAGAAAAAGCCGCCGATCTTGCCGCCATCCTCACCAACTTGGAGCAGGGCGACGTCCTCTTCATCGACGAGATCCACCGCCTCAACAGGGCAGTGGAGGAGATATTGTACCCCGCCATGGAGGATTTCGCGCTCGACTTTATGGTGGGCAAGGGCCCTTCGGCAAAGAGCATCCGCCTGCCGCTCAACAGGTTCACCCTCATCGGCGCCACCACAAAAGCGGGCATGCTCACCTCTCCTTTAAGGGACAGGTTCGGTGTGAATTGCCGCCTTGAACTCTACTCTCCGCAGGAGCTGGCGGTCATAGTAAAGCGCTCCGCGGGCATTTTGGGCGTGGAGATCACCGAGGGCGGCGCAAAGGAGATAGCTTCCCGCTCGCGCGGCACTCCCCGCATAGCCAACCGTATATTAAAGCGCGTGCGCGACTGGGCGCAGGTGCGCGGCAACGGCGTTGTGGACGAAAAAGCCGCGGACGAAGCCCTGCGCGGCATGGAGATAGACAAAATGGGGCTCGACAATATCGACAGGCTCATTTTGACCACCATGATAGATAAATTCGGCGGCGGACCCGTGGGACTCGACACCTTGGCGGCGGCTGTGGGCGAGGATTCCGGCACGATAGAGGACGTCTACGAACCCTACTTGATGCAGATAACCTTCATCGCCCGCACCCCCCGCGGCAGGATATGCCTGCCGGACGCCTATAAACACGTGGGCAGAAAATACAGCGGCGGCAGCGGACAGATGAGCATGTTCGATCCGCCGGGAGAACAAGATTGAAGACATCCGATTTCGATTATTGCTTACCCAAAGAACTCATCGCGCAGCATCCCTTGGAGCGGCGCGATTCTTCACGCCTGGCGGTCTTCCACAAGGACAGCGGCATAATAGAGCACAGGCATTTTTCCGACATAACGGACTATCTCCGAGCGGGCGACGTGCTCGTCATCAACGATACGCGCGTGATCCCCGCCCGCCTTTTGGGCGTGAGGATAACCTCCTCCGTGCCGGAAGATAAGGCAGCCGAGCACGAAAAAAATTGCGAAGCGCTCCTTTTAAAAAGGCTCTCCCTCACCGATTGGGAGTGCATCGTCCGCCCCGGCAAAAAGTTGAGGGTGGGGGCGAAGATATACTTTTCACCCCGTCTTTCCGCCACCGTCACGGGTATAAAAGACGAGGGCGTCAGGGTGCTCTCCTTCGCCGCGGACGGCGTTTTCGAAGAGGTGCTGGAAGAGGTCGGCAATATGCCGCTTCCGCCCTATATCACGGAAAAATTGGACGACAAAAGCCGTTATAACACCGTCTACGCGCACACCAACGGCTCCGCCGCCGCACCCACCGCGGGACTGCATTTCACCCCCGAACTCCTTCAAAAGGTTAAGGATATGGGCGTTTTCATCGCGCCCGTGCTTTTGCACGTCGGCTTGGGTACCTTCCGCCCCGTAAAGGAAGAAGACGCCACCGCCCACAAGATGCACAGCGAATATTATGAGATCTCCGCCCAAAGCGCAGAAATTATCAACAACGCGCGCAAAAACGGCGGCAGGGTAGTGTGCGTGGGCACCACCTCCGTCCGCACTCTGGAGAGCGCCGCCGCCCAAGACGGCACCCTCACCGCCTGTTCCGGCAACACAGAAATTTTCATCTACCCCGGCTATACATTCAAGTGCGTCGACGCCCTAATAACCAACTTCCATCTGCCCAAATCCACCCTCATAATGCTGGTGGCGGCATTCATCGGCACCGATAACACCATGAAACTTTATAAAGAAGCCGTAGACAAAAAATACCGCTTTTTTTCATTCGGAGATGCGTGCTTGTTGATAAGCGGAAGAGAAAAAGGATAAAGGTTCGAAAGTTTACAACTTTTCGGACCTTTTCCTCTTCCGCTTGCTGAGGGGAAACCCCGCCATTCGCAAGCAACATTACTCGATGAAGCAGCTTAATCACGTTGCGGAGCCACTCCGTTGCTCCGCAAGATTGCTTGCTTGAGCCGCGGTTTCCCCTCT
>CALWKO010000040.1 GCA_944381275.1 uncultured Clostridia bacterium | reverse complement strand
GGCGGGCGAGGGGGGCACGTCCGTGCCGCTGGACGAGGAGGAAGCAATGGCGGAATACCTCTCCGGCATAAAGGGCAAGAAGGTGAACGTGCTCTGCCCGCACCAGGGGATAAGGCGCCAGCTTGCGGACATGGCGCAATCCAACGCCAAGGACTTTTTGGAAAAATCCCTCTCCGTGCGCGAGCGGCACGACAATATGACGGTGGGCGCCATGATGCAGCTGGGCGAATTGCTCCGCCTGCCGCGCATCCCCGTGCGCATGGAGTGTTACGACATCTCGCACGTTTCGGGTACGGACAAGGTTGCGTCCATGGTGGTGTTCGTCAACGGCGAACCCGCGCGCGGGCACTACCGCAAGTTCCACATCAAGGAGGTGGAGGGCAACAATGACTTCGCCAGCTTGCAGGAAGCGCTCTCCCGCCGCCTATCCCACCTCACCGAGGGGGAGGACATTAGCTTTTCTTCGCTTCCCGACCTGATAGTGATAGACGGCGGCAAGGGTCAGCTCTCCTCCGTGCTCGAAGCGGTGGGGGAGTGGAGCGAAAGAATAAACTTCATCTCGCTCGCCAAGCGGGAAGAAGAGGTGTTCGTGCCCCATCAAAGCGAGCCTATCATCCTGCCGCGCGATTCTTACGCGCTCAAACTTTTGCAGCGCATCCGTGACGAAGCGCACCGCTTTGCCATCACCTTCCACCGCAACACCCGCGGCAAGAGGATGAGGCATTCTTCCCTGGAAGAGATTCCCAACGTGGGCGAAAAGGCCGCCAAAAAGCTGCTCAAATCCTTCGGCACCATCGCTGCGATCAAGCAAGCCACCGTACCCGAGCTCATGCAGGTGGTGAATAAGCGCGCGGCGGAGAGCGTTTATAATTACTACAACGGCGAAGAGGAGTGACCGCGGGAAACGCTTGACAACGCCCCCCGCGCGCTGTACAATGCACATATGAAATACAAAATTATTTTCAGCGATTTCGACGGCACCGTCAGCCGTTCGGATAACACCGTATCTCAAAAGGTGAAGGACGCGGTAAAGAGGTACGTAAGCGCGGGCGGCAAGTTTATCCTCGCCACGGGCAGGCTGTTTTCCGCGGTGCGCCCCAGGGCGCGCGAGCTGGACTTGCACGGGGAAGTGATAGTCTACCAGGGCGGCGGCATTTACGATCTGGACAGCGGCAAGCCCCTCTGCCTCAACACCATCCCCACGAGCAGGGCGGCGGAGCTTTTGAAGGAGTTGGAAAAGCTGGATTATTGCGAAAACCTCTGCTATTTCAACGATGAGTGCAACTGCGCCCGCCCCAGCGAATATGTGGACTTTTTCTGCCAAATATGCGGCGTGCCTTACCGCAGCGTGGATATGCCCCTTTCCGAATACATAACAAAAGAGGGCATTCAGCCCGTAAAGATCCTCTCGCTCATGATGCCCGAGCACACGGACGAGTTTTTGGAGTACGGCAGGAGGGCGGCGGGCAGCGGCATGGTGTTCACCCGCTCGCACAAGAGCGTGGTGGAGATACTGCCGCTCGGCATAAACAAGGGCGCGGCGGTAAAGCGCATATGTGAAGAATACGGCGTGGACAGGGGCGAGATAATCGCGCTGGGCGATTCTGAAAACGACGCTTCCATGCTCGAATACGCAGGGCTCGGCATAGCCGCCGGCAACGCCATGCCCGCCTTAAAAGCGGTGGCGGACGAAGTGGGCGTTACCAACGACGAGGATTTCGTGGCTTGGGTAATAGAAAAATACGGGGAGATATAAGATGAAGCAAGAAGAACATGTGGGCGCAAAGAGCATGAAGATAAAGGACTTCTGCAAGGCGTGCGACCTTGAAGTCATCAACAAGAGCGAGCTGGAATACATCACCTTTTATTCCATGATGGTCAACCGCCCGGGACTTATGTTCGCGGGGTTCGACGAGTACTTCGGCGCGGGCAGAGTGCAGCTCATCGGCAATGCGGAAAATTACTACCTTCAATCGCTCTCGCAGGAAGACAAGACCGCGGCTTTGAGGCGTCTGCTTTCGCGCAGGGTTCCCGGCGTTATCTTCGCCCGCGGCATCATGCCCGATTCCGACTTTATAGAGGAAGCCTCGCGCTTCGGCGTGCCGCTGTTCGCCTCGCAGGTGGTGACCACGCGCATGTCCGTGAAACTTTCCAACTTCCTTTCCGAACTGCTCGCCCCGGAAGAGTGCGTGCACGGCACACTCATGGAGATAACCGGCTTGGGCGTGCTCATAACGGGCGAAAGCGGCATGGGCAAGAGTGAAACCGCACTTGAACTCATCAACCGCGGGCATCGCCTTGTGGCGGACGACGCGGTCATCGTAAAGCGCGTGGCGGATAAATTGCTCGGCACCGCTCCCGAAAAGACCAAATTTTATATGGAAGTGCGCGGTATCGGCATAATCGACGTGCGCAGAATGTACGGCGTAGGCGCCATTTTGAACAGCGAACACATCGACCTCGTGCTCGATTTGAAAAAGTGGGAAGAAAATACGCAATTCGACCGCCTCGGCAACAAGAATATGCACCGGGAGATCTTGGGCGTGCAGGTGCCCAAACTCACCCTTCCCGTCATGCCGGGCAGGAACCTCGCCATCGTCGCAGAGGTGGCTGCGCGCAACTTCCGCCTGCAATCCATGGGCTTCGACGCCCTGCAAAGTATGCTGGAGGGTAAATAATGAACAACTTGGAACGCTCCCGCCTCGCCGAACGCTACGACGAGGATTGCAACGAAATCTTCGAAGGCGACCTCGAAGACGCTCAAAACTACCAATCGGACAACGAAAAGTTCAAGCAGCGCTACAAAACCTTTTACTCGGATATAAAATTAAGCCACAAAGAAGATTGGTAAATTATTAAGCGGAAAAGAAAAAGGATAAAGGTTCGAAAGTTTACAACTTTTCGGACCTTTTCCTCTTCCGCTTGCTGAGGGGACACCCCGCCATTCGCAAGCAAGATTTCTCCATGAACAGCAATAACGCCCCGACGGCGCGGCTCCGCCGTGCCGCGGCATTGCTTGCCCCCTCGCGGTTTCCCCTCTTTTTGCGGGAAAGTAAGCATGGTAGCGCACTTTGCGTTACCCGCAAAAATTCACCCTTTCCGTGCTCCGCACGGCTCCGCGAGAGGCAGTCGCCTCTCTCAAGGTAACGCTTGGCAAAAGTGCGATTTTGCCGCGCTCAATTATACTACTTTATCTCTTCGAAATAACTTTTATCATAAAAGCATAATTTGCTTTCACTGCATTTACGCAAGCTCCGCCTTGCTCACGCACGGCTCCGCGAGAGGGCAAGCCTCTCCATAGGTTACGCTTGGCATTTGCCGCGCTTTATTGCACTTCTTTATATCTTCGCAATTACTTTTAACATTAAAGCGCAAGCTGTTTTCTTCGCAATCTTACGGGGTAGAAAGAATACTTTCGCAATAAGACAAAACAAGTGTAAATGCGCCTGCGGCACCTTCGCCCATGGAGAGCGTTTGCCGCTTGCGGCGAACTGTATCTCCATGGATTTCGCCCGCTTTCTCGTCCGCCGCGGAGCGGTGGGTTTGAAAGCGGATTTCGCCCACTCGAAGAGTGGATTTCGCCTTTTTGGGGAAAGAATAGTATTGAATATTATAAAACTATATCCCCAAAAAGATTTCGCGATTTTTGAGGGACGCATAAGTATGCTTATTGTTAATTGCGTCCCTCAAAAATCATATAATAGCATACTCCCTCAGCACTTTCCCTATCGCCCTAATATACGACGCGCCGTTTTTGTAGTCCTGCATTACGGAAGATAGCCCCATAAACATGGCCTTTACCATTTTGGCGCGAGAAAGTTCCAGGGAATAATAAAGTCCTTCCAGCATCACATAAAAGTCCTCGCGGGCTTCGTCGGTAAGGGCGTTATCCGCCGCGACGGCTTCGGTGAATTGCATGATGAGGGGGAGGAGCTGTTCTTTCACGCCCGCGCCCACGGGCTTGTCGTCGGCTTCTTCTAAGGAAGAATCTTCTTCGCCCTTGCCGTCAAGCACGTTGCGGAACGCCATGAGGTAGGGCATTATCACGCTGCCCACAAAAAGGTCGAAGGACATATCCACCGTGGCTGCACGATAGTATTTTTTTATAAAGTTGTGGAAGTTCACCGTGCCGCGGATCATGTCAAAGAGCAGACCCGTCACCAGCGCCACCACTTTTTTTGAACCGAGAGGAAGTTTGAATATGCCGCCGCTCATCGCCGCCTCCAGCTCGGCGGAGTAACGAAAGCCGTAGTTGCATTTTTCCAAGCAGCTCATCAATGCCGGCTGAGCGGTGATATAGCGCAAAAGGGAAGTGATTGTGCCCGTGGACATCAAATATTTTCCTTCCTTTATCTTGTTGCAGTGCGCCGCCAATTCCGAATATACCTGTTGCAGATTCTCGTCCATAATTCCCTCGCAGATATTACTGATTTAATTATATATCTTAGCAGATAAAATAGCAAGATTTTTTTCTTCCCACCTATACGCGCTTTAAAAGTCGCGGTACTTTTGATTGGAATTTTATATCGTTATAAAATATTTATCGTAAGCCAAAAAGCTAGTAAAACGACAAAGCGTGGTGAAATTGTATGATAAAAGAGTAAAAGTCAGTATTTTTTTTTACGGCTATAAGCTCAATTAAATTTTATGCCGATATTATGTTGCAAACGCACAAAGAATATAATATAATAAATCCGTCATAAATTTTTTAGAGGTGTAGAAATACATGAAATCTGTTAGGATACTGCTTGGAACGACAGACAGGGTCAATGCTTTTGTTGAGATAATGGGGCAGTTCGATTACGACGCGGACGTGAGGAGCGGCAGGTATGTGGTGAATGCAAAATCCATATTGGGCATACTTTCGCTCGATCTCAATCGCCCCGTCGTGCTGGAAATTTACGACAACGATTGCGACGACCTTCTGGAAAAAATCAAATCTTTTATGGTGAAATAATGGAAAAAAGCGGACGTGTGGATGAAGATTCATTTATAAACAAGCTCATATTGCTCTACATCTTCGACCAGTGCAATGTGGGACTTATCGAGAGCGTTATCTATGATATCGCAACTTCGCATAATTGGATTCAGCCCATCTTCTGCAAGCCCGCCTTCGACGAGCTGGTCAAAACGGACTATCTCGTCAACCTCTCCCGTCCGCGCGCTCCCCAGCCGCGCTACAAGATAACGCCGGACGGCAGGGAATGCTTGAAGTGCTTTTATTACAAAATACCCCTTTCCGTGCGTGAAGAAATCGCCGCTTACATCAAGGAAAACCTTATGGCTTACCGCAAGCAGCAGGACTACGTCTCCGATTACTTCCGCAACGACGACGGCTCTTACACCGTTGTGTTGAAGATAGTGGACGACGTATCCACTTGGATGGAACTCAAATTGAAGGTGGACAGCCGCCAAAAAGCCAAATGGATATTCAAAACCTGGCGCGACAAAGCCGTGGACGTCTATGGCTATTTGAGCGAAAACGTGATAGAAAACTAGGGATGATTTTTTCAGGTCGCAAACAATTACTTTGCGACCTGAAAAAATCATATCCCCTTTCTCCCTTAAAATTTCCTTTCCGACCGCAATTTATAATCGTTTGCTATTTACTTTTACCCTATATGATGTTATAATGTATTAGGTTTGTAAATACGCTGTAATTTTTTATGCAAGAAAGCAAAAATAAAACGGCGGCTTTTAAAGCCAAAGGGGATAAATTATGGAAGAAGAAACAAAAAAGCAAGGCGCGGGCGCCAAGATAAAGGGATTTATCACGGGCGTTCTGGGCGCCGTAAAACGTTTTTTCGTGGACAACTGGAAAAAGCCCGCGGAAGGCAACTACGTATCCAGCCGTGAAGTGGTGTGTTATTCCGCCGGCGGCATAGGCGTGCAGTTCATCGCGGCAATGGCGGGGCAGGTCACGCTGAGCGCTTCGTGCATACTGCTCGGCTCCATCTACGGCATACCGCCCACCACGCTCGCGTATATGAGCATTATCAACTCGCTGGTGCTGCTGGTGTTCCAGCCGCTTAAAGCGTGGCTGATCGACAACACTCCCGGCAAGCAGGGCAAGGCGAGGAGCTGGCTGCTGTGGCTGTCCTTACCCAGCGCGGTGCTCATGTCGTCGCTGGCGTTTATGGACCCTTCGTGGGATAAAACTGTAATCATAGTGGTCATAGCGGTGCTGTATGTGATAATGAACTGGATATATCAGTTCTACTATTCGCAATATACGCTGCTTGCATATCTCATCAGCCCCAACTCGCAGGAGAGGGCGAACATCATCACCATATCTTCCTTGGTGTATTCAATAGCGCCCACCATCACGGGCTTTTTGATTCCGCTCATTGCGCAAGGCTTCGAGGGCGGTCAGCTGGATATAAACCTCTATCGCGTTATCATTCCCGTATTCTGCGGCATAGGCGTGGTGCTCACCTTGATAGCCTACTTCGGCACAAAAGAGCGCGTGATAGTCCCCCGCGAATACAAGGCAAAGGTCAAGTTTTGGGACGGCATGAAAAAGTGCATGAAGAACAAGTACCTTTGGATAATCAACATCACCACCTGGTTCCAATTCGGCAGGATAGCCGTTACGGGCGTTATAATGTGGGTATACATATACATATTGCAAAACGAGGGTATTCAATCGGTGCTCACCCTGGTGATGGGTACCGCTTCGGGCATAGGCATGTTCATTGCTCCCTTCATAATTAAGGCGATAGGCAAACGCAACACGGCGATCGCTTCCAACCTGCTTGTGGCGGTATCTTCCGCGGTGCTTATCATCTTCCCTGATAGCTTGCCCGTGCTCTTTATAAGCATGTACCTCGTGTATATGGGCATAGCCGTGCAGATAATCTCCCAGCCCGCGATGAACGCGGACGCGCTCGACTATCAGCAATATAAGACGGGCGACAGGTTCGAGGGCGTCTCCGGCAATTTGGGTATGATAGGTCAGGCGATCGCCATGGGCACCGGCTTGCTCATCCCCTTCATTCAGGAGATGTTCGGCATAGGCGTGGGCGGCGACTATGAAATGCTCTACGATCCCGCCGTGCGTGCGCCCATGTTCAGAACGCTCGCCATAGTGGCCACGGTGTGCGGCGTGCTGTGCGCGGTTCCCTTCTTCTTCTGGGATTTGAGCGAGAAAAAGCACAAGGCGATAATAGAAGAACTCAAATTGCGCGCCGAAGCGCAGAACATCGCCGACGGTCACGGGGGCGAATCCGTGCTCTCCAGCGGTGAAGAACTCTCCGCGGAAGAAACCGCCAAGCTGGAAGAAGAAGCAATGCAGCAGCTCGGCACTTCGGTAAACGCCTCCGCGGCGGCGGAAGAAGCCGTGCAGGAAGAAGTCGCGCAAGAGCCCGCACAAAGTGAAGATAGCACCGCCGAGCAAGAACCCTCCCAAAGCGAGGGCGCTTCAAAGGAGCCTTCAAACGGCGAAGAAAGCGGGGAGGTGAAGTGATATGAAACGTAAAATAGCAATTTGCTTAACACTTATAACGCTGGCGGCGATCGTGTGCGGCGCGCTGGCGGGATGCAGCGGCACGCTCACGGCGGACGAGGGCGCACAGGCGGTTTTGGACGCGCTCAACGCAAGCAAAGCCTTCCTCACCGACTGCGACAAGGCGGAAGGATATAAGTATTACACCAAGTACTCCACTTTGAGCGAGGACGGCAAGAGCTCGGAAACTTACTACCTCAACTACCAGCAGGGCAAGGAGAATTTTGAAGACTTCCTGTTTGTGCAATACACTTCCACCATCACGAGCGCGGGCACTTCGGTGACCACCTCTGAATACTTGGGCGACGTGCTCCCCAACGCGGAAGCGGAGGATAAGGCGGAAAATTACATCCGCGTTTACACGGATAATAAGAAGGACAGCCCCACAATAAAGCGCATGAGTAAGGAGGAATTTTTGGGCAGGGAGGATATAGATTACCTCACCTTGGAATATATCCTTGCGCTTTTCGACAATTTGGATAAGGAAGACATAGTGATAAAAGAGGACGGCGCAATCATCTCCGGAGTGGTGACCACCATCGCCTTTACGGTGAGCGATACCACCGTGCCCATCGCAAGTTACGAAAACATCACCGTGCGCATTATGAACGACAAGATAGTTTCAGTGGAAACGAATACGAGCGCGAATACTTCCGTGCTGACCATGGACTATTATATCACTTATTACGCGCCGAACGCGCAGATGCCCTCACTTGACTACTCCAAGGCATGAGGGGTAAAGGCAAAACAAAACGAGCGCCGCGCGGCGCTCGTTTTTTTGCTTTTCAAAAGGTCAGCTCGCCATCTTCACTTCGCGCTTGTCTATTTGAACTATTCCTTCTTCTTTCATCTGGCTAAGTTCGCGCATCATGGCGCTGCGGTCGCAGCAGATGTAGTCGGCAAGGGTGGTGAAGCTGAAGGGCATGGTGAACTTATCCGAGCGCGCCTTTGCGCAATTTATCGCAAAATAGCACAGCAGCTTGTCGCGTATCGTGCGGTTGGAGAGCACTTCTATCCGCTCTGAAAGGCTGCGCGCCTTGCTTGCGATTATCCCCAGCATATTGCGCACGAACATGCTGTGGCGGAAGCAGGCGTTGGAACAGCGGGAAGATACGAAGTCGGCGGGGATGAACACCACTTGACACGAGCTCTTCGCCACCACGTCCAGCATATCGCCCGTCAGGTTTCCGAAAGCCAGCGTCTGCCCGAAGACGTCGCCCTCCGCCAAGATCTCCAGCACGGTGCGGTTGCCGGAATAGTCCACTCTCTCCAGCTCCGCCTCGCCGCAGATGAGCACGCCCACCTTGTCCGCGCTCCCTTCAAAGGTGCAGATGACGTCCCCCGAGCGGAACTTTTTCACCTTCGCGCCCGAGCATTCCATCATGTGCTTTATGTCCTCTTCGCCTATCCCTTCAAAAAGTTTGCTGTTTTCCAGGGCGCAGGCCGCCGCGCATTTATCCATATATCCCTCCTAAAAAATTTTTTTGATTTTTTTGCTTAAAAGTTGCAGTTGCAACAACATTCGCCGCAAATATATGATACAATATATTCGACAATAAGTAAAGCGATTTAAGGCTTTAACACAAGATATTGGGGAGGCATAAGTATGGTAAAAGTAAATGTTCAAGGCGGCACTCTTCAACAGGAGGAGATCAATGCTTACATCGCGCGCGGCAAAAAGCAGGCGCCCGATAAGCTGCTTACGGAAGTGGACATCAAGTTGGACGGCGAATGGGCGGACATATCCTATCATTACACCAATCCCTCGTTTGAGCGCATCCGCAGGATAACCGGCTACCTCGTAGGCACGCTGGACAGGTTCAATAACGCCAAGCGCGCGGAAGAGCGCGACAGGGTAAAGCACAGCTTGACCTAAGCGCACATCGTATAAAAATCAAGATATAGTAAGTCCTCGCAATTGCGGGGATTTTTTTGTTTAACGCGGCGGTTTATTTAAAGCCGTAAAGCCTTTTTGTCACTTCAATCAGCGGCGGCAGGAGCTCCTTTGCCGCGGAATATATCTTCAACGCCCCTACGGCGATGGGCGGAAGGCGGCGCGGCGAGGAAAAATTGCGCGGCGCGTGCGAGGTTATTTTTTTGAAGTGCAAGACCTTTCTCATCACGCACAATATTAACATAAAAATCCGCCGTTATTCCGAAAAGTGAAAAATACGTCCGCATTCGACAAAAGAGGAGAAAAAATATAACATACGCCGCCGTTGACAATATATGTATATAATATTATAATATATTTAAGGAAGGCGTCGAAAGATATTTACATACATATTACCGCCGTGTTACGCATATGTTACGGCTGTATAATACGCTAAAATCGGTTATAATCCTGCAAGGAGGGAAAATTGGAAGAATATCACGGCAAAAGCGCGCAAGAAGCGCTGGAAGAATTGAAGACGAGCGAGGACGGACTTTCCGAAGAGGAGGCGAAAGCGCGCCTTGCAAAATACGGTGAAAACAAGCTGGCGGAAAAGAAGAAAAAGAGCATGGCGCTCCGCTTTTTCGAGCAGTTCAAGGACGTGATGATAATCATCCTCATCATCGCGGCGATCATCTCGTTCGTGGTCGCGTGCGTGGAGGGCGACCCCATGGAATTCATCGAGCCGGCGCTCATTCTGCTCATCGTCATCTTGAACGCCGTTTTGGGGCTTGTGCAGGAGAACAAGGCGGAAAAGGCGCTCGACGCGCTTAAAAACATGTCCGCGCCGCACGCCAGGGTGATACGCGGCGGCAAGGAGCATATCATCTCCGCATCCGAAGTGGTCCCCGGCGACATAATCAAGCTGGAAGCGGGCGATTTCGTCCCCGCCGACGCGCGGCTTTTAGAGAGCGCCAATTTAAAGTCTGACGAATCCGCGCTCACGGGCGAATCGGTGCCCGCGGAGAAGGACGCGGACGCGGTCATCTCACCTCAAGCTCCCCTGGGCGACAGGGACAATATGATTTTCTCCGGCTGTGCCATCACGAGCGGTACCGCCGCGGCGGTGGTGACGGGCACGGGCATGAACACGCAGATGGGCGCCATCGCGGGACTTTTGGCGGGGGAGAAGGAGAGCAAAACGCCCCTGCAAAAAAAGCTCTCTAAGCTGGGTAAATATCTGGGCATAGTCGCCCTGGCGGCGTGCGCTATCGTGTTTATCGTGGGACTTATCGCCGGCATCGATGTGATGGAGATGTTCATGACGGCGGTTTCGCTCGCCGTGTCCGCCATACCGGAAGGCTTGCCCGCCATCGTCACGGTGGTGCTCTCGTTGGGCGTTACCCGCATGGTGAAGAAGAACGCCATCATCCGCCGCCTCCCCGCGGTGGAAACGCTGGGCAGCGCCTCCGTCATCTGTTCGGATAAGACGGGCACGCTCACGCAAAACCGCATGACGATAGTGCATACCTATATCCCCGGCGAGGGCGGGAAGGACTTCGATCCGCAAAACAGCTCGGATAAGGTGAAGGAGATGATAAAGCTGGGCGCGCTGTGCTGTAACGGCACGGTGAACTTCGAAGGCGGCAAGGAAGTGCACATCGGCGACCCCACGGAAACCGCCATAATAATGGCGGCGCACAAGCTGGGTATGGAGAGGGACGAACTCTTCGGCAGCTGCCCGCGCGCGGAAGAGCTGCCCTTTGATTCCAACCGCAAGCTGATGAGCACGATAAACGAAATAGGCGGCAAACACATCGTTATAGTAAAGGGCGCCTACGACGTGCTGGAAGGGCGCTGCGTAAACGGAGATATGACTGCGGCGCGCAAGGCAAACGACGACATGAGCGCGCAGGCGCTGCGTGTGCTCGCCTTTGCGTATAAGGAGATAGACTCTCTGCCGCAAGAGCCCACCCCGCAGGAGTTGGAAAACGGGCTTACTTTCCTGGGGCTTGTCGGCATGATAGACCCGCCGCGCGAAGAGGTCAAGGACGCGGTTAGGGTATGCCGTGAAGCGGGCATTAAACCCGTTATGATAACGGGCGACCATGTGGTCACCGCCTCCGCCATAGCAAAACAGCTGGGCATTTTGCAGGAGGGCGACAGGGCCATCACGGGCGCGGAGCTCGACAAGATGAGTCAGAGCGAGCTGGACGATAACGTGGAGCACATCTCGGTATACGCCCGCGTATCTCCGGAAAACAAGATACGCATAGTAAAGGCGTGGCAGAAGAAGGGCAAAGTGGTATCTATGACGGGCGACGGCGTGAACGACGCCCCCGCGTTAAAGGCGGCGGATATAGGCTGCGCCATGGGCATCACGGGCACGGACGTAGCCAAGGGCGCGGCGGATATGACCTTAACGGACGACAACTTCGCCACCATCGTGGACGCGGTGAAGGAGGGCAGGAGCATTTACGACAACATCAAAAAAGTCGTGGGCTTTTTGCTCGGCACCAACATAAGCGAGATAATCGTGGTGTTCCTCGCCATGATAATTTGGCAGCGCGCCCCCTTCATCTCCATACAACTGCTGTGGATAAATTTGATAACGGACTCCCTCCCCGCCATCGCCTTGGGCATGGAGAAGGCGGAGAAGGACATAATGCAGCGCCCGCCCCGCCCCAAAGACGAAGGGCTGTTCGCGCACGGCTATTGGTTTAGGATAATAGTGCAGGGCTGTATGTTCGCCGCCCTCACGCTGGGCGCCTACTTCATCGGCGAGCACGCCGGCGGCACCGCCTGCGGCAGTACTCTCGCCTTTATCACGCTCGCGCTTTCGCAAACCGTTCACGCCTATAACATGCGTTCGGAAAAGTCGCTGTTTTCCTCCAACCCCTTCGGCAACGGCAAGCTCAATTTGGTCACCCTCATCTCCCTTGCCCTCATCGCCTTTGTGGCGTTCACCCCCGGCGTGGTCACGGCTTTCGGCATGACCTATATGCCCGCTTGGTGTTACGGAGTTGCGGTCGGCTTCGGCTTTGCCCCCATCGTGCTCGTGGAAATTTACAAGCTCTTCCACTCGCTTTGGTTAAAGGGCAGGGCAAAGAAAAACAAGGCGGAACAGCAGCAATAAAACCCCTCCTGATTTCGGCGGGAAAAAGGAGCGGCGCAATATTGCGCCGCTCCGTTCTTCTTTCAACCCTTTGACCTCAATCGGAGGAGCCGCGTTTATTTTTGTCCAACTCTTCTTCCAACAGGTCGTAATATCTGTTGAATACCGCAATGGCAAGCGCTTGATCTTCTACTACGCGCAAATCGATGTTGCCGTCCTCGTCTTCGTTCACGCGGAATACGACCGCTTCGTCGTCTGCTATACCCTCTACCTTGTCCAAAGGCTTTAAAACGACAAAAAGAGCCGGTTCACCGTCCACTTCGCGTGGGATAACGGCGACTTGCTCGAAGGTTATCTGTTCACCTTTTTCGCTCAGCAACACAATGGGATCCTTGTTGTCCTCGTCCAAAATAATGTCCAAAAGATCTTGTTCTTGTTCGTTGTTGCTCATAAGTTTACCCCCCTGTGAGTATTCGGCGCGGCGATGCGTGTTTTGGCATGCGCCGCCGACATATACACTATATACTATTTTTAATATTTAGTCAAGCAATATATTAAATATTAAGAAAGTTACCTTTACCCAACCCTGTTAGAACACATTTTACATATATAATTATTTATAGCGGATATGTGTTTATTTTCTCGTGCTAAATATCACTTGTAAAATGCTCGCTTTTAGCGAGGTGGATTTCGTTCAGTTTTGTGCGAGATGGCGCGCAGTTGTAGTACCTCCTACAACAAACGACATATCGTGCAAAAATGAGCGGAAGACACCCGCTTAAAGTGTTCTAACAGGGTTGGGTAAAGGTATAAATTACGGATGCAAATGAGGCGTATCGACCGCAATACGCGTTTTTCTATTGACTAACCGCAAAGTTGCGTATATCATAAAAGCGGCGGCGATATGCCGCAGGAGAATTACCATGACGGAAAGAGAAAAAATGCTTGCAGGGCAGCTTTACGACCCCACGGACGAAGAACTTGCCGCGCGCAGGCTGAAAGTGAGAAGGCTTTGCGAAAAATATAACTCATCTTCCTGTGAAGAGCCGGAACTAAGGGATGCGCTTTTGCACGAGATCTTGGGCACTTGCGGGGAAGACGCGTATATGGAACCGGACATTCGCTTCGACTACGGCTGCAATACGCATACGGGCAAGAACTTTTACGCCAACTATAATTGCGTTATTCTGGACGTGGCGGAAGTCAGGATAGGGGACGACGTTATGTTCGGTCCCAATGTGACCATCGCCACGCCCGTGCACCCCTTGCTCGCCAAGGAGCGCAAGATGCGCACCCGCCCGGACGGAAGCAAATACGACCTGGAATACGCCAAGCCCATCACGATAGAAGACGGCGCATGGCTCGCCGCCGGCGTGACGGTTACGGGCGGCGTGACGATAGGCAAGGGCGCGGTGATAGGCGCGGGCAGCGTGGTCACGCGCGATATTCCCGCGGGAGTCATAGCCGTGGGCGTGCCCTGCAAGGTGATAAGGAAGCTGAACAACGGGGATTATATGGGGAGCTTGGAGTGATTTTTTCAAGTCGCAAAGTAATTGTTTGCGAAGCGTTAGCGACTTGAAAAAATCGTGGAAATTTGCTTTTGATGACTATGACATTAAAGCAAAGTGTGATAAGCAAATTTCTTTGCGCGGCGTAGAGATATGTATCGATACCCGACCAAGTAATCAGCCTTCCTTATAAAAAATAACGATACCCGATAAAGTCAGGGAGCGCAACTATTTTTACCTTCATATACTAAATTTTAATACGCCGCTTTTACAAGAAGGTAAAAAGTGATATTTTTGGCTAGCCAAATTATAAAGCCTTGAAGTGACCATATAAGGGAGGCAAGGTTTTTTTCTTCGCAGAAGCTATTCACACGCCAAAAGTGAAATGCGCCCTCAAACCGCAGAGCGACGAGAGGGCGCGTTATATTTTTGGAGATACTGTTTGCCGCAAGCGACAAACGCTCTCCAAAAGTTGCGGCTCCGCAAGCGGGTTTACAACTACTTTTTCTTATAGCGAAAATTATCATTCTACCACGATAAACTGTTTGTTAGGACGGAGATATAAGAGCGCATTGTTGTGCTCGCCCTACTTTTCAGGTATCGATAGTTTATAAGCGGATAAGTAATAAATGCTTTTCAGGTATCGCAACATAATCTGCTGCCGTACAAAGAAATTTGTGGGGCAAATTCCCACTTTTGGCATTTATAAAGCGGTGTATTTATCAAATACAAATATTTTTATGCGCCTGCGGCACCTTAACTTTTGCGCGGCGTTGCTCGCAACTGTACGCGCAAAAATATCACGCGCCCTCTCGTCGCTCTGCGGTTTGAGGGCGCATATCACTTTTTGGCACACGAATAGTTGTTCATGGCAGTATAGTGTATCTGCCAAAAAATATCACTTTTTACCTTCTGAT
>CALWKO010000039.1 GCA_944381275.1 uncultured Clostridia bacterium | reverse complement strand
AATACCGACAAAAAACATATATCAAATAAAATCAATTACATTTGTAAAATGTGTTCGGGCGAGGTTGGGTAAAGGTACTATTATCAAATTAAAATCAATACTCTAACTGTATCTGTCCATAAAATCATGTTCAAATGAGTCGTTTTTCTTGACAGCATTTCGCTCCAGATGTATAATAAGTAGGAAAAGTAATACTAATTATACTATAAGGAGCAACACATGGAGAATTTTCCGGAAGGTAAGTTTTTGGCTACGGTAAAGATCGGCCCCAAGGGGCAGATCGTCATTCCCAAAGAGGTGCGGGATATGTTTTCTCTTAACCCGGGCGATTCTTTGGTATTGATGGCGGACAAAGGGCAAGGGATCGCATTGCAGCCTTTTTCCTATGTGGAGTCGTTCTGGAAAGCAGTCAACCATGTAAAGGACGGCGAGCAAAAATGAATGCGCTCGAAGTAAGAAACCTGACGAAAGTCTATCCCGATTTTACGCTTGATAAGGTAAGTTTCTGTGTCCCTCGGGGGCATATCGTCGGTCTGATCGGCAGAAACGGCGCAGGAAAAAGTACTACTATAAAAGGCATTTTGCGGCTTATTGCTGCAGAGGGAAATATTGACGTCTTTGGAAAGGATATTTTTAAAGACGAACTAACCGTCAAACAGATGATCGGCTATGTGGGCGGCGGGTTTCGGTATTATCCCATGAATACGCTTTCTGCGATCCGCAAGGCGTATGCTCCTTTTTACCTGACGTGGGATCAAAGCAAGTATGAAAAATTCCTTGCGCAATTCGGGCTGTCCGAAAAGAAAAAGGTGAAAGAACTTTCCGAAGGGATGAAAGTCAAGTTTGCGCTTGCGCTCGCCCTCTCGCACGGAGCAAAGCTGCTCATCATGGATGAACCGACGAGCGGACTCGATCCGCTTTCCCGCGAAGAGTTTTGCGATATTATCTTACAGCTTGTGCGCGAGGAGGGCGTATCCGTACTCTTTTCCACACACATCACGTCCGATTTAATGAGAATTGCCGACGACATCGTATATATTTCGCAGGGCAGGATCCTTGCGGCTTGCCCGCTTGAAGCATTGCTCGGTAAATACCGGTTGGCGCATTTTCCTTCCCTTGCAGAGGCGGCGGCAGCAAATGCCATCGGCGTCAAATCGGTAAAAGACGGATACGAAGGTCTGCTCACACGCGATACGCAAATCTCGGAAGATACCGTCATCACCGACGCAACAATCGACAACATCATGGTGCATTTGGAAAAAGCAGCCGAGGAGGGGCGGCATGTTTGATTTGGTCAAAAAGGAATTGTCGCTGTGTATGCACCCTACGGCGTTTATCTTCCTGTCGTTTGCCGTGCTTGTGTTCGTGCCGAATTACCCGTATGAAGTCATTTTCTTCTTCTCCAGCCTTTCGGTGTTTTTCTGCTGCATGATGGCAAGGGAAAACGGCGATATTGCGTTCTCCTGTGCATTGCCCGTCAAAAAGGAGCATATCCCCCTTGCAAAGATGCTCGTTGTCATCGGATTACAATGCGCCATTCTGTTGCTTGTAGGTGTGATGGGCGCAATCAAGGGCGCTGTTCTGCCTGCTGAGCAATATATCAACCAAGCGGGAATATCGGCAAACATTGTTCTCGTGGGGAATGGAGCAATTCTGCTCGGCATATTTAATCTAATATTCTTCCCTCGTTACTTCAAAAAACCTGACAAAATCGGCGTCCCGTTTGTAATCGGCGCAATCGTCGTGTTCTTGCTGATTGGCGTTTTTATCGTTTTACGTTGGACAACACCGCTGTATTCTATTACGCTGAACGGACTCAATTCCGAAAACACAGGTGCAAAAATAGCAGCTTTTGCCATAAGTGCTGCTGTCTATGTTGTTTTATCTGCCGTAAGCTGTAAACTTTCAATGAACAATTTTCGAAAAATCGATGTTTAAGGTAATATTTACAAAAAATGTGTAAAAGCTGTCGAGATCGTAGCAAATATTGCCATATTCTACTCAGCATAGAGAAGAAATTCGAGAAATTCTACGGAGCGTGGTAGGATTGATGCTTCCGCTGTGCGGCTTGCTCGGTATCACCGTCAATGAGCTTTTGTCCGGGGAAAGACTCGATGCACTATTTGCAGAGCGGGACGCCTTTTACGCTTGGACCGAGAGGCACATTGACAGAATATATGATTTTTGGTATAATCAAAACAACGATAATGTAGGACGGAATGCGTTATGAAAAAAAGAATACTGATATCGATTCTGTTTACAACGCTTATTATCGCGCTGTCACTGACATTTGCGGCATGCAATTTATTCGGTAATGACATTCCGCCGATAGAGGAGAATACCGACGACTTCGACGACAGTGAAACCGACGAAAAAGTCGAGGAATATACCGTGTATTTTGAAACGGGTACGGAGCAGACGTTTGAGGAAATTTCGGTTGTTTTGGGAAAAAGTTATACTTTGCCCACGCCCGTAAGAGCAGAGTACGGATTTTTAGGCTGGTATAACGGTGAAACCATAGTGGAAAACTCTGGTACATGGACTATTCAAAGCGATACGACTCTGTCAGCAAAGTGGGAAAGACGGACTGTCGGCATAATTTACGAATTAACGGAGGACAACAGCGGATATAGAGTCAAAGGATATTCCGGCGATGCGGACGAAGTGTATATAGCCTCATCATATCAAGGCAAACCCGTCGTAGCAATAGGCGATTATGCGTTTTATAATTGCCGTACCATCTCAATCGTGACTGTTCAAGGCGAGGTGAAAACGATAGGCAAATACGCTTTTTACGGGTGCAGCGGCATATCGGATATTACGCTCCCCGACAGCGTGGAAACTATCGGCGATTACGCTTTTCAAAATTGCACCGGATTGAATACAATGGTTATTCCGGGAAATGTAACCGCTATCGGCACAGGGGTGTTCAAAGGGTGTCTGAATCTGTATTCGGTTACTATTTCCGGCAAAGTGTCGGATATAGGAGAGAACGCTTTTTTGGGCTGTCTGAAGTTGGTGGAAGTCGTTAATCTTTCACCGCTGAAGCTGTATCCGGGCAATACCGATTACGGTCATGTCGCGTATTACGCAAAACAAGTTGTTTCCGACGTCGGACAAAACAACTTTATGCTCGAAGACGATTATGTTTTTTACCGTTTCAACGATAGGTATTATCTGGTCACCTATACCGGCGATAGTACTGATTTGACGCTACCGGGGGAGATAAACGGCTCGTCATATACCGTCAATCAGTGTGCATTTTACGATACCGCCGTTGTGTCGGTGACGATTCCCGTCGGCGTCGAAGAATTGGAAGACAATTCATTTGCGGATTGCGACGAGCTTTCAAACGTAGGATTTGCCGCAAACGGCGTACTTAACCGAATCGGCAAAAATGCGTTCAGCGGTTGCATAAATCTGACGAATATCACGATACCCGCCGGCGTGACAAAAATCGACGATAACGCTTTTTACGGCTGTACCGCGCTGACGGCAGCGGTGTTTGCGGAAAACGGCAGTCTGACCCGAATTGGGGATAATGCTTTCGAAAATTGTTCCAATTTATCGGAGATTGTGCTTCCCGATACGCTATCGGATATAGGCATTTATGCGTTCGGCGGCTGTGGTGCATTACAAGATATTTCCATTCCCGAATCCGTCGGGATAATCTCCGCCGGGATGTTCGAGAACTGTGCAAGCCTTATCGGCGTGGAAATTCCCGCCGGTGTAAATACGATAGGCAATTCTGCATTCAAAGGCTGTAAAAAAATTACGAAGCTGATTCTGCCCGATGGCATAACCGCCATAAACGGCAACACGTTTGAAGGATGTTCTTCCTTGTCCGAAATTGTGCTGCCAGACAGTATAACCGTGATAAACGACAATGCTTTTAAAGATTGTTCTTCCTTGTCGGAGATTGCGTTGCCCGACGGGATAAGCGCGATAGGAAAGCATGCTTTCGACAGCTCCGCTTTGGAGAAAATATTCATGCCTGACAGCGTAATTTCAATAGGCGATTATGCGTTTAACAAGTGCGTTGAATTGAGTAGCGTAGTGTTCGGCGATAACATAAGATTAAAAGAAATCGGCGTTTATGTGTTCGGCTATTGCTATGCTCTTGAATCGATTGCAATCCCGAATACCGTAACTACATTAAAACGCGGCGCTTTTTCCAATTCGGGGCTGACGTCGATCTTTATTCCTGCTTCGGTGGAGGTCGTTTCCGAAAGCGCTTTTAATAACTGCCGGAGTTTGAAGAAAGCGACAATCGCTCAGAATTCCAAACTGCAAGTCGTTGAAAAAGGTGCGTTTAACAGGTGTATTTCATTAACAGAAATCAATATCCCCGCAAAACTGACAAGCATCGGAGACAATGCTTTCCAATTCTGCAGTATGCTCAACAAGGTATACTTCGAGGGAAGATACCAGGACTGGAATAAAATAAACTTAAGCGCTATCGGAAACAACTCATTAACCGAAGCCACGCGTTACTATTATTATGCCGAAAAGCCCGAAACGGGCGGCGGGTGGCACTATGACCAAAACGGAATGCCTACGCTGTGGTAGCGGCTGACGTATTGTGTCCGACTCAATTTTCAAACAGACGCCGACGGACTGATCATCCCTAAAGTTAGATTCTCAGGAGGTGTCTTAATTAAATTTTTACTCAATAGATACCGTACAGAAATATGTTTTATCTTTTTAGATCCGTGAGTGCGTCATCTTCTTTTGGCGTAAGGTCTGTATAGCCGCTGCGGATAAGTCCCATCTTCAAGTGGTCAATCGATAAATAAGGGATTTTATATTTTTCAAGCAACTTTTGAGCAAGCTCCGTTTTCCCGGTGTGAGATGCTCCCGTTAACAAAATAATCATAGCTTCCTCCCGTCTTATGCTTTTATTTTAATTCTCCGAAATATTCTATGCCATATTTATTGTAGCATATATTAAATTGCTTGCAACATGAAAAATATGCAATTCCCTAGGGGCGAGTCCCCCGTTATCTCCACCAGATTATCGGACGAAAAAAATCGGCATAAGTGCAATTGCTATATGATAACAAAGAGTAAATCAGTCCGACCAAGCTAAGGGACTCGCCCTACAGCGATTGCTTGCAATCGCGTATACCCGCACCCGACCCAAATAGAACACTTTAAGCGGGCGCCTTCCGCTCATTTTTGCACGAGATGTCGTTTGTTGTAGGAGGTACTACAACTGCGCGCCATCTCGCACAAAACTGAACGAAATTCACCTCGCTAAAAGCGAGCATTTTGCAGCGGTACATAACACACATAAACTAACATATATTCGATAAAATCGGTAATATACGCAAAATGTGTCCTATTGGGGGGGGCGGGTGCGGGTGCGTGAGAAATTGTTTGCAATTTCCTAGGGGCGGGTCCCCCGTTATCTCCACCAGATTATCGGGTGAAAAAAATCGGCTCAAACGCAATTGCTATATGATAACAAAGAGTAAATCAGTCCGACCAAGCTAAGGGACTCGCCTTACAGCGATTGCTTGCAATCGCGTGCAGCGTGAGAAATTGTTTGCAATTTCCTAGGGGCGGGTCCCCCGTTATCTCCACCACATAAAACAGGAATAAAAAAAACAAGCCAAGCAAGAAACGCTTGACCTGTTTTATGTGGTGGAGATAACGGGACTCGAACCCGTGACCTATGCGTTGCGAACGCATCGCTCTACCAGCTGAGCCATACCCCCACGGCAAAAGATATTTTAGCACCGCAAAGCGGCGATGTCAAACGATATTGATAAGTTGCGGCAATTTTTGGGATAAAAATGCGGAAAAGGGGGTTTTGGGCGGCAGGGCGGCGGAAGAGATGAGGGGATTGACACCGCGCGGGAAGATATGTTATAATAAAGAAAAAGTCATTCGGCAGGGAAATATATGGTAAGGATTGAAGGCGTAACGAAGATTTACAATGAAGGAAGCGCGAGCGAGGCAAGGGCGCTGGACGATGTGGATTTGACCATTCAAGACGGGGAATTGCTTGCGATAACCGGGGAGAGCGGCAGCGGAAAGAGCACGCTTTTGAATTTGATAGGAGCGCTGGATACGCCCACAAAGGGGCGGATTTTCGTGGGAAGCGAGGAGATCTCTCGGTTGAGCGGGGAGAAGGCCGCGGCATTCAGGCGCAAGCATTTGGGATTTGTATTTCAGGGATTTTATTTGGAAGAGGATTTTTCCGTATTGGTGAATGTGGAAATACCGCTCATGCTGCAAGGCGTAGGTAAGGAGGAGCGGCGCAAGAGGGCGATGAGCGCGCTGGAAGAGATGGGCTTAAAGGAGAAAGCGGATTTTTTGGTTACGCAACTGTCAGGCGGGCAAAAACAGCGGGTATGTATCGCTAGGGCGCTTGTGGGAGGAGCGGAGTTGATTTTGGCGGACGAACCCACGGGCAATTTGGATTCGGAAAACGGGGAAGCGGTTATGCGGACTTTCCGCGAACTTACAAAAAAGGGAGTGACCGTGGTAGTGGTTACGCATAATATGCAGCACGCGGGAGTGTGCGACAGGACGGTTAATTTGAAGGACGGCAGGGTGACAGAGTGAAATTTTCCGATATGCTGAAATTCAGCGCGAACTATCTGAAAAAGCACAAGGCGCGGTTTGTAATAATAACGGCGTATTCCATGCTGCTCATCTTGTTGATATTCATACTGATAAACGCGTCGGCGTCCGTGGTTGCCACGGGCGAACGTGAGGTTGAGGCTTACATCGACTTAAGCGGGGGCAAGACCGCGGTAGATCTTTCATGCATCACGTTATATAAAGGAAATGACGGCGAGAGGGAGAATAGGTTTATTACGCGGGAAGATATAGCGCTTGTGCAGGAGGAATTGGGCGAGTCGTGGCAGGTGGAAACCGACGTGAGCGAAAGGCGGAATGAGGTGCGGTTTATGGGCAGCGTCATCTTTCCCGAAGTCATGGACGGCACGCTCCCTGTCCTGCAAGGAAGCGGAGAAGAAGCGGGCAGCGGCAACGTTTGGATAAGCGAACAAGCCGCCGCCTATATAGGCAGATACGGAATGGGCGTGGGCAGCAGCATAAATATAGACAGCGGATATACGGAAGATAGATTTACCATAGCGGGCATAGTGGACGGAGATAGCGAAGTTTACGCCCTTGAAGAGGATATGGTACGCATGGGACTTTTGATGCTGAATGTAGAGTTCAACGTTATATTGGAGCGCGGCTCTTATGAGGAAGCGGGCGAGTTTTCCGCAGCGATTTCGCGCATAGAAGGGCGTATAGACGCGGCTAATCTTGGCATATTGCACAGCGAGCTGGCTTCATATTATCGAGATATAAACTTGATAAGCGGCATTTTTGCCGCCGTATTCGCCGCGGCCGCGGTGTTTTTTACCCTTCTTTTGCTCAGCGTATTGCGCAACAATGCAGTTGTGGGAATATATGACAACATCGGCTTTTTCGCCATGCTCTCATGTATGGGCATAAGGCGCAGGGATGTGGGAGTGATAGCAATGCTCGAAACTATGGCGTGCGTGTTTATCGCCGCGTTGCTAGCCGTGGGATTGAGCGCGGCGCTCGCCGGAGTGAGCGCGGCTTTGGCGGGAGCGGTCATGTCCCGATTCATGCTTACGGCGGGCGGCGGAGTTGTGGTCCGGCTGTGGTGGGCGTGGATAGTCTACGCCGCGGCGCTGGCGGCAGCGGTGGCGCTGTATTTTATCCTGACTCTCCAAAAAGTGCTGGGTAAGAAGAATTTGCTGAGCGTTGTGAGGAGTGAGTTATGAGGGCGCGCGACATTTGGCAGCTGGCATTGCTTAGGGCGCGCAGCCGTGCGGGCAGGCGCACCGCCGTCACCATGGCGATCGGGCTTGTGCTGCTCATCCCCGTTGTAGGGCTTCTCTTGGGGATATATGCGCAGGTGTACTCTCCCGCCGCCGAAAAGAAAAGCGACCGCATTTTCAGCTACTACACCATACCCGACGACCTCTACGTTTACGGGGAAATGGGTGCTGACGTCATGACGGGCGGCGCGATAAGGGAGAGTGAGGCGAGGGAATTTTCCGGCGATACGGGAATAACGTCCCTAGTGGTAAACTACAACTCTTTCGTAAAAGGCCTGCTTTCTTTCAAGGTGGACGGCAAGGAATACGGCGGGAGTTTGGACTATACCGTTCCCCTTACGATGAAGGCGGAGGAGGAGTATCTCCCTATTATCGACGAATGCGTGCAGGGAGAGGTGATAATCGGGGACGGCTTTTCTCGTAATACCGCGGAGATATACATCGCCGAACCTCTCTTGGAAGCGCTGGGCTTGGATGCGGGAGTGTTGGGCAAGAGGGCGAGCCTCTCGTTCAACTTTGACGGCGCCTTTGACGCGGCGAACATCGCGGATAACGATACGGTATACGACAACCCTCATATCATGACGGAAAAGGGGGAGGAATACGCGCTCACGGGAGAGGTGCGTATTTTTACGGACTTTGAGATAGTGGGTATAATCAGCAATGAATACTACGGCTTGAACAACGTAACGGCAAAGGACGCCTATATCTGGATAAAGCGGGACTCCTTTGTCATGCCGGGAGGGGAAGTGAATATCCCCAAATATTCCGTGCAGCAGGTATATACCTCAAACGGCGATAAAAAGACGAGATATGTGTTCACTTATCCTTCTTCCGACTATGTAAACTATTCTCTGGAATGCGCAAGGCAGGGCAGAGCGCTGTTTTTTACCGCGGGCACGGAGAATTTTTTCTACCCTGCGGACAGCGATTTGAACGGACTGAGTTCTTTCCCGCAAACGGTTACTTTTGTGCAGTACGACGATTTTGCCTCTGCACTCGGTATGCAAAAGATGTACGACGATAAGTTCGGAGAGCACAACCTCCATGTATATTCCCAAAGTCTTTACAACACGGCGGAAACCATATCCGTGGTGAATATGATATGTGCGGCGCTGGGCACGTTGGGTATAATCTCGCTGGTCACCTGCATAGTGAATTATTCTGGCGCAGCCGCCTTTAACCTGCGTAAACGCAAAAACTTTTTGGATATGATGGAAAAGATGGGCATCACCGCCAAAGACAGGCGTAAACTTATACTGTTTGAAACGCTTGCGATAGTCTGCCGCGCGCTCGCTGTTTCGGCGATAATCACGGCAGCGGCGGCGGTGGCAGTCGTTTTGATATTCGCGGTCTTGCTTTCGTGGGCGATGGAGTACTTGATTTGGCTCGTCTATCTCCTCCCCGCGTACCTTATCTGCGCGGCGGCGCTCACGCTGATAATGCTGCTTATCTTCGCCTATATCGGAGCGGGCGCGGACGCGGCGAAGGTAAAATTTAAGCATAAAGAAAGTTAAAGTTTTGTAAATTACTTGCCCGCCCCCTTTATTTGCGGAAAAATATATGATATAATGTTATTACAAGAGGGGAAACCTCAAAAAAGGAGGCTCTGATTATGAAACTTGAAATCATTTCTAAAAATTACAAAGCATCCGATCATTTAAAAGAAGTAATAGAGGGGAAGGTGGAAAAATTCGCCCGCTATTTCGAAGACGATGCGACCATGAAGGTAGCTTTAAAGCAGATCGGCAAAGACAAGTACGGCATGGAAGTCACGGTATTCTTCTCCGGGAACAACATCGTGCGCAGTGAAGTCATATCGGACAATATGTATAGCAACATAGACCTTGCCCTGCCCAAGATAGAGGGGCAAATACGCAAATATCGCACAAAGCTGGGCAAAAAGATCAAGCAGTCCGCCCTCGACGAATCCCCCGCGCCGCAGGAGAAGGCGGAAGTGCCCGCAAACAAGATTGTGCGTACCAAGACTTTCTCATTGCACAAGATGACGGTGGACGAAGCCATTGCGGAGATGGACCTTGTGGATCACACCTTCTTCGTGTTCTTAAACGGCGAAACGGGCATGGTGAACGTGGTATACCGCAGGGAGGACGGCGGCTGCGGCTTGCTCGATTTGGTATACTAAAAAGTAAACGGAAGCAAAGAAAGCGCCTTGGAGCTCGTCTTCAAGGCGCTTTTCTAACAAAAATATTACACGACAAATATATACGCGGTTGTTTACTTTTTACAATGGTTATGTTATACTTGATATACTACGTAATATATTATGGCGGCAATGCGCGGCGTTGACCGCTTGAAAAGGCAAGAAGAATAAAATGAAGAAGAAGGTTATCTACAGTGCCGTTCAGCCCACAAGTCAGCTCACCTTGGGAAATTACCTGGGTGCGGTGAACAATTGGCTGAAGTTTCAAAAGGAAGAGGAGAACGACTGCATCTTTGCGGTGGCGGACCTGCACTCCCTCACCATAAGGAGAGAGGCGGAAGAAGTGCGCTCAAGCACGCTTTCTTTGCTCGCGCAGTTTTTGGCGTTCGGGCTGGATGAGAAAAAGAACATCTTGTATGTGCAATCGCACGTGCCCGCACACACTCAGCTTTCCTGGATACTAAATTGCTATACCTATGTGGGCGAAATGTCCCGCATGACGCAATTTAAGGATAAATCCGCAAAACACGCAGATAACGTTAATATGGGGCTTATGGACTATCCCGTGCTCATGGCGGCGGATATTCTGCTTTACGATACCGACCTCGTCCCCGTGGGCATAGACCAAGTTCAGCACCTTGAAATAGCGCGCGACATCGCCATTCGCTTCAATAACATCTACGGCGACACCTTTAAGGTGCCGGAAGCAAAGCTGGGCAAGGCGGGCGCAAAGATTATGAGCCTCACCGATCCGCTCTCTAAGATGAGTAAATCTGACCCCAACCCCATGGGCAGGATAAACGTTTTAGACAGCGAAGCGGACATCGTGAAAAAGTTCAAGCGCGCCGTTACCGACAGTGAAGCGGTCATCGCCTACGATCCGGAGAACAAGCCGGGCGTATCCAACCTGCTCACCATCCTGGCGGCGGCGGAGGGCGTAACTCCGGAAAGGGCAGCCGAGGAGTGCGAAGGGCTGATGTACGGGCACTTGAAGCTGCGCGTGGCTGACGCCGTTGCGGCTATGTTAAAGCCGGTGAGGGAAGAGTATAACAGGCTGATTTCCGACAGGGCTTATCTTATGCAAGTGGCAAAAGAAGGCGCGAAAAGGGCGGCGAAGCGTGCGAAAAAGGTGCTGCGCCGCGCACAAAACGCCGTGGGGCTTTTGGTGGAGTAATGTACGGTTACGTCATAATCGACAAACCGGATATGTTCGTAAAGGACTTTGCGATGTACCGCGCCTTTTATTGCGGATATTGCAAGAGCGTGGGCAAGAAGTGCTCGCAGATAATGCGCTTCACCACCAACTACGACATCACCTTTTTGGATATCCTGCTGCACAGCGTTTACGGCAAGGAAAAGCAGCTGGATAACCAAGTGTGCGTGCTCAACCCCGTGCGCAAAAAGACCATCGCCCTGCGCGACGAACTCACCGACAGGTGCATAGACGCGAACAACATCTTGATGCACTACAAGCTGGAAGACGACGTGATAGACAAAAGCGGCTGCGGCAGAGGGTTTATAGATAAAGCCATCCTGCGCCGCCATTACAAAAAATCGCGCGCACGTCTGCCCCATTCGGACGAAGTGTGCAGGGAAATGTACGAAAAATTGCGCGCTCTCGAGCGTGAAAATTGCAAGGAGATAGACCGCGTTGCTCACCCCTTTGCCTGCATGATGCAGGAGATAGGGCGGGAAGTTTTCGCGGAAAAATATACCGAAGACATAGGCAGTCTGCTCTACAATTTGGGCAGATGGGTGTACCTGATAGACGCGGTTGACGATTTGGAAAAGGACAAGGAAAAGGGCAGCTATAATCCCTTTTTGGCAGGATACGACTTTTCCGACCGCGCCACGTTTATTAAGGATAAAGAAGAGGAGTTGAACTTTGTCTTCAATGCCTGCCAAAACGCGATCATGGACGCGTTCGACAAGATTCCCACGCCGCTGTACGAAGGCGTGCTGGCAAATATACTCTGGTACGGCTTGCCCGCTACCACCAAAACGATAATCGGAGGAAATAAGATTGCAAAAAAGTCCTTATTCAATTCTGGGATTGAAAGATGACGCCACTCAGGAGCAGATAGATAACGCCTACTACAACTTGAAACAGGAGTACGAATCCAAACTGTTTGAAGAAGGCGAAGTGGGTATGGAGGCTTCTAAAAAGCTTGCCGAACTCGAGCGCGCTTACAGCGACTGCATCGAGGATCTCAACAAGCGCGTGTCTTACGACAACTACGGCGGCACTTACGGCATGGTCGAGGACCTGATCAAGCAGGGTAAGATAAACGAAGCCCAAAAGCAGCTCGACGCCATCGAACCGCGCGACGCGGAGTGGCACTACATGCAGGCCGTTATCTACTACAAGCGCAATTGGCATATCGAGAGCAAAAAGCAGCTCGAACTCGCCGTTGCGCTCGATCCGGGCAACGCCAAGTATCAAAACACGTTAAACAGGCTCACCGAATCGATAAACAACGCAAACGCTCAGCAGCAAGGGCAGGCGCGCGGCGGCTACTCCCGTCCGGACGCTCAGGCGGCGGGCAACGCCGCCACCGCAAGCGCATGCTGCAATACCTGCAGCACGCTCATCTGCTGCGACTGCCTTTGCGAATGCTGCGGCGGAGATTTGATCCCCTGCTGTTAAAAAATGAGAAAGCGTTATTCTTATGAAATAGCGCTTTCCGCCGTGTCCGCCGCGATAGCGATCCTCGCGGTGGTGGCACAGGCGTATGTGGACGCGCTCACCATTGCATTCAACGTGATAGCCGCCCTAGCAATCAATCTTCCGCTCACAAAGGGGATGTGGAAGGGCGGAATAATGGCGTTTGTCGTGTCTGCGATAGCGGGCTTTTTGATAGTAAATATTCAAGCTCTTCCCTTCATCATGCTCTTCGGGTCTTACGCCATAGTGTCGTGGCTGCTCGATTTCAAGTTTTACAAAGTGGAAAAGCTGCCCAAAGCCTTCAAAATTATAGTCATCATCATAATAAAAGTGGGCTATTACGCGCTCATGTTCTGGGCGTGCTGGAACCTTATGGGGCTGGTGATAAACACCATCAACCTTTTCGGCAACAAGTATGAAGCCACCTTCTATGTGATATGGGGCGTGTGCTTTGTGGTGTTCTGCATATACGACCCCTTTATGCGCTGGGTATTTAAGAACGAGTGCATTTTAGTGGACAAGATTATAAAAAAATAATCTAAGTAAGCGGTCAAGTAGTTGTTGTGTTGTTAGGGCAGGTGAAGCCGAGCGGGGTATATCTGTCCCCCACGCAGGAGGAAAATAGCATACAGCACAGCGCCAAACTCAGCGGATCGCAGGAGTTGGGAGCGGGGCAGTTCTCGCCCGTGCAAGTGCCCGTGCCCAGCGCCATCAAGAGCAAAATAGCAAACAGAGAATTATTCATATCTTATTCCTCATTTTTCCGCAAAACTTCCGTTTATGCCATATTATGCGGCAAAATCCGCATTCGTTACCGCCTTATAATATAGCTATGAATTTGCAGGAGAGTTTATACATAAGTTTTGAAAGGGAAAAGCTGCTGCGCAGTTACATGCCCTCAAACGTGCAGGCGGAAAAGCTGGCTGAATTTTTCGCCGTGTGCGCCGATCCCACGCGCGTGAAGATACTCTCCGCTCTTGCCATGGGCGATATGTGCGTGGGCGATCTCGCGCTCGTGGTAGGCGTGCATCAAACCACCGTATCCCACCAGCTCAAAACGCTCAAGGACAAGGGTATGGTGACTTGCAGGAAGATAGGCAAGGTATCTTATTACAATCTTTCCGACCCCAGCGTGGAGAGCATTTTGAATGTGGGCGCGGAAAGGATCCTCTCCGCCCCGGCGTAAAAAGTTTTTCAATATCCTCCCGCCTGCCGCTTTTCCTTGCGCGCGGGCGTTTTTGGTGGTAAAATATAGGTATGAACGATATTTTGCGCCAAAAGATAAAAGATCTCCCCTCCTCGCCCGGCGTGTATATCATGTACTCGCAGTCGGGGCAGATACTGTATATAGGCAAAGCCAAAGTATTAAAAAACAGGGTGAGCCAATATTTCAACGCCGGCGTAAAGACGGAAAAAGTCGCGCGCATGGTTTCCAAAGTCTACACGTTCGACTATATCATCACGCGCAACGAAGTGGAAGCGCTCGTGCTGGAAAACAACCTCATCAAGCAGCACAAGCCGCCCTATAACATCCTGCTCAAGGACGACAAGAGTTACCCCTTTATCCGCATAGACGTAAAGGCGGACTTTCCGCGCGTGGAGGTGGTGCGCAAACTTAGGGCGGACGGCGCGAAGTATTTCGGACCCTATATGCAGGGCATATCGAGCAGGGATATAACCGACCTCATATATTCGGCGTTCTCCCTGCGCTCGTGCAGTTTGAACATGAACAAGATACCGCCCTCGCACCGCCCCTGCCTAAATTATCACATAGGCAGGTGCCTCGCCCCGTGCACGGGCAGCGTGAGCAGGGAAGAGTATAAAAAGCAGGTGGACGGCGTCATCTCATTTTTGAGCGGCAACGACAAAAAGGTGGAGGACATGCTGCGGGAGCGCATGCAGGCGGCTTCGGACAGGGAAGACTACGAGCAGGCTCTTTATTACAAGCAAAAGCTGGATGTGCTCGACAAGCTCGTGCGCAGGCAGGTGACCGCCCTCCCCAAGGATTTGAATATAGACGTCTTCGCAATAGCTTCCAGCGGTCTGAACACGGTGGCGGCGGTGCTCTTCGTGCGCGGCGGCAAGCTGCTCGGCGGCGATAAGCAGGTGATAGAGGACGTATCGCTTGATGAAAAAAGCGCGCTTTCCTCCTATATCTCGCAATATACTTCCCGTGTGGGATATGTGGCGGACGAGGTGGTCACGTCCGTGCAGCTGGACGATGAGGAAGCAATGGCGGAATACCTCTCCGGCATAAAGGGCAAGAAGGTGAACGTGCTCTGCCCGCACCAGGGGATAA
>CALWKO010000038.1 GCA_944381275.1 uncultured Clostridia bacterium | reverse complement strand
TTGCGCCTTCCGCCGCGGCGAAGGATTCGTGACCTGCCAAGAACGCGAAGCATTTGGTTTCGTCGCGCAAAAGCATTGCAGCCAGGTTGCCGTGACCAAGACCTACTTTACGCTGATCGGCAACGGAGCCGGGGATGCAAAAGCTCTGCAGACCTTCGCCGATAGCTTCGGCGGCCTTGCTTGCCTCCTTGCAGTCCTTCTTGATGGCGATGGCGCAGCCTACGGTGTAAGCCCAAACGGCGTTGTCGAACGCGATGGGCTGAACGCCCTTAACGATTGCTTCCACGTCAATGCCCTTGTCGAGGCAGATTTTGCGGGCTTCTTCCAAGTCCTTAATACCGTAGGAAGCGAGCACCTTGTTTATTTTATCTATTCTTCTTTCATAGTTTTCAAACGTAACAGCCATTAGTGTATGCCTCCTTATTATTCATGACGGGGATTGATGTACTTGACGCCTTCCTTGAATCTGCCGTAGCTGCTGGTGAACTTCTTCATAGCTTCATCGGCGGACATACCGGAATTGATAGCGTCCATCATCTTGCCGAGCTGAACATATTCGTAACCGATAACGGTGTCGTCCTTGTCCAAAGCGATCCTGGTGACGTAGCCTTCTGCCATTTCAAGGTATCTTACGCCCTTGAGCTTGGTGGCGTACATGGTGCCTACCTGGGACCTGAGGCCCTTGCCGAGGTCTTCAAGACCCGCGCCGATGTTCAAGCCGTTTTCGGAGAACGCCGACTGGGTGCGGCCGTAGACGATCTGAAGGAACAGCTCCCTCATAGCGGTGTTGATAGCGTCACATACGAGGTCGGTGTTCAGCGCTTCCAAAATGGTCTTGCCGACCAAAATTTCCGCAGCCATGGCGGCAGAGTGGGTCATGCCCGAGCAGCCGATGGTTTCGACGAGCGCTTCTTCGATAACGCCGTTTTTAACGTTGAGCGTGAGCTTGCAAGCGCCCTGCTGAGGTGCGCACCAACCTACGCCGTGGGTGAGGCCGCTGATATCCTTGATCTCCATTGCCTGGACCCATTTGCCTTCTTCCGGGATGGGAGCGGGACCATGATATGCGCCCTTGGCTACGGTGCACATATTCTTGACTTCCTGTGAATACTCCATAGGGATTCCTCCTAATTTGATAACTTTTATTACCTTGTTAATTATAGCACACGCTCGCGCGGATATCAACAAAATACGGGGGAATTGCAAGGGGAAATTTTATGTAAAGGGCGCATATTCGTGCGAATACGCCTTGCAAAAGGCGTAAAATATGGTATAATCATAATAAGGTAAATTATGCAGCCCAAAGTTTTTGAGGATAAGAAGAGATACAGGCGCAAGCTCGCCGCAAAGTGGATCGCCATATGCGTTATGGCGGTGATCCTCATTTTGCTCGCTCTTTTAAAACTTTCGGTAGAGGTGTGCGAGTGGTACAGCTTGAACATATCCGCAAATTTGATCAAGTTTGCAAACATCCTCACGGGGTGGATGCCATTCAGCTTATTTGAGATGCTTATATATTTGGCAGTCGCCCTAGGAGTATCTTTTTTAATATTCATAATCGTTGCTCTGTGCAGGAAGCAGTTCAAGCGCGCGTTTAATTCCTTTGTAGATTTTGCGCTGATAGTGGTGCTTGTGGGTACGATATACGGAGTGTTTGCCATCCTGCCTTACGGGCGTGCGCCCGCGGATATTCCCGCATACGAAAATTCCAACTTGCAATCAGAGCAAGTATATGAAATGACGGAAGGTTATATTGAGGAGCTGTCCCGCCTTGCTAAAATTCAAAAGAGGGCGGATAACGGCGAGTTGGTGATAGAAGGCGGCTTGCAGGGGCTGAACGAGAGCTTGCAAGCCACTTATGAAAGGGTGCTCGCTAGCGATTATTATTACGATACCGACTCCACGCTTAAAAAATGGCTGTGGCCGGAGCTTATGTCGGCGTTTTCCATAAGCGGCGTATTCTTTGCGCCCACGGGCGAGTGCAATGTGTGCACGGCTTATTATACCACCACAACCGTTGCCGCGGCGGCGCACGAGATGGCGCACTCAAAGGGCGTGCAGCGCGAAAGCGACGCCAATTTGGTATCCTACTATATTATGCTGAATAGTGAGGATAATTTGGTGAAATATGTAGGTTACTATACTCTTGTCGGAAACATGCTTGCGTTTGTGAATACCTGGTGCGGGGAAGGTGCATATGATTCCCTTTGGGATAAACTGCCCGAGGAATATTTTGCGGACGCGGAATTTGCCGCGGCGTACAGCAGCGGCCAAGGCGCGCTGGGCAGCGTGGGCAGCTTCTTTAACGACATATATCTGCAGCTCAACGGCACTGAAGACGGGACGGGCGATTATCATCCGAGCGACGAAACGATCACGGAAGAAGTTCCCGACGGCGACGGAGGCACGCAGATAGTGACCAGGATAGAATACAGCGACGTGAACAAGATGCTGCTCTATATGTTTTACAGTGAATAAACGCTCCTTTCTTTATCTCGTTTTGTAATTTATGGGGGAAAGTACGGCATATAGTTTTATATGCTCAATGCAATCAAAGTCGCAAGTTTATTTATCGGCGCGATTGTAGGCGCGGGGTTTGCCACGGGCAGGGAAGTGATTTTGTACTTCGGCGAGGGCGGATACCTCACGCCCGTTGCCGCGGGGCTGATGATGGGGGTTATGAGTGCGGTATTTTTGCTCGCGGGAAAATATTCTCCTTCCGGCAGACTTTGGAGTGCATTCAATAAGGCGGTGGATTTTCTCGTCTTTGTTGCGATGGTGATAACCTATGCCGTTATGTGCAGCGCCTTGGAGGAGCTGAGCGCGGCTTGTTTTGCCGTACCTCTGATTGGACTTTCAGGAGGCGTTATTTGCGGGATTTTATCCTGTTTTGATATCAAGTTTATTAAAAATATCTCCTCCGTGCTTGTTATTCTGCTTATAGCCGCTGCGGCGGTACTGTATTTTTCTTGCACTAAAATGCATAAAGGATACATAGTGTATAAATCCGCATTCGAATATTGCGGAATGAATATGCTCACGGGCGGATGCCTTATAAAGGACGAAGGCAAGAATATGAAGGGTAGGGAAATTGCGCTGAGTTCAATTCTTAACGGCTCTGTATCCGCCCTCCTATTGGGCTTTGTATATACGGTGGCGGCGAGTAATTCATCAAGCTCCATGCCCGTATTCGTATTCGCCGCGGGAAAGGGGCTTTCGCTTTTGGGCGGAATTCTCATCGTCGCAGCAATTTTGTCCACCCTCCTGGGTGCGGGGAGAGTTGCTTTTGTATATATGAGCAATTATTTTGTCTCTCCCGTGCTCCCCGTGCTGTTCTTATGCCTATTGTCCGTGATCTCCTTCACCATGAAGTTTTCCCTGGCGGTGGACGCTTTTTATCCCGTCATCGGTTACTTCGGCGCGGCTGTGTGCGGCATCACGGCGCTTTCGCTTGCGGCGGCGAGCCGCCGCAAGTTACTTGCGCTTGTAAAAGTCAAACGTCGAACTTGAATTTTTTGCTTATCAATTTTTCCGCGGCAACTACCAGGTAGTACATCACGGCAGCCAAAACGCACAATACTACGGTGGCTGTCATCACTATATCCAGGTCGAAAATTGTTCCGCCGTATATTATCAAATACCCAAGTCCCGCCTTTGAAACGAGGTATTCGCCCATTATCGTGCCCACCCAGCACAGCCCCACGTTCACTTTGAGTACTGCGATTATGTTGGGTATCGACGCGGGCAGTATCAGCTTTGTAAGCGTTTGGAATTTGCTCGCCTTCATCGTCTTAAAAAGGCGTAGCTTTCCTTCGTCTACGCTCAAAAATCCTTGCAGTGTGTTTATTATCGTGATGATTAGGGAGATGAGCAGCGCCATGACTATTATAGCGGAAGTGCCCGCGCCCACCCATATGATTATCACGGGTCCCAGGGCTATTTTGGGCAGGGCGTTCAATATCACCAGGTGTGGTTCGAGTATCTTTCTTGCCGTTTCAAACCACCAAAGTATTATAGCCGCGAGCATGCCGATGCCCGTGGCAAGGGCGAAGCTGAGGACCGTTTCCGCAAGCGTTATGCCCATGTGGTAGAGCAGGTCGCCCGTTGTGAAAAGCTCCGCCAGCTTCACTGCCATGCGTGAAGGGGAGCTCGTTATAAAGCTGTCGAGTGCGCCCAACGCGGTGAGGGCTTCCCACAGCCCGAAAAACACTATTACCACCGCGATTCTCCCCGCCGTTATCCCTGCTTTTTTGCCGCGCAACCTCTTTAGGTAGCGGATGTGTTCTTTTGAATAGTTCATCTTTACTCCGTGTCGTTTTGCATTGTTGTGAGTATCTCGTCGTATAGCTCCAAAAATCTGCTCTTCAGCCGGCGCTCGCTCGGAGGAATGCCGTTGAACTCGCTTATATCCACCATTTTCTTTATTCTGCACGGCTTGCTCGAAAGCACCGCCACGCGGTTGCACATGCTTATCGCCTCGTTGATGTCGTGAGTCACGAATACGGCGGTCATACCTTCTTCACGCAGCATGTTATATACGTCACCCACCACTTGAAGTCGCGTTTGAAAGTCGAGGGCGGAGAAGGGTTCGTCGAGCAGAATGATCTGCGGGGCGAGCACGAGCGTTCTTATCAGCGCCACCCTCTGCCTCATGCCGCCGGAAAGCTGGGAGGGGTAGTGCTTTTCCACGCCTGCAAGGTCGTACTTTTTTAAGAGCGCCTGAGCTTTTTCCCGCGTTTTTTGCCTGTCGAGCTTTTTTATCTCCGCCCCTAAAAGTATGTTGCCCATATTCGTACGCCAGGGGAGGAGCTCGTCTTTTTGCAGCATATATCCGCTTATATCGCACTTTTCGGGCGGAAGCCCGCCCGTAAGCACCACTCCCGACGTGGGTTTTATTATCCCCGAAATGAGCGAGAGGATCGTAGTCTTTCCGCAGCCGCTCGGCCCAACCAGTCCCACCAGCTCGCCCTTGCCCACGGAAAACGTTATGTCCGAAAGCACGGGGGTTTCGCTCTCTTTGGTGTGGTAGGTGAGGCACACTTTATCGAATGTTATCAAATCTTCCATCAGTTCATGCCGTCGAGTACCGCTTGCGCTATCGAATTGTCCACCACCTGTTCAAATGATACTCTCGAATCCATAACGCCGGCGGAGATTATCACGTCCTGCAAGTGTTCGAAATCTTCCTGCTTCATTATCGGAGTGGCGGAATATGCGTCTATTTGCTTGTATTTTTCTATCGCGTTTGCCAAAACTTCCACGCTCGTGCCGTCGAATTGAGGGGCGAGGATCTTTGCTATCGCCGTGCCGTCGTTTTCTTCCACAAACTTCATCGCCTTGATCAGCGCGCGCAAAAAGCCGTCTATCAGTTCGGGATTTTCCTCGATAAAGCTGCGCGTTGCGGTGAATGCGGTGTAGGGCATGTCGCCCGCGCCCTCACCGACGGAAGCTATCACATAGCCTTTGCCCGCGTTTTGAAAGTTGGTCGCCACGGGCTCAAACATGGTGCAGTAATCGCCCGTACCCGCTTCGAACGCCGCGGTTATCAGGTCGAAATCTATGCCGTAATTTATCGTGATGTTCTCCCCGTCAAAAAGTCCGTTTTGCTCGAACAGGTATTCGAGCGTCATTGCCGGCACGCCGCCCACTCTGCCGCCTATCACCTCGCTCCCCTCAAGGTCGCTCCATTCAAAATTCGGCATGGGTTCGCGCCCCACCAGGAAGGAGCCGTCCTTCTTGGTCAGCTGTGCGAATACGATGGGGTGATCGTCTCTCCCTTGGTTTGCCACATATATGCATGCCTCCGGACCATGCAGACCTATATCCGCTTGACCGGCGAGCAGGGCGGTCATGCAGCTGTCCGCACCGCCGCCGTTGCTGAGCTCTATTTTTATACCTTCTTCTTCAAAATATCCGCCCTCTATCGCAACGTAAAGAGGGGCGTAGAACACCGAATGCGTGACCTCGGTAAGGCGGATGACTCCGTCTTCTTTATCACATGCGGCAAAGCATAGGCAAGTTGCCGCAAGGCACACTATCAGTGCACATATAATAAGTTTTTTCATTTTCACCTCCGAATTACTACATTGTATTCCCTTTTGACTTATTTGTGTGAAAGGCGAAAATATCATTAAAATATTTGTCTTTTTTATTTGCGTGTGATATAATTTTCATACGCTATATATAAATAAGGAGCCGAGGATGAAATTTTCCCGTAAAGACGTATTTTCCATTCCCAACATTCTCACCTATGTCAGGCTGGCTTGTGTGCCGGTGTTTTTTGTGCTGATGATAATGTTCTGCATAGATCCTTCTTCCGCGCAGGCTAAGGCATATGTGTGGGCTGCTGCGGGCGTGTTTATTTTCGCCGAAGTCACCGACGTCGTCGACGGCTTTGTGGCAAGGCACTTCAATATGATAACCGACCTGGGGAAGGTGATAGATCCCGTGGCGGACAAACTTTGCCAGGGCTTCGGAATTTTTATGCTGGGAGTGGCTTATGTGCTCATCGGCAGGTGGCCGATATTGCTCTTTGCCTTGATACTCATCGTGAAAGAAGTGCTCATGGGCGTGTTCAGCTATTATTTCATGAAGGCGAGCAAGCGCCAAGTGGAGCAGATCGCCAACAAGTGGGGCAAGGCGGGCAGCGCGCTCAACTTTGCTTCATTGGTGCTGGCGTATCTCGCGCTGGGCTTGCTTTGCTACGACGGGGATGTATACAAGGCTGGGGATATCATCTATTGGATATCATTTGCCGTGTTTGTCGCGGGCGCGTTGGTGGCGATATATAACCTTATTCAATACAACGTAGGCTATTACCGCGATTTGTGCAGGGTGCGTGAAAGCGGCATTCTGGACAAGTTGGACGACAAGGGCAATCCCATAGAACAAGGCGAAGATAAAGACGAGTAATATGTTCGACTGGGTGCAATTCAACCCTCAAAGGCTGGTTCAGCCCGCGCCGCTTAGCGCGATCATTCTCGCCGTAGCAGGCTTGCTTATCGCCCTTTTTGCGGGAGTCATCGCTTCCGCAATAAACAGGGCAAGGCAGAACAAGGGCAAACCGGAATTTGAAAAAGCTGCATTTATCTTCCGTACTTTGGGTACGGCGCTGATAATAATAGGACTGCTGGTGGCTTTTTTGACCATCTAGCAATGATACAAAAAAAGGAGATTCGGAATACTTATGAAATCTAAGTTCAAGGATATGCCCAAGACATATTCGCCCAAGGAATTTGAATCCGCTTTGTACGAAAAGTGGATGGACAGCGGCTGCTTCACCGCCAAGGTGGACAAGAAGAAGGAACCTTTTTGCATAGTCATGCCGCCGCCCAACATCACCGGGCAGCTGCATATGGGTCACGCTTTGGACGATACCATACAGGACACGATCACGCGCTTTAAGCGCATGCAGGGTTACAGCGCGCTTTGGCTGCCCGGCAAGGATCACGCCTCCATCGCCACGGAAGTGAAGATAGTGGAGGAGATGAAGAAGGAAGGACTCACGAAAAACGACGTGGGCAGGGAAGGCTTCCTCGAGCGCGCCTGGGTGTGGACGAGAAAGTACGGCAACAGAATCTCGGAGCAGATCAAGCGCCTAGGCTGTTCCTGCGACTGGTCGAGGGAGGCTTTCACGATGGACGAGCACTGCTCCAAGGCGGTTGCGCACGTATTTGTGGATCTTTACAACAAAGGACTTATATACAAAGGCGACAGGATAATAAATTGGTGCCCTTCATGCAAAACGGCGCTTTCGGACGCGGAAGTGGAGTATGAAGAGCAGGCTTCGCACCTGTGGCATATCCGTTACCCCTTCGAGGACGGAAGCGGATATATCACCGTAGCCACCACCCGCCCGGAAACTATACTGGGCGATACCGCCGTTGCGGTCAATCCCAAGGATGAAAGATACGCCGATGCAGTGGGCAAAAATCTGGTTTTACCGCTCGTAGGGCGGCTCATACCCGTTGTGGCGGATGATTACGTGGAGAAGGATTTCGGAAGCGGCGCGGTGAAGATAACCCCCGCCCACGACCCCAACGACTTCGAAGTGGGACTTAGGCACAATCTGCCCGTTATCCGAGTGATGAACGACGACGGCTCCCTTAACGAGCAGGCGGGAGAAAAGTACTGCGGACTCACGCGTGAGGAGGCGCGCGAGGTGATAGTGGACGATCTGCGCGAGGGCGGATATTTGGTGAAGATAGAGGACTACACTCACAACGTGGGGCAGTGCTATCGCTGCCACAGCACGGTGGAGCCCATCGTATCCAAGCAGTGGTTTGTGAAGATGCAGCCGCTTGCAAAGCCCGCTATCGAGGCGGTCAAAAAGAAGAAGACGGAATTTATTCCCGATCGTTTCTCCAAAATATACTTCAATTGGATGGAGAATGTGAAGGATTGGTGCATTTCCCGTCAGCTGTGGTGGGGGCATCGCATTCCCGCATACTACTGCGAAAAGTGCGGACACATGACGGTGGCGGAGAGCAAGCCGGATAAGTGCCCGGAGTGCGGTCATACCGTGCTCAATCAGGATGAGGACGTGCTCGACACCTGGTTTTCCAGCGCGCTGTGGCCGTTCTCCACGCTCGGCTTCCCGGATAAGACGGCGGATTTGGATTACTTCTATCCCAACTCCCTGCTCGTGACGGCTTACGACATCATCTTCTTCTGGGTGGCGAGGATGATCTTCTCCGGCATAGAGCATATGGGCGAAGTGCCTTTTTCGGAAGTGCTCATTCACGGTATCGTGCGCGACAAGCTGGGCAGGAAGATGAGTAAATCGCTCGGCAACGGCATAGATCCGCTTGAAGTCATCGATAAGTACGGCGCGGACAGCTTGCGTTTCTCCCTGGTGCAGGGCGTGGCTCCAGGCAGCGATATGCGCTATATGGACGAAAAGACGGAGAGCGCACGCAACTTTATGAACAAGATTTGGAACGCTTCCCGCTTTGTGCTCATGAATTGCGAGGGCGTAAAGCTGAAGGAGATGGGCACATTCCGCCTCACCCATGCGGATAAGTGGATATTGTGCAGGCTGAACGGCGTAATCAAGGACGTGACCAAGAATTTGGAAAAGTACGAGCTGGGACTTGCCGCGGGTAAACTTTACGACTTTGTGTGGGCGCAGTTCTGCGACTGGTATATCGAGCTGAGCAAGCCCGCGCTTTACGAAACGACGGGCGACGCCAAGGTGAATACGCTCAGCGTGCTCACTTATGTGCTGGAAACGGTGCTCAAACTGTTGCATCCCTTCGTTCCGTTTGTTACGGAGGAGATATACGGATATATGCCGGGCGTGCGCGGTAAGCTAATGATGCAAAAGTGGCCTCAGCCCGTGAAGAAGTTCTCGTCGTACCGCGCGCAGGAGGCGGACTTCGACAAAGTGATAGACCTCATCAAGTCGATAAGGAATATCAAGAACGAGATGAACGTTGCGCCTTCGAAAAAGGTGGAACTGTTCATCGCGGGCGGAGCCATAAAGCCTTCCGATTTCACCTATGTGAAAAAACTTGCAGGGGTCAGCGAGATAAAAGTCGTTGCGGGCAAAGAAGAGATCGGCGTTAAAACGGTTTCCGTCATCTCCGCCGCGGGCGAAGCGTTTATGCCGCTCGGCGAGCTTGTGGACACAGAGAAGGAAAAGGCAAGGCTTGCCGGCGAGATAGAGCACCTTGAAAAGGAAATAGGGCGCAGCAATGGTCTTTTGGCAAATCAGGGCTTTATCGCAAAGGCGCCCAAACAGCTTGTGGAAAAGGAAAAAGCCAAGCTGGACGGCAACTGCGAGAAGCTGGAAAAGCTGCGCGCACAATTAAAGCTGATGGAAGAATAATATATATGGCTCAATACAGATATGTGTTTTTCGACCTGGACGGGACGATAAGCAATTCATACGAGGGAATAGCGCGCTCGCTCGACGCCACCTTCGAACACTACGGGATAAATGTGGACAAGTCGCTTTATCCCGCATACATAGGGCCTCCGCTCAGCGATACCTTTCGGCTATACTTTCCCGCAGAAAAGGTGAGCGAAGTGGTGGGGTGGTTCCGCGACAACTATGTGAAGGGCGACATATTCCGCAATCCCGTATACGAGGGCATACCCCAGGTTATGGCAGAGCTGAAAAAGCGCGGATATGTGCTTTGCGTGGCAACGTGCAAAAAGCAGGAAGAAGCGGAGATGCTCATGAAGCACTTCGGCATAGATAAGTATCTCACCTACGTTTCCGGTCTTACTTACGGCGTACGCGAACAGAAGGCGGAGATTTTGGAATACGGAATGCAAAAGGTGGGCGCAGCGCGCGAAAATTCCGTGATGGTGGGAGATACTATATACGATATACAGGGCGCCGACCTTGCCGGCGTGGATTGCATATTGTGCAAATGGGGCTTCACCGACGAAAGAGCCCTGGCAATGAAAGTGGCGGCGGTTGCGGAAAAACCCGCGGATCTGCTCGCCATATTGAAATAGGAGAGCCTATGAAATATTTCAATCTTGCTTGCCGATTTGTAAAGCACAACTTTTTTAAGTTGGCGCTGACCACTATTTTGCCTGCCGTGTTTTTGGCGTTTGCGCACAACCCGGTATTAAAACTATACACTCTGCTCAATATCGCCGAAATGCCGAGCAATGATTTTTGGGATGTGGTGCAGGGTATAGCATTGATCGCGGATTGGCGCAAGCTGCTGCTCTTTATCTTTATGGGCGTGCTGTTTTGCGTGTTCATATCCTCGGCGGTGGGCGCAATAGAAAGGCGCATGCGTTACGGCGAATTTTATGAAAGCGGCGGCGTCATCAAATTCTTTTTGAGGAAGGTGAACGACAACTTCCTGCACGTCTTCAAATATGTGCTCACACTTATACTCATCTTTGAAGCGCTCTCGATAATAGAAGCGCTGCTCGTTTACCTATGGATAAACGTGCTGGGAGAGATAAGCATGGTGGTGGCGTCGTGCATCACCGCGTTTATATTCAGCGCGGTGGGGGTGAGCATATTCGTATTGATGATCTTCACCTTGCCCAATATGACCATTCGCGGCTATAATCTGCGCCAATCGCTGGCGGCTTCCACCCGCACTTTTAACAGGGTGAATTATATGTCCGTGTTCCTCACGCTGTCCATCACCTGCCTTGTCACCATTATTCCGCTTGCCGCGCACGCCATTTTGGTGAGGTTTTATCACTATTCCGGCTATCAGGTGGTAAATTGGGTGCTCTCGTTTGCGTGGTATTATGTCTGCTGCTTGTTCCTTCCTTCCTATATCTACGCCGCTTATTTCGACGCGGAGGATATGGAGAGGGCGGACGTGCCCGACGACAAGTTCGGCGATATTGATATTGAAGAAAAGTAATATGTAGGGTGATAAAATGTTATTCAAAAATTCTTTCAGTATTTTAAGCAACCGTTTCTCGCTCGTATATAAAACGCTGTTTTATGTGCTTGTGGTGTGCTTGATAATAGTCGCCCTCGGCGCGGCGATGATGCTCCCCACGCTCAACACGCTGGTGGACAGTATTAAGGATCTGCAGCTCTTCCCGCAGCTGGGCGATTATATAAAAGCCATCTTGCGCGGCGATGTGGAATCGAGCGATTTTGAATCGATAGAAAACCTCTTTGTGCAGATAGGGCAGGTGTTTTCGGAAAATTATTCCAGGCTGATTTTGGCGGGAGTATTCCTTATCATCCTGTATTTCATAGCCATGTTCCTCATCTCCATGTGCTACTATTCGGTGAGCGACGTGGTGGACACTTATATGAATTCGGGCAGCAATTTCCCGTTTATGGCAAATTATGTGCACAACTTCAAAACGTCGGCTAAGTTCGCGCTGCTCTACACGGTGATAAACATACCTCTGCAAATAGTATTCGCGCTCATTATAGTGGGTGTGGGGATACTCTTTTCCATGGTGAATTATCTGCTCATGATATTCCTCGTGGCGCTGCTCATCTTTTGTGTGACCGCAATAACAAAGAGCATGTTCAGCCTGTGGATCCCGGCTATGACGGTGAAGAACATGAGTTGCGTTCAGGCTCTCAAATATAACTTTAAAACATTGAAGCACCACTTCACCTCCACTTTCGGAATGTATTTTGTATACGGTATAGTCATGGCTATGCTCACAGTTGTTTCACTTTTTGCCACGTTCGGCGTGGGCACGATAGTGCTCCTTGCAACAGGGGTGGTATTTGTGCGTATCGCCAATCTGGTGAGTTACTACCACATCAACGGCTTGAAGTACTACAAGGCGGACAATTTGGTGATAGACAACACGCGCAAGTTCTCGCCCTCGGTATACACCGCCGATGAAGCGGAAGTGGCGGAGCATTACCATATTCCCGCAACGGATACGGACAAGCCGAAAGACGATGTAAAAGAGAGTGAGGCAAATCAAGAGGAAGAGTTAAAGAAAGAGGGCGAAGATAAATAATTCGCCGCCTGCACACAGGATAACCGTTTATGCGGATATATAGGAGAAGAGGACCGCTTTGCGATCCTCTTTTTTGGTAAAACAACTTGCTATCAAAAACGAAGTGCCGTTTGACAACCCGCTTATTTGCAGGTGGGTATGCTGCAATCGATTTCTGTAATCCTCAAAGCCACTTAGTGGGAGGCACGCCATCCGCCGACTGACTCCGCATTCCCTTTTATGTCAGTGGGGTTCGAAACTAAGCACTTCGCCCTTGCATCTATATTATAGCCGATATATTCGGCAATTACAATAGATATTTGTTAAAATTTACAAATCATACAAAATATTTAGTTTTAATTTTATCAATTAGTATATCACAACACTTTGCCAAATCCTTATAATTATGCTATAATCTTAAATATAGCGACAATTTTTGCCGCAATTTTATGCTAAGTTGCGTTACTTTTGTAACGTAGGAGGTAGAATATGCAGGTTACAAGCATAAAGAAGTTGTATTCCGATTGCGCTCAAATGGACGGGCAGCGCGTGCGCGTCTGCGGTTGGGTGAGGACGGTTCGCGCAGGCAAAGCCTTTGCGTTTATGGAGATTTCCGACGGAACTTTCTTCAAAACCGCCCAGATAGTTATGGAAGCGAATTTGGAAAATTACAAGGAGATAACCGCGCTCAACGTGGGTGCGGCTGTATATGCGGAGGGAGATGTGGTCTACACTCCCGAAAACAAGCAGCCATTCGAGATCAAGACGGATAAGATGGAAGTCGCCGCGCCTTCTTCTCCGTCCTATCCTTTGCAGAAGAAGAGGCACACTTTGGAATATCTGCGCGAGATAGCTCATCTGCGCCCGCGCGCAAACACCTTTCAGGCGGTATTCCGCATAAGGAGCGTGGCGGCACAGGGCATTCACAGCTTTTTTGCCGAGAGGGGCTTTGTGTATGTGAACACGCCCATCATCACCTGCTCCGACTGCGAAGGGGCGGGAGAGATGTTCCGCATCACCACACTCGACCCACTCAATCCTCCCAAGACGGAAGAGGGCAAAGTGGACTGGACGAAGGATTTCTTCGGCAAGGCGGCAAACCTCACGGTGAGCGGTCAGCTGAATGCTGAGTGCTACGCCCTGGCATTTAAGGACGTATACACCTTCGGTCCCACCTTCCGCGCGGAAAAGAGCTATACCAACCGCCACGCCGCGGAGTTTTGGATGATCGAGCCGGAAATGGCTTTCACCGACCTTGAAGGGGATATGCTGGTCATAGAGGCGATGATGAAATACGTCATCAAATGTGTGATGGATCGCTGCCCGGAGGAGATCGCCTTCTGCGATAAGTTCATCGAGCAGGGGCTCATTCAAAAGCTTACCGACATTGTGGAAAAGGACTTTGCACGCGTATCTTATACCGAAGCCATCAAGCTGCTCGAACCGCACAAGGACGAATTCCAATATCCCGTATTCTGGGGCGCTGACATTCAGACGGAGCACGAAAGATATCTTACCGAAAAGATCTTCAACTGCCCCACATTTGTGACCGATTACCCCAAGGACATCAAGGCGTTTTATATGCGCATGAACGAGGACGGCAAGACGGTCGCCGCCGTCGACCTGCTTGTGCCGCAAGTGGGCGAGATAGTGGGCGGTTCGCAGAGGGAAGAGAGGTACGACAACCTCGTCGCCCGCATAAAAGAGCTGGGACTTAGGGAAGAAGATTATTCGTGGTACTTGGATTTGAGGAAGTACGGCGGAGTAAAACATGCGGGCTTCGGCTTGGGCTTTGAAAGGCTCATCATGTACTTGACCGGCATGCAGAACATCCGCGACGTGATTCCTTTCCCCCGCACGACCGGCAGCGCGGAGTTTTAATATGGAAAGAGTGGGGATCGTAACTGCGCTCGCGGACGAATCCGCCGTTTTGCGTGAAAATTTGGGGCAGTACATGGGCACGGACGCGGGAGCATACGAAGTGCACAAATATTTGCTCGAAGGAAAGAGCGTATACCTCATAAACAGCGGGGTGGGTGAGATTGCAGCCGCCCTAGCGGCGCAATATTTGGCTTTGGAATATAAAGTCGAGGCGATTTTGAACGTGGGTTTGGTCGGTTCGCTGAACAAAGATCTCAAGCGCGGATGCCTTGCTTTGGTGAAAGAAGCGGTTCATTACGATTTTTCCCGCTCATATACCGACGCGTCCTGCATGGGCATTCACATAGGCAGGGATTCGGCGATTTTGACGCCCGATATTTCCATCGCGGAAAAATCCGAGCACCTTTCCTTGCTGCCCAAGGTGAGGATCGCCAGCGGAGATAAATTCGTAAACGACAGCGCATTTAAGGAGATGCTCGTGAATAAGTTCGGCTGCGATATCTGCGATATGGAGAGCGCCGGCCTCTTCTTTGCCTGTGAGCGGTTTAATCTGCCGCTCATCATGGTCAAGTGCGTTTCCGACAACGCCGACGAGGGCGCCGACGTAAGCTTTAATGAAGTTGTAAATGCCGGAGTGGGGCAGTATGTGACTTGCGTCAAAGAACTGCTCAAACAACTTTGATTAAATTTGCGCTTATCGCTTGACACTTTCGCATAATATTGATAATATATTATAGCGATGTGCTACTGTGGCTCAGTTGGTAGAGCAGCTGATTCGTAATCAGCAGGTCGCCGGTTCGAGTCCGGCCAGTAGCTCCAAA
>CALWKO010000037.1 GCA_944381275.1 uncultured Clostridia bacterium | reverse complement strand
TCCACTTTTGGCATTTATAAAGCGGTGTATTTATTAAAGAAAAAAGTGTAAATGCGCCTGCGGCACCTTAACTTTTGCGCGGCGTTGCTCGCAACAGTACGCGCAAAAATATCACGCGCCCTCTCGTCGCCTTGGCGGTTTGAGGGCGCATTTCACTTTTGGCGTGAGATAAAGTGTTGCGAAGAGAAAAAGCCTTGCGCTCCCTTATATGGTCACTTCAAGGCTTTATTATTTGGCTAGCCAAAAATATCACTTTTCGGAAGTAACGCGACATTCGCTTATTTCATAACTTTTATCTTCCGAAAAATATCACGATTTTTTCAGGGCGCTTACGCTGCGCAAACAAATACTTTGCGCCCTGAAAAAATCATTTTCTCCTATCTATTCCCCAATTCCGCATATGAAAAAGTAGGAAAAACCTGCTCTATATCATATATATCGGTTGCGGAGGTCTTGTCCGTGTGCAGGGTGAACACGGTCGCGCCGATGGGTATATCGCGCGCCCAGGCGTTCACGCCCGACGTCCTGCCGTAGGAGAGGAGCACTTGCTCGCCGCTGCCGTACTTGGCGGCGGTGTCGTAGGCGAGCACGAACGAGTTGTTATGGTCATGCCCCACGGATATGAGCGTGGTGGACGGATTTTCCGCTATCACCCGCATAAGTCCGTCGTCCCAGCGCGGCGCGTAAACGCCCTCCTGCTTGACAAATTCCAAGTCGGAATACTTTTCCGGCAGATAGCCTTCTGCTTTGACGTGCGCGAGCGTGTCGTCGTAGGCGTTGAAGGAAGGTATGCCGTATTCGTTGATCTCGCCCGGCGTTTCCACAAGTTCGCGGTAGGCGTAGTTGGGCACGTGCATGAAGATGGCGGATTTAATGCCCCGTTCGCTGTACGACTTGACCTTGCCTTCGTACCACTCCACCTGCTTTTGGGTGAGCCCCACATAGCCTTGATCGGAGTAACCGTCCGCGCCGGAAGTGTTGCCCGCGGGATCGACATAGAACTTGCCGTGCGTATCCATATGGAAGAGCGCGAACACCACATCGCCCGCGGCGTTTTCCAGCTCTATCACATAATTGCCCACGCCCATGGCGTCGGGATCGGCGAGCTCTTCGCTGCTGCGCGCGAGCAGGGAGTATTCGTAACCGGTGAGCAGGTTATAGAGCTCCTCATTGCCCCGCGTGTTTTCCGAATAAAAGGCGGTGCCGGCGAAAGTATCCAGCGTTTCAAGGCAGGAAGGCGTGTACTCGGAAAGAAGGTTTTGCTTGCCCTCCTTGCCTATCCACACCTCGCCACCGTCCGTCTTGATATGTTCGCCGTCGTGGTTGCCGAAGGTGTACGCCCAATAAATCTGCCTTTCTTCAAAGATGTTGGCGAGCGCGAGCAGAGCCTTGTCGCGCCCGGGAGGCGAGCCGGCGGTCACGTCGCCCGTGACTTCTACCAAGTCGGGCTTGACGGTGTCGAGCGCTTCTTCCACCCATTTGAACGTCTGCTTGTCCTTGTTGTAACTGCCGTTGGTAGTCAGGTGCAGATCGGTGAACTGCATGACCACAAAAGTGCCGTCGTCGCGCACGGTGAGGGAGGTGCGCTTTTGCACGTTCCCCTCTTTTTTGGTGCTGTCGTAACAGCCGCCGAGCACGGCGGTGAGCGTGACGGTCAAAATAAGCGCCAAAACCGCGGTTATTATTATAGCCTTTTTCATAATTCCCCTCGCTTGTATAGCTTTATCTTATTATAACAGATATGAAAATTATCGCAAGGGGTAATTTAACGCGCCCACATATACGGGAGGAAAATTATTAAATTCCGCTTAAAAAGGACCTTGCGGAGAGCAAAGTCCTTTACTTTGTTTGAGTTTCAATGCTAGGCGGGGGCGTTTAGATAACCGCCTCCACCTTGTTGCTCGGCGCGGAGGGAGCGGCGGGGGAAGTGCCAGCGTCGCCCGTTAGATAGTAGCCGTAGCCGAGCGCCCTCACCGTTACCGTAACGCCGCTGCCTTCCGCCAGATCGTCCAAGGTCACGGTGATGGTGTTTGCGGCGGCATAGACCGTCTTGCTCACCACTCCGCCCTGAGAGGAGTTATAGGTGAAGACCACCTCGAACATGCGCGCGGGCGAGTCTTCCGTCTTCGTCCAGCCCACAGCCACTTCCTTGCCGCTGATTACGGGCGCTTCCACAGCGGGGGTGGGGAGTTTTTCGTACTTGACGTAACCGACGAGTGCGCGCGAGCTGCTCAATATCTGCTCGTTATTGCTCACCGCCTGCACATAGATGGCGTTGGAGCCGGCTTTGAGCAAGTCGGAGGAGATGTGCACCTCGTTTTTGTCCGAGCTTATCGGTTCGGCGGAATCGTTTATATACACGTTATAGCCGTCGGCGAAGGGAACCGCGTCGAAGTAGAGCACTATGCCGCCCTCTTCCGCCGTTACCGCCAAATTCTGCGGCGTATCCAGCGTGAAGGTGTGTTCGTAGCGGAGTCCGCAGGGGTAGCTGTCGATATAGTAGACGTCCTTGGTGAAGGAGTCGATGTCGTATTTACCGTCCTCTCCCGGCTTGAAGTTGCCCTGGGCGGTGATGAGTATGTCGTATATGCCGGCGGTGGTTACGGCGGAAGTTATATCCAGCTGAGTGCCCTTGACGTCCTCAAAAACCGTATCGTTCACCGTCACGCGGTAGGCAAAGTCCGCCGCCGCGGAGTGCTCCACGTCGCTTATGGTGAGGATCACCCTGCCGTCGCGAATGTCCACCTGCGCCGCAGCGGGAGTATCCAGCTTTTCGATAAAGAAGATGTCTTCCACATTTTCTATCCTCTCGCTGCCCGAGCAGGAGAGCACATATATGCCCAGCCTTTCCATGCCGTTGAAGGAAGAACACTCGAAGTTCTTGAGCGCGAGCACGCCCTTGCCGCCCGTGACGGAAGAAGCCGTGCCGGAGAGCACCACATAGGATTCCCCGTCCGCGGCGATATCCTTGGCGCTACCCTCCACATTGAGATATGCGCCCGTGAGCGAGGAGACGTTCACCTGCGCATCGCCCGTGATGTCCGCCCTGCCGCCGGTGAAGGAGAGCAGCGCGTTTTCCCCGCCCGTGACGGCGCCTTCGATAAACGCCGTTTTCGCGTTGACAGCGAGAGTACCGTTCAAGGCAAGCGAATTTGCCGTGCGGAAGACGCCCGCCGCCACGCTGCCTTCGCCCACGGTTGCGGGAGCGAATATCTCCAAGCCGCCCTCGTCCGAGGTGACGGAGAGAGAGGCGACGGAGAGCGCGCCCTTATCGTTAAAGCCGTCGCCGGAAGACGTGCCTATCTTGACCGCGCCCGTCACTTTGAGCGCGCCGTTTATCGTGAGAGTGTGCTTATTCAGATTTATGGTTGCGGACGCGGGTATCTCCAGGTCGCCGTCCACGGTGATGTCCTTTTGCAAGTACACCTTTTTATCGCCCAGATTCGCCCAATCCACGGCGAGCAGATCTTCCGCCGAGGACACCGTTTGGTTGCTCGTAAAGAAGATAGCCACGGGCACGATTATCGCCGCGAGTATCGCCACGGCAAGCACGCCGGCTATCACGCCGATGATTATCTTCTTCTTGCGCGGCATGGGCTCTTTTACCCTGCGCTTGCGCTTTTTCCCCTCTTCTTCCGCGGGGGCGGCGCCGTCCTGTATTACATATTCCTCACCTGCGGGAGGGACTTCCCCCTCCGCCTGATCGGAAGGTTCCTCCTGCGCTTGCTGCCCTTCGCCGGCGGAAGATTCGTCTGCGGGCTCCTCCTGCGCGAGGCTGTCCTGCGCGGGCTCTTCTTCGGGTGTTTCCTGCGCTATGGGGTCTTCCTGCTCTGCGGGGTCTTCCTGCTCTGCGGGGTCTTCCTGCTCTGCAAGTTCGGCTTGTTCTGCGGATTCCGCCTGCTCTGCGGGTTCAGCCTGCTCTGCGAGTTCGGCTTGTCCTGCGGATTCTGCCTGTTCCGCGGAGTCTTCCTGCGCAGCAAGTTCTGCCTGTTCCGCGGAATCTTCCTGCGCGGGAGTTACGTCTTGATCGGGAAACAGGTTGGGGAAAGAATCTGCCCTTCTGTTACGTCTTTTCATGCTCATTCTCCTTGGAGAAAGTGCTTTGCAAGCTCCTCTCCGGATTTATAATAAATGCCGCTCACTTTGGCATTTTCCTCGTCGTAAGGCACGCCCTTGCCGTGCATCCCCTTGCGGTAGAGCACATAGGGGACGGGGTCGGATACGTGCGTCTTCAAGCACAGAGGCGTGGGATGATCGGGCATGATGAGGATGGAAAAGTCCTCCCCGCTCTCCAACATCGCCTTCATTATATATTTTACCACTTTTTCGTCGATTTGTTCAATGGAATATATCTTGTGCTTCATGTCGCCCTGATGTCCGCACTCGTCGGGCGCTTCCATGTGGATATACACATAATCGATACCAGATTTAAGCGCGTTCACAGCGGCTTTCGCCTTGCCGGTAAAGTTGGTGTTGTAGTTGGCGGTGGCGCCCTCCACTTCTATCACCTTCATGCCGGCGCCCATGCCTATACCCTTGACCAAATCCACGGCGGAGATGACCGCGCCGTTCAAGCCCCAGCGCTCCTTGAAGTTTTGCAGGGCGGGACGGGTGCCCTCGCCCCACAGCCAGATGGAGTTGGCGGGGCGCTTGCCCTCCTTTATCCTCTTGATATTCACGGGGTGATCTTTTAAGATGCCGTAGGACTTCTTCATCATCTCCAGCACCTCTTCCCCGTACCTGCCGCCGGGGAGATGACCCTTGATCGGCTTATCGGAGATGTCGTGAGGGGGAGTGTAGATAGTCCCCGTAAGGGAGTGATGCCTGACCATGCAATGGCGGTAGCTCACGCCCGCGACAAATTTGTGCAGCTCGTCGCCGAAGTGCTCCTGAATGCAGGCGATGAGCTCGCCCGCTTCTTCCGTGCTTATCTCTCCGCCCGAGTAGTCGACCATGGTCTTGTCCTCGTAATTTTCTTCGTCTGACAAAGTGACCAGGTTGCACCTTACTGCGATGTCGTCGGCGGCGAGTTTAACGCCCATGCTGAGCGCTTCAAGCGGGGATCTGCCCGTATAGCATTTGAGCGGATCGTAACCCATGACCGCCAAATTCGCCACATCGCTGCCCGGCTTCATGCCGTCCGGCACAGTCTTGACCAATCCCGTTTCGCCGCAGCGGGCGAGCGTATCCATATTCGGCTTTTTTGCCACTTGAAGGGGCGTTTTGCCGCCCAATTCCTTAACGGGATAATCCGCCATTCCGTCGCCCAAAATAACGATGTATTTCATTTTTGTCCTCTTTTTGAAAATAGCTTTGCCCCGCCGCATGTCGATGCTCTCCGCTCAAAACATCGTGCGAGCCGGCATTTTTGCGCGGGACATTTTTTCATTTCTAATAATATATTCTTGCGCGCAAATTGTCAATCGTGCGCGCCCGCTTGCGCGTAGAATTTTGCACAATTTTTCATTTATCGCCGCCCTTGCACATACACTTTTTTATGCGCACCGCGATAGAATACCTCATGCTCCTCGCCCTCGGCTCCGCCGCCGCCCTTCTTTTGTGCTACCTCTTGGGCGCAAGAAGGCGCGCCCTCGCCCTTGCCGCGGTTAATTCCCTGCTCGGCGCGGCGATTGCCTTTATCCCCATGCTCTTCGGCGTATATCTCCCCGCATGGGCGTTCCCCATATGCGGAGCGCTGGGGATAGCGGGCGCGTTTTTGTACTTTTTTATTTGAAAAAAGGACCGCAAAACTGCGATCCTTTTACCGTTATTCCGTTATGCCGCCGAGTGACTTACTCGAATGCCTTATATATCGCGCGAACGGCTTTTTCGTAATCTTGGGTGGCTACGCCCACGATTATGTTCATCTCGCTGGAGCCTTGGTCTATCATGCGGATGTTCACGCCTGCGGTGGCGAGCGCGCCGCACAGCTTTGCCGCGGTGCCCGGCTTGAAGGACATGCCGTGACCCACGGTGGCGATGAGGCTGATGCCGTCCTTTATCTCCACATGGTCGGGGGATACCGTCTTTTGGATCTTATCCAGCACCACTTCCTGCCTGCCGGCGATTTCGCTGTCCGCCACGACGATGGAGAGGGTGTCTATGCCGGAGGGCATATGCTCAAAGCCGATGTTGTAATATTCCAGCACGGAGAGCACTTTGCGCGCAAAGCCTATCTCGCTGTTCATCATGGATTTTTCTATATAGATGATGCTGTACCCCTTCTTGCCCGCTATGCCCGTGATGGTGTTGCCCTTGCGGCTATCGGTGATCTCGGGAACTATCATGGTGCCCGCATTTTCCGGTTCGAAGGTGTTGCGGATGTTTATGGGGATTCCGCCCGCACGCACGGGGAAGATGCTCTCCGGATGAAGGACGTTCGCGCCCATGTAGGCGAGCTCCCTCAGCTCGCGGTAGGAGAGTTCCTTAATGCCCGCGGGGTGGTCGACTATGCGGGGGTCTGCGGTCAAAAAGCCGTTGACGTCCGTCCAATTTTCGTAAAGTTCCGCGTTCACCGCCTCTGCGATGAGTGCGCCGGTGATGTCCGATCCGCCCCTGCTGAAGGTGTGGATAAGTCCGCTTTCGTCCGCGCCGTAAAAGCCGGGGATGACCGCGTACTTCACGCCCGCGAGCTTCTTTTTCAGCTTGGCGCGCGTGGCGGCGGCGTCGAACTCTCCGCCCGAGGTGAACACTATCACCTCAGCCGCGTCCACAAAGGCAAAGCCGAGGTGGGCAGCCATTATCCTGCCGGAGAGGTATTCCCCGCGCGAGGCGAAATATTCCGTGCTGCCGTACTTATACATGCCCTCCTTTACTTCGTCAAGGCAAGCTTCCATATCCAAATCGGGGCGCAGATCGTCCGCTATGGTCATAAAACGCTCGCGGATCTTTTCAAAGGACGAATCGAAATTGCCGTCCATCTCCAGCTTGTGGAAGCATTCATAGAGCAGGTCCGTCACCTTGATGTCCTGAGAAAAACGCTTGCCGGGCGCGGATACCACCACGTATCTGCGCTCCTTGTCCGCCTTAACGATGTCCGCCGAACGGGTGATAGCACGCGCGTCCGCCATCGAGGTTCCGCCGAATTTCGCAACTTTAATCTTCATTGCCACTCCTTATGACTTTATCGTCAGATATTTTGTACTCGTTTGTTATTATGCGCGCTTCAAAATAGTAGCGCTTGTCCTTTCCCTCGCCCATGGAGAAGGATTTGCGGGGGAGAGTGCCGCGGCTTTTCACGCAGGAAAACAGGTTTTCCTTGGTGATGAGCGGCATGATTATCGCCGTTCCGCCCTCGCGCGCCGCCACCTGCTCGGTGTTGTACGCGCCGTGTACATAGTCCACGCCCGCGGAGGGATTTACCTTTATATATTCGTCTATCGCCGCCTGAATCTCGGCTATCGCATGGGCGGGATCGGCGTTGACGGGGATCAGCCTGCGCACGCCGCCGCTTATCATGACGCAGCTGCCCGCGCCCTTGAGCTTGTTTGCGGCAAAGTTGACGAACTCGCCGTGCTTGTCGAACACCACGCGGTGGATGGGCTCGAATACCAGGGCGGGATCCTGCACGCTGACTATCTCGCACAGGCAGAACCTGGCGGGATGAGTTTGCCTTTCCTCTTGAGAAAGATTCGCCTTTATCTCCTCCCAGCATGCCTTTGCCGTGGCAAGGGAGTGATTTCCGTCCCCCACCGCAAAGGCTATGCCGCCTTCGCCGGCGCGCTCTTCCAGCCCCTGCATATATTCGTCTATCTTCTTGGTGCAGGTCAGCTCGTAGCCCGTAACATGTCCGCCGCCCATATTCAAATCGGTGTCGTAAAGCGTCTTGCCGCGCAGCATGTACAGCTCGCGCATGAAGTTATCGCGGTTGTCCATGAGCATCATGATGTGCGGAAGCTCTAAGCAAGCTCCCCTCCTTATCTCTATCCTCACGGGCAGGCGCTCGACCACGGTCATCTCGGTGGCGCGCACGGGAGTGCGGGAGGCGGCGTTGTAGTCGTACTTTTCAAGGTCCACTTCCGCCATAATGCCGCAGCGGTGCTTCCCGTCTGAACAAGTCCTGTCCACCAGGATGTATCCTTCGTGCGCGGTGAACATGCCTTCGTCCAGATATTTGCGCATGAAAGCGCGGATTTTTTCACCCCTGCCCCCGTTTTTTCCCAGGTAGACTTCCGGATAGATGAGGTTGAGAGTACTGGGCGCGTCCTCCACCACGCTCTCCAGCTCCTGCCAATATTCCGGCTCGGAGGTGAACTGATCGCAGGCGATGACGCTCCATTTATAAAGGTCCGTGCCCTCGCGGGGCAGCAGCAAGCGAGGCGCTTTTACTATCATAAGAACTTGTGCTCCTTGGGTTTTTCCTTGCGCGGACGGGTGGCTATGCCGAAGGCTTGCTCTATCTGTTCAGAGAGTGTTTCCGGCGTCATATACCTCTTTATCTTGCCGCCCGTAACGGTGGAGATAATGCCCGTTTCCTCACTTACCACAATGGCGAATATGTCGTTGTTTTCCTCGGTTATGCCTATGGCTGCGCGGTGGCGCGTGCCCAGCTCCTTAGAGATGTTCACCTCCTGCGAGAGGGGCAAAAAGCATCCCGCGCCCAAGATCTTGTTGCCCTTGACCACGACGGCGCCGTCGTGCAAGGGAGCGTGAGTATTGAATATGCTCTCCAAAAGAAGGCAGGTGACCTTTGCGTCCAGCACGGTGCCCGTATCCAAAATATGCGGCGGCACGGCGTTGGTGCAGATAATAATCAGCGCGCCCACGTTGTTTTTTGCCATCGTCTGGCAGGCGCGGACTATCTCGTTTGCGCTCGCCTTCATCTCTTCGTAGGTGGCGTCGGTATCGCTCTTGCCGCTCTTTACACCCAGGTGCGCCAGCTTGGAAAAACTTACCTTCAAGTCCGTTTGATACACGGCGATAAACGCGCCCACCAAAAATACCCCCACCGCGGTGAGAATGAGTTTGGTGACGTATAGCTTGCCGAACAAGCCGTTTATCACCCACACTATGCAATACAAAAGCAGGAAGGCGGAGAATATGAGCGCGAGTTTTATGCTGTTTCTGCGCTTGAAGAAGATGAGAACTATCACCGCGACCGCGATGAGCATGAGGATATCGATAGCCACCGTCCAGTCCAGATTGGAAAGATAACTGCCGGCGGAATCACTGCACAGCGCAAACATCATTTGCCCTACCTCCCGTATTGTTGTATGTTTTATTTTATAACAAAAATATTAAAGAAGGCAAGCAAAAGCGAGGGGGATATGAAGAGAGTATGATTTTTATGGGGCGCAAGAATATGATTTTTTCAGGGCGCAAAGTAATTGTTTGCGCAGCGATAGCGACTTGAAAAAATCATCCCCTAGAACCCCTCAAAAATATCCCCTCCGCCGGAAGACTTCTTATCGTTATTGCCGTCCTTCTTATCGTTGTCGAATTCCTCAAAGGGACTGCCGGAGGAAGAATTGCCGCTGTTGAAGTCGGTGAAGGGATCGGACACGGTGGGTCCTTGCTGAGGCGGGCGGCGGGAGACCATCTTGGTCACGTTCTTGCCGCGCAGGATTACGGCGGCGATCAAAAAGCCTATCACCACGGCCCAGGTGAGCACGGTGGTGGCAACCGAAAGCCCGTAGAGCGCGTCCGCGTTAGAGGCAAGTTCTTCGCGCGCGGTGGAGATCGCACCCTGGAACATGGCGGCGTTTTCACCCGTGACGGAGTTCACGATATTGAGCGCGACGCTGTTCAGCTGCGCCGTTATCGCCTGCTCTCCCGCGTCGCCGCCGCCAAAGGCGAGCTTCATGTTATCCAAAGTATCAGAGCCGGTATAAGCCACGTTGAGGCTTTCGGGGTTGGAATTTTCGTTGCCGCTGCCCCAATCCAAGCTCATATAAGTCAAGGTGGGGATGCCGTTGTTCATAAAGTGAATGCTGTCGTTGAGCACGCCGAGGTGATACACTCCCGTGGGGGAAGGTATGAGCACGTAGGTGCCGAAAGATTCGGAGAAGGCGTGCTTATAATCGGGCACGGGAGTAAAGTTCAAGCCGTCCGCCTGCGCCACCGAATAGAAGTAGTTGTTGTATGAAGTTGCGCCGTCCGCCGAGTACATATACAAATTCTCCCCGCCCAAACGCCAAAGGTTTATTGCGAGCAAGAGGTTATACTCCTTGCCGTATATTTCGGGCAGTTTGTTGAGCAATGCGCCCGCGCCGTCCCAGCAATAGTAGAGGGTATTGTTGGCGGAGATGACGGAAGAGCCGAGGAAGGCGAACACTATGTCGTATTCCGTGTTCACGTTCGCAAGCAGCTGCGCCGTGTAGAGCATGGCGGCTACCGCCGCGCCGTTTTCGTATGCGCCGTCCGCCGTGATGACGGTCGCACCCGAGGTGGCGGTGCCGAAGAGATTGTCGAAGTGGGACATGATGACTATCTGCCCGCGGCTGCCGCTCTCGGCGGGCTTTTCGTATATCACGTTTACGCCCTGCTGCCCCTGCAGAGCGGTGGAGTAGGACATGATGCCGGTGACGGTCGTGCCGCCTGCCGCGGTAACGGCGCCCTCCGCATTCACGGTTACGCTCACTCCGTCCGCGGGCTTGTAACCCATGCTCTCCAACTCGCCGGCGAGCGACATCGCCGCCTTGCCTATGCCGTAATTTATGTTGAGTTCGCCCTCGTCCACACTGCCGTAGCGCGAGCGCATCTCCTCACTGCCCAGCCATTCCAAATAGTCGTAAGCCGCAGTGGAGCTCATCACCTGCTCGCGGTATTCCTGCGAAGCCGCCGCGGGGGTGAAGGATTGAGTCACCGACGTGCAGGCGGACAAAAGCGCGGTGCACGATATAGCCGTTATCAAGAGGATTCCTATGACAAAAACGCGTTTTTTCATACGTCACCTCACATCAAAATGGCGGCTACCGCAAAGAGCGGAGCGAGCGCGGAGAAGACGAAGGAGAAGTTCGCCTTGCCCACCTTGCGGGCGAGCACCAGGAGCGCCGCCGCCATTGCAATCAGCTTCACCGCCAGGGCGATGAATGTGGAAGCCGCATAAAGCTGCGATGTATAAAACACGCTGAGCACGGAAAACAGGGTGTTTATGCCGTTCGCCGCCACAAAGCACGAACCCACAACCGTGTAGAGGTAGTTGGGATCGGGCGGCGTTTCGCCCATATAGGCGAAGTTGCGCGCGAGCGAATTACTGCCCAGCCTGAGCAGCGCTTCGAAAAGTCCGTACCTTATCGCCACGAGCACGAGGCACACTATCACGCACACCGCCACAAGTCCGCTCTTGCCCACGACGCTGCCGAATACGCCGTAACTTGCCGAATCGTAAAGCTGCATGATGGTCCCCACCGCGCTCCCGGCATAGGTGAGCACCAAAAGCGCACGCAAAACCCATATGATCGGCGTGCTCTTCACCCTTTTGATCTGCGGATTATACCCGTTGTTGTTATACATTTATCCTTACTCCCATAATGCGGCAAATCGCCAAATTCAGCGCTTCATCCACGCTCAATTTGCCGCTTTTGAAGTGATATTCCAAATCGTTCAAGCCGTCGGCGAGCGCCTTCAACGTCACCGCCGAATATTTTTTTGCCAGGGGGCGCATCTTCTTCACCGCAAAGGTCTTTACCCCCAGCGCCTGCGCCGCCTCATTGTCGCTCAGCGAAGATATGCGCAAGAACAGCAGTCCCCTGTATGTTGAGGCAAGCGCGCGCAGTATAGCCGCGCTCTGCACCCCGGAAGCGGAAAGACGGGTAAGATACTCCGCCGCCGCCGACTTGTTGCCGGAGGAAAGTGCAGAGGTGAGCTCATACGCCTTTGCGCGCTCGTCGGGCGCCACCAGCAGCTTGATTATCTCCTGCGTGACCAAGCCGCCCTCGGGAGCGTAATCGCATATCTTGTCCAATTCCCTGCTCGCCCTGCCCGCGTCCTGATTGCAATAGTCGCACAAAAGCGCCATGGCGGGCGGCTGAATGCGCAAGCCTAGCTTTGCGGCGTATTCGTAAAGATAGTCCTTGGTCTCCTGCGCGTCGAGCGCGGCGCATTCGATTATCGCCGCATAGGGCTTTACGCAGTTAAATACCCCTTTTTCATCGCACAAGATGAGGGTGTTTTCCGCCGCGGGGTCTTCGCAATATTCAACGAGCGCCCTCTCTTCTTCCTTGGTGAGCTTGCTCGTCCTGCCCGTGACCACCACATATTTTCCCTCGCCCGTGAGGGAGGGCATGCCCGCGGAAAATACTATGTCCTTTACGTCGGGATTGTCGAGCGCGTCCACCCTCAAGTCCCTGTCCTCTACGGGCACGGACGCGGTGAGCGCCTGAGAGGCGTAGCAAGTCCAATACCCGTCGCCGCCGGTGAGCAGACATACGGGCGCAGGTCTTATTCCTCTTTTTAAATCGCTCGCTCTCATTAAATATTATTTTATCATATTATGGGCATTATTTCCATAGCAAATTACTTTTTCGCCCCATAATTTACCAAGATTTTGCAAAAAAAGAGGCAGAGCGCACGCCCTGCCCCTCTTTTCCTTTTTTACTTTATCTTGCTCGAGATAAACTTGGCAAGTTCGGTGAAGATGACGCCCAAGCCGTAAGCGCCCGCGTCGGGATAGCCGATGGATTTTTCTCCCACCGTGCCCGCTCTGCCCAGCTTGGCGACCACCGTCTTGGTGGCTTCCGCGCCCGCAACGGCAGCTTTTGCGCCCTTGTCGAGCCCGACTTTCATCTTGTCGCCCGCCTTAGCGGCTTCTTCCAGGGCGTCCGCGCAGGGTTTGAGTGCGTCCACAAGCGTCTTGTCGCCCACGACCGCGCCCTTGCCGAAGCTGCGCTTGCCCGTTTCGTACACGCCCGTGTTCGCCGCCTGCATTATCTGCGCCAGATCGGCGAGGGTTATCTCTTCCTTGTCGCCCGCGGCTTTGCCCGCATACTTGAACGCGCTGCCCCAGATGGGACCGGACGCGCCGCCGCAATATTCCTTGATTATCTCGGAACAGCTGACGAGGAACTCGCCGACGTTACCCTTCTTGCGGCTCTTCCAATCCGCTTTGAGCTGCTTGAAGCCCTTGGCGATGCTCATGCCGAAGTCGCCGTCGCCCATCTTGTCCGCGTCGCAGAAAGGCACTTCGTTTTCTATGATGACGTCCGCCATCTTGTCCACGATTTCCACCATAGCCGCGGTGTTCAGCTTTTCCCCGTAAACGGGTTTACCCTTCACCTCATACACCGCGTTTTCCTGCTTGGCAGCCGCCTTAGCAGCGCTCTTTTTACCCTCGTGGTGCTCGGGCAGACTTGCAACGCCCATCGCCTTTGCAAGGGCGCGCACCGCCTCCACCGCCGCCTGAGCCTCGTCGTCCGCCGCGCCCCAGGTGAGGGCGGGAGCATTCACGGGATAGTCGAGCAGCGCCTTTAATTCGTCGTCCAATTTAAGGAAGGTGACGGAAGCGCCCGCCATATCCAGCGAGGTCATGTAATTGCCCACGAGCGTTTTATAGGTGACAAGCCCCATCTTATCGGTGAGCTTGCGCACGGAGTTGTTGAGGATATAAAGCTCGCTCAAAGGAGAAGCGCCGAAGCCGTTCACGATCACGGCTATCTCGTCGCCCTTCTTCAAGTGGATGACGGCGTTGTCTACCAAAAGATCGACCATCTTCTTGGCTATCTCGTCCGAGCTCACGTAATCGTCCGTACTCTTGCCCGGCTCGCCGTGAATGCCCACGCCGAATTCTATCTTGTCCTCCGCCAAATCGAAGATGGGCGTGCCCTTTGCGGGAGGAGTGCAGGAAGAAAGGGCAAAGCCTATGCTCACCAAATTGTCGATCGCCTTTTGCGCCACGCGCTTTACTTCCTTCAAGTCCTTGCCCTGCTGAGCCGCCGCGCCCGCTATTTTATGCACGAAAACCGTGCCCGCAACGCCGCGCCTGCCCACGACGTAGTCGTCGTTGGTATAGGAGCTGCCCTGCACCGCCACGTCGTCGTTGACGAATACGCGCTCGATGTTCAGCCCTTCGTCCTCGGTGGCGTCCGCGCCCGCGCCGTTGAAGTTCATGCAGTCGCCCGAGTAATTTTTGATTATCATGAGCGTGCCCTTATTCGAGGCGGTCAGCTTTAACGCGTTGTAAATTTGCACCTGCGAAGGAGAGGCGAACACGTCGCCGCACACCGCCGCGTCCAGCATGCCCGTGCCCACAAAGCCCGCGTGCGCGGGTTCATGGCCGGAACCGCCGCCCGAGATGAGGGTGACTTTATCGGGGTTTATCTCCTTCTTTTTTACTATCTTATATTTCTCCACAAACTCGAGTTCGGGATGCGCCAGGGCGATGCCGCGGCACATGTCCATAACATAAGTTTCGGGAGTGTTCATTATCTTCTTCATATTATTCTCCGTACTTGAATTCACTGCCTATCTTGTCCGCGGTGATGATCGCCGCCATAACCATATCCGTGGTTACGGGGAAAGGCATTGCGTGGATGGATTCGTCCGGTATGCAGGATTTTTCCGCAACCGCCCTGAGCTCTTCGTCGGTGATGGAATCCACGCCGATATCCTTCAAGCACACGGGCAGACCCACATCCAGGCAGAAGTTTATCACTTCGTAGAGTTCTTCTTCCGGGGCGTTTTCCAAAACCAGCTGGCAGATGGTGCCGAAAGCCACCTTCTCGCCGTGATAGTAGTGGTGGGTTCCGGGCAGAACGGTGAGTCCGTCGTGAATGGCGTGAGCCGCCGCCAAGCCGCCGCTTTCAAAGCCGAGGCCGGAGAGCAGAATGTTGGTTTCGATGATATTTTCCAAAGCGGGAGTGACCACCTTGCACTCGCATGCGGCTTTTGCCTTCATGCCGTCGGCAAGCAGCGTCTTATAGCACAGCGTTGCAAGCGCCATAGCCGCCATAGTGCCCTTTGTGGTGGGGCAAGGACCGGGCTTCATGCCGTCCGGGCGGGAGGAGTTGCGCGCGCCGCAAGGCAGACCAGCGTTCACGTTGCTGCAAGAAGCGTGCGTCGCCCTTGCTTCGAAGTAAGTGGAGAGCGCGTCGCCCATGCCCGAAACAAGGAACCTTACGGGAGCGTTGGCTATAACTGTAGTATCTATCATGACCACGCTGGGGCTGCGCTTGAAGTAGAAGTAGTCGTCGAATGCGCCGTCTTCCGTGTATACCACGGCGGAGTGGGAAGTGGGCGCATCGGTAGCCGCGATGGTGGGAACTATGATGAGCGGGGTAACGCCCTCTGCCACGCATTTAGAGGTATCGATGGCTTTGCCGCCGCCAAGACCGATGATACACTTGCACTTGTTTTCCTTGCCTATCCGGCGCAGGCGTTCGATCTCCTTGCGGGAGCACTCGCCGGTGAAGGGGCTTTCGATGAGCTCCACGCCGAACTTTTTGCAGGTTGCGTCCAGCTTGTCCTGCACGCGCGCGATGTCGTCCTTGTGGGCGATAAGCAGCGCGTTCTTACCGTAGGAGGCTACAAAATAGCCCAAGTTGAGCAACTCGTTTTCGCCCTGAACATACTTGGTAGGGCAAATAAATGCTTTTCTCATAATCTTCTCCTTTTTAATTGAAATCGGAAAATGTCCGTAATTACATTATAAAACATCTTTGCGAGCTTTTCAAGACCCAATTTTGTAAATAATTTTTTCAAGTGTAGGTTTGTCAATCATTTGTTACACCATTGGCATAAAAATTTGCGAGGTATTCATTGGGCGAGAGCCAACCTAGC
>CALWKO010000036.1 GCA_944381275.1 uncultured Clostridia bacterium | reverse complement strand
CGAGGTGTAGCGCAGTTTGGTAGCGCGCATGGTTCGGGACCATGAGGTCGTGGGTTCAAATCCCGTCACCTCGACCACAAGGGCGCAGCAGCGCCCTTTATTTTTTGCAAATTTAACGTTTTTTACGGTTGCATTTGCCTTTTTAATATTTTATACTATAAATGATGTTATCTATGCGTATCAAGTTGAATAAGGAACTTATCGAAAAGGACGGCGAATACACCCACGACGAACTTTTTATTTACCTGCAAGATACGATAGAAACGATGGGTGCGGAAACGTGGGAGGACGAGTACGGCTATTTGCATTGCGACGTATACGATTGGCTGTATCATCCGCCCTGCGACGAGATGGCTCAGATCTATCATTGGCTTAGGACGATAGATTGGTTCGGCAAGTATTGCGAACGCTGGGGACTCATTTCGGAATACGACATCGAGCACGACAAGATGTCGGAAGGGCTGTATTTCGAAGATCTGCTTGCAACCGAGCTCACTTGCAATCCCTTGTTCAGGAGGGGAAAGACCAAGGAAGAGGTGGCAAATTACAAGCCGGTGGATTACAGCAAGGGCATATTTGAGTAAAACAGAATAATAAGGCGGCTTGCCGCAAAAATTTTTTCAAAATAAGCCGTAAAATATTTGCCTAACGACGAAAATTATGCTATCATATTCTAGCATTCGTTTGGAGGTATAGCACAGTTGGTTAGTGCGCTCGCTTCACATGCGAGAGGTCATAGGTTCGAGTCCTATTATCTCCACCATACGAAACAAGCTGAGCTAGTATAGTTCGGCTTGTTTTTTTTATTGTTTCTTATGGTTGAGATAATAGGGACTCACCTAGTGACTATAATCGCAAGCGATTATGGTTATACTGCACGCGATTGAAGGAGACCTTCAATCGCTGTAAGGCGAGTCCTATTTTATATCGGCGTATGTGTCGATTTTTTATTTTATGACAATGGTGGTGGAGATAATAGGGACTCACCTATTGATGGTAATCGCAAGACGATTACCGCCATACTGCACGCGATTGAAGGAGACCTTCAATCGCTGTAAGGCGAGTCCTTAGATTTTTGAAATCAGCCTAGCGTGAGTTAGGTTCTTTTTTTTCTGTGATGGGCTGGCGGAGATAATAGGGAAATAATGTTTTACATGTTCAATGAATTGCGGTTTAATAAAAAGTCATATATCCCTATATGGTGTATGCCGTAATCGTCCGTCCAGGGTTTCATCATGGTTTTTGTAATGATGATTCTTTTGGTAAAGTCGTTCTTGAGCTTCAAAAACGGGCGAAGTTCTTGTTCGCGTTTTTCATCGCTGTCTATTTGCAATGCAGATTGAAGATAAAATTTTTCTCCCGGCTTGCCGGCATTTACGACAAAATCTATCTCTCTCATTACATATGTTTGCTTGCCGGAGATTTTTTCGGAGCCGCTTACAACGCCCACATCCACGGAGTATCCGCGGCATATAAGTTCGTTATATATGATATTCTCCATTAAGTGCGTTTCTTCTACTTGACGGAAATTTAGGCATGCATTGCGCAGTCCGGGATCTGTGCAGTAATATTTGCTGGGGTAGGAAAAATATTTTTTGCCTTTTACGTCGTATCGTCTTGCAACAGAAAAAAGATATGCGTCCGTTAAATATTTTATATAGGAGCTTATGGTTTCGCTGTCTATTTTCACATTTCTTACGCTTTGCAATGTATTTGCTATTTTACTCGAATTTGTGTAAGAACCTATGCCGGAGCATAATTCATCCGTGAGCATTTGCAGGACATCCGGGAAAGCGATGGAATTTCTTTCCGATATATCTTTAAAATAAGTTTCGGAAAATAATGCCGAGAGATACGCTCTTTTCTCAGCGTCGCCTTGTTTGGATAAAACAAGCGGCATGCCGCCGTAAAGCATATAATCGGCAAAGGCTTGCTCCTTGCTCCCGCCTACATAGTCGTAGTACTCTTGAAAGGATAGGGGGGAGATGTGTAATTCGTCGCCTCTTCCGCGAAATTCCGTTACTATATCTTGCGAAAGCATTTTGGAATTGCTGCCGGTTACATACACATCAAGATTGCCCTTTTCCGTAAGCCCGTTCAACACATCATAAAAAGTAACATATATGTCGGGATTGCTCTGCAATTTCTTTTTGCCCACAAATTGTATTTCATCCAAAAAAACATAGTATCGCTTTTTTGGATCGTTGGTTTGTGCTTGGATATAATCAGAAAGAGCTATCGGGTCGCGGTATTTCGCATTAAGAGCGTTATCCAACGCCAAGGTAACTATGCAATCGGATGATATCCCGGATTGCAACAAATAATTCTTATACAGCGTGAACAATAAAAAGGATTTTCCGCATCTGCGAACGCCGGTGATGATTTTTACCAAGCCATTGTCCTTTTTAGAAGCCAATCTTTGCAGATAATAATCGCGTTTTATATACATATACACCCCAATCGGAAGTAACTTATATTTTAATGCAACTTCCGATAATAGTATAGCACGATATTTTTTATGTGTCAATATCAGGAAAAACATTTGGGTAAATAAGTATTGACAGAGGGGGAGAGATAATATATAATTGAATCGATTAAAATATATGAGGAGAAAATTATGGCGGTAAGCAGGAAAAAGAAGATAGTGATCGGCGTGCTTGCGGCATTGCTCGTGGTTATCATCGTGCTTGTTATGGCATTGTTTATTCCGCGCACGGGTGAAAAGAGGGTGGACGTTTGGGGCGTTGACAGCGAATTTTCCATCGACAAGGTGCAGAGCATCGAAGCCGGAAACGATCAATTTGAGATATTGCTCTTCACCGATTTGCAGCTTTGGAGCGATTTATCTGACAATAACGAAACATATGATTTGATGGATGAGTTGGTGGAGCGCGTGCAGCCGGATATGATAATTTTACCCGGCGACAACGTATCGGGACTCACCACCGACGTATTGCTAAAACAGCTCATCAAGCACATGGAAAGTTATAAAATTCCGTGGGCGTGCACTTACGGCAATCACGATACCGAGGGGAACGCCACATTATCTTGGCAATCGGATAGGTATGAAGAGGCGGAATATTGCATGTTCGAGCGCGGACCTTCCAATCTTTACGGAATGGGCAATTATGCCATAAACATCACCAGGAACGGGAATATAGATAAGACGTTGTTCTTCTTTGATAACGGCAGATATTACGAATATGCAAGCGGCAACGACGAGATATATATGGGCTATGAGCAGATCGCCTGGTTTGAATGGATGGCGCAGGGCATTGCCGCGGCAAACGGCGGAAAGCAAGTTCCCGGCATGGTATTTTCCCACTTTGCTCAGCCTGAAATGAAAGAGGCGGTGGAAGAGCTGTGCACACTCGATGAGGAAACGGGCAGATACTATGTGCCGGAAGAGTACGGCTTTGGATATTGCTCTTATCTCCCCGGCGTATCTCCCGTAAATTCGGGATTTGTGGACGTTGCAAAAGCAAACGGAGTCACACACTTCTTCTGCGGACATGACCACGAAAATAACGCCTCGATCACATACGAAGGCGTAACCTATACTTACGGCTTAAAGACGGGACCTTCGCCCAAATATTGGAATGACGCCGAATCATACGGCGGCACGGTCATCACTCTCGATCCGAGCGGGGCAGTGTATATACACAATATGGTAATATAATATTATAATACAATATATTATAGGCGGCGTGAATAGCGCCGCCTTTTTAATGATAAAACCATTTAGTAGTTATTATTCTTGACAAGTTAGGTATAATAATGTAAACTTAGTATACTTCCCCTACAAAGGATAAGGTGTATGGCAGACAATAACGGATTTTCCAAACAGGATCTATACGGCGCGGAGCTCATAGGGCTGCGCAGTAAAAATGCCGTCGGCTTGGCGCCCGCGGAGAGCAAGCATAAGGGCTTTGCTTCAAAGCTCGGTTTTGTGCTTGCGGCGGCGGGCAGCGCAGTGGGGCTGGGAAATTTGTGGCGCTTCCCTTATCTTGCCGCAAAGTACGGCGGCGGAGTTTTTATATTGTGCTATCTGCTGCTGGCGGTCACATTCGGATTTTGTTTGCTCGTGCTTGAGATCGCCATAGGCAGAAAGACGAGGAAGAATATTATAGGCGCGTTTTCCGCACTCAACAGGAAGTTCAAGTGGCTGGGCATACTTACCCTTGTGGTGCCCATTATAATAGTTCCGTATTATTGCGTGATCGGCGGCTGGGTCACCAACTATATCTACGCCTTTGCGGCGGGGAACGATATGTTGGTGGGCGCGGGGGCTTCCGTCGCCACGTCGCAGGAATATTTCAACGGCTTTATCTCATCTTCATGGGAGCCGCTGGTATTTTTCTTGATATTCGGACTTATAACCGTATTTGTGGTCGTGTTCGGCGTGCAAAAGGGCATAGAGCGCATGAGCAAGATCCTCATGCCCGCCTTGGCGGCGATAGCGATCGCGCTGATGATATATGTGCTCTGCCAGCCGGGCGCGCTCGCGGGGCTGAAAGTGCTCTTCGTGCCCAACTTTGAAGATTTCAAGGTGGAAACGTTGCTAGCCGCCCTAGGACAGCTGTTTTATTCAATGTCGCTAGCCATGGGCATAATGGTCACATACGGTTCTTATATGAAAAAGGACGCAAAGATAACTTCATCCGCACGCCAAATTTCCATATGTGACAGCGCTTTTGCGATAGTGGCGGCGGTGATAATTATCCCTTCCATCTTCGCTTATTCAGACGATCCGCAAAACGCTATGGCGCAATCTGGTCCTTCGCTCATGTTCGTGCAGCTCCCCGCCGTGTTTAACAACATCGCCGGCGGAAGGTGGCTGGGCATGGTGTTCTTCGTGCTCGTGTTCTTTGCCGCGCTAACTTCCTCCATATCATTAGTGGAAACGATAGTGGCGGTGCTCAAAGCAAACGGGTTGAGCAGGGTGGTCGCGTGCATAATAGTTTTTGGAATAATGCTCGTTTTGGGTACGCTCTCTTCCTTGGGTTACGGTCCGCTTTCCGGGTTCACGATAGGTGGAATGGCATTGCTCGACTTTTTCGATTACATATCTAACAGCATAATCATGCCGCTTGTGGCGATAGGGACGTGCTTATTGGTGGGATATTTTTGCGATACTCGCCTCATTATGGACGAAGCGGGACTGCTCGGCAAGCGCACACGCACATATTTCCGCATTATGATACGCTATATCGCGCCCGTGTGCATGGCGCTGATATTGATAAGCGGCATATTCATGGACTTGTGAATTTTGCAAAAACATATCTCGCGGCGGTCTTCGCCGCTTTTTTATTTTTTTTGATATACTTATATTGAAAAAGACATTGATATGTGTTATAATTAAGAAAAAATAACGCTTTCAGGGGGCAAGATGAATATAACAATCGTCAATGCAATTGCGGGAATATGCTTTGCGTTGCTCACAATAGAATTTGCCTATGTGCTTTATAAGCTCGCTTTTTCAAACAGAAAGCGCAGGCTTGCGTTTCTGAAAAATTTCAAGGTGGGCAGATGCGCAGTCGTATATGTGATCGCAATCCCTCTTTATCTCGTGGGGCATATTTACGGCGGAACGACATTTTTAGACGGCTTTTTCACCGCAATTCATCAAAGCGTTAATTTGGTTGTGCTTAAATACAGTACCGATACCGTCGCGCTCCTTATGGGTGACAGCGCATTTTATGCCGCAACGATGTATTATTGCTTTATCCTGGTGGCGTTTAACGCGATCTTGTTTATCTCATCGCTCGCGGGGCAGCGTATTTGGAGAACGCTTAACGCCTCTTATGTAAGGCGCTGCAACAAGGACAAGCTGTTTATCTTCGGTTGGTGCGAGCAGAGCGAGCAGCTTTATAAGAGCGATACTTCCCGCGCAAAGCTGATAATCGACGAGCTCACCGCAGAGGAAAAGCAAGATCTTTACGTCAAAAAAATCGGCTATGTGCCGCGCAAGGCAAACAACTTTGTATCCGTGATTTTTTCCGACGTGGTCAAGCGCAGCAATCGCTACGTCATCGTGATAAACGAGAGCACCCAGGAGCAGAACATTGCGATCTGCGACGCCTTTGTGCACGAGATAAGAAAGTATGCGGAAGGCGGCGATGAAAATTTAGAGCAGGATATATTCGACAGACTGCAGATATATGTGTTCGGCAATCCGCAATACGAGGCCATATACACCGATTTGCAAAAGAGGGCGTGCGGATGCCTGAGATATGTTAACAAATATCAAAGGACCGCGATAGATTTTGTAAAGCGCTATCCTTTTGCGCTGTTTATGGATGAAAAACAGCTGGATTATTCCACGTCGCTCGTCAATGAAGGGGTGGACATAAACGCGCTTATGATAGGCTTCGGCAAAGCCAACAGGCAGATATTCCTCACCTCTGTTGCCAACAATCAATTTATGCAGCCGGGCGAGGACGGCCCCGTAATCAAGCAGGTGAATTACTATATCTTCGACAAGGAAAATGCGGAGAACAACAAGAATCTGAATCACTCGTATTACAGATTCAAAACGGAAACCGCGGGCGAGGACAAGGACAAGTATCTGCCCCTCCCGGAAATGCCCGCAAACGAGGTTTACAGAAAGCTGGACGTAAATGATAATACCTTTTACGCGCAGATCCGCAGCGTGCTCGAGAGTAACAAAAAGGGCGTGAACTTTGCCGTGATCGCGTTCGGTTCCGATCTGGACAACATCGATTTGGCATATAAGCTCAAAGAAAAGCGCAGCGAGTGGAATATTGATAACTTCATCATATTTGTGAAGGTGAGAAGGGCGCACGACGAAATATCCCTGTTCAACGGAAAAGACTGCTTTGAAATAGGCAACGAAGAGGGTTGCGTTTACGATATAAGCGCGCTCACCAACGGCTGGCTGTATTCCATGGCGCGTTCGCGCGACGAACTTTATTCTTTGGAATACGACTATACCTCCGGCACGGTGGACAAGAACGAGATAAAAACGGCGGAATACGTCGAAAAGTGCCGTAAAGCGTGCTATAAAAATTGGTATGTGAAGCGCTCGCAATTGGAGCGCGATTCAAGCATCTATTGCTGCTTGAGTTTGCGTTCAAAGCTCAATCTCATCGGGCTGGACTGCGTGCGCAAGGACGCGGAAGGGCAGGCTCTTTCTAATAAGGAATATTTGGATATATATTCTAAGGGATTCCCGCTTGTGCCGCGCAAGGATAAGGCGGAACTGCAGGGCAAGCCCATCATCGCATACGACCTAAATTTCCCGCCGTCGCTCAGGACGAATCTCGCCATTAATGAACATCAGCGATGGAATGCCTATATGATAAGCAAAGGACTCGTTCCCGCCACGATAGACGAGATTTTGAACGAAAAGGACGAGCGCGGTAAATTCACAAAAGGGAAAAATTATGCGTTGCGCCGCCACGGAAATATAACCACCATGCAAGGACTTGTGCAATTCCGCAAACTTATAGCGGAAAAATTCGGCAAGAGCGAAGAAGATTGCGACGTTATCAAATATGACTATCAGCTCATGGACGACGCATGGTGGCTGCTCGATAAAAACGGCTATAAAATCGTGAAGAAGGAAAAAATCGATTGACTTAAAGCTCCCTATCCTATATTATATTCGGTAGGGAGCAAATACCTTATATGAGTCTATTAAAGAACTATAACAACACCATTGTCGCGTGTTACATCGGGTACATAGTGCAGGCGGTCGTAAACAATTTTGCTCCGCTTCTTTTTATAACTTTTCAGAATACATACGACATCTCTCTCGACAAGATAACCATGCTTGTCACCATAAATTTCGGCGTTCAGCTTTTGGTGGACTTGATATCTTCCAAACTCGTGGATAAAATAGGGTGGAGGATAGCCATGGTCGCGGCGCACATCTTCGCAACGCTGGGCATTGCGGGGCTGGCGCTACTGCCCGAGCTTTTCGACGACGCTTTTTACGGATTGATGATAGCGGTCATGCTCTATGCCGTGGGCGGCGGACTTTTGGAAGTGTGCGTAAGCCCGATAGTGGAAGCCTGCCCCACAAAGAAAAAGGCGGCGGCGATGAGCTTGCTCCATTCGTTTTACTGCTGGGGAGCCGTGGCGGTGATACTCATATCTTCCCTGTATTTCCTCTTCCAAGGCACGGCGGGATGGAAGCTGATGGCGTTTATATGGGCGGCAATTCCCGCGCTGAATTGCATATATTTTCTGCTTGTGCCCATGCCCAAGCAGGAGGGAGAGGCAAAATCGGGCAGCTTTAAGTCGCTTGTAAAAAACAAGACGTTTTGGCTTATGGCGGTGCTCATGATATGCGCGGGCGCAAGTGAAGTGTGCATCGCTCAATGGGCTTCCAGCTTTGCCGAAAGCGGACTCAAGGTAACCAAGGTCGTGGGAGATATCGCAGGTCCCTGTGCGTTTGCATTCTTAATGGGTATATCCCGCCTTGTGTTTGCCAAGTTGAGCGAAAGAGTGAGGCTTGAGCCCATGCTCCTTATCTCCGGCATACTTTGCGCGCTGGGGTATTTGATAATTGCGGTGTCGCCGAACGCGGTGCTCTCCTTGGTGGGGTGCGGCATATGCGGCTTTGCCGTGGGCGCTATGTGGCCGGGGACTTTCAGCCTTTCGGCAAGCGGAATAAAGGGCGGGGGAACAATGATGTTTGCGTTTCTTGCCTTGGCCGGTGACATAGGATGCACCGCGGGACCTACGCTCGTGGGTCTTGTTACCGATTCTATGGGCGGCAACTTGCAAACGGGACTTTCTTTTGGTATAATATTCCCGTTGATATTGTGCGCGGGACTTGCGCTATTTATGATTATCAACAGGAAAAACAAAAAATCCGCGCTCGATGTGACCTTATCGGAAACACCGTGCGAAAGTGAGGAGAACAGCGATGATAGCAAGCAATCTTAAAAATGCGGCAAGGTATAGGAATATCGATGAAAAAATCGCCGCATGCATCGATTATGCCGCCAAATTGAACGGAGATACGCCGTGCGGCAGGTACGATGTGGCAAAGGACGTGTATGTAAACGTTATGGAGTACACTCCCAAGCCGAGCAGCGAAGCCACGATAGAAACGCACAACGTCTATGCCGACTTGCAGCTCATACTCTCCGGCGAGGAGTTTATGGGATACATCTCCGATAAGGACGTGCTTCCCGTTCAAGATTACGATAAGGAGAGGGATATAGCCATGTGGAAGGGCAATATTGCGCTTATCTCCCTGCGTGAGGGCGATTTTGCGCTCTTCTTCCCGGGAGAGCCGCATGCGCCGAGCTTGCATAAGACATCGGGCACGATAAAAAAAGCGGTATTTAAGATAAAGTACTAATGCCCCTTGCTTTCGATTGACAGTATAGCTGCCGTTTGATAGAATTTAATCGGCACATAGCTTATATTTGCCAAATTTACCAAGGAGATTGCCGCAATGTTTAAAGCGTATTCCAAAAGCGTATTTCCCGCCATGCTGGCGTTTGCGTTTTCGGGTGTTTATTCCATTGTGGACGGCCTCTTTGTGGGCAACTGCGTGGGCGATGTGGGCGTTTCCGCCATCAATGTGGCGTGGCCGCTCGTGGTGCTCGTTCAGGCGCTGGGCACGGGCATAGGCATGAGCGGTGCCGTCAATCTCTCTATATCCAAAGCTGCGGGCGATGAGGAGAGCGAGCGCAGGTATTTGGGCAATACGCTTGTCATTTTGGCGATCACGGCGGTAGTTTTCACCGTTGTTTTGAGTTTTACCTATCCGTACCTCGTCCACCTCTTCGGCGGCAGGGACGAGATAGAAGTTTACGCCAACGAATACATTAAATATCTGATGTGGTTTGCCGCGGTGCAGATGGTTTCCACCTGCCTTGTGCCGATAGTCAGGAATTACGGCGGCGCGATGGTGGCGATGGGCGCGATGATAGCCGGTTTCCTCACCAACGTGCTTTTGGACTGGGTGATGGTGCAGGTGCTGGAATGGCAGATGATGGGCGCGGCTCTCGCCACGGTGATAGGGCAGTTCGTTACGATCATCCCCTGCGTTATCTTCCTGTTTTATAAAAAATTGCTCGTTCATCACGCTATATACAAGCCTCGGCTTAAAGAGTGCGCAACAATTTTAAAAGTAGGCGTTTCCCCCTTTGGATTGACGCTTGTGCCCACCCTAGTAGTGGTTATATTCAATATTGCCGCGCTCGAATACGGCGGCAATGCGGCTATTGCGTGCTATGCCGTAGTCAATTACGTCACGTGCGTGGTGCAATACCTAATGCAAGGGGTGGGCGACGGATCGCAGCCGCTCATAAGCACTTATTACGGCGAAGGGGACGGGAAGAAGGTGAAAACTTCTGTGCTCATGTCCTATTCCACCGCGCTTGTTACGGCGTTTATCTGCCTGCCGGCGGTGTATTTTTTGCGTTATGCCATACCGGAGATGTTTGGCTCTTCGCCGTCTGTGGCGGAGGACGCCGCACATGTGCTCTCACTTTTCGTGTGGGCGTTCCCGTGCATTGCGATAATGCGCGTATCCACCGCATATTTTTACGCTACAAAGAGCAATTTATTCGCCTACATCCTCATTTACAGCGAACCTATCGTGCTTGCGCTGTTGATATTGTGCGAAGTGCCCAAGGCGCTGGGGCTGGAAGGCTTGTGGATGTGCATCCCCATAAGTCAGGGCATACTCGCCGTGATGGCGATCACCTTAATGCTCATAGCCGTATTAAGGAATGTCAAGCGTTCTTCTCCCGTTTTGCCGAGCGGAGCGGATAAAGAGGTAAAGAGTGAGTAATATATTCTAAAATATCTTCTTTACATTTCGTCACCTGTTGACATGTTTACATGATTTCTATTATAATAAAAGTGCAATAAAATTTTAGGAGTAAGTATGATAAAAAAGAAGGTGATTATTGCCTCTATAGCGGTAATACTCGTTATAGGCGTCGTTTTCGGCATCGTTGCTTGCAACAAGAATAACGGTTCCGCAACCATGGGGCTTGACAATCCCTTTGTGGAAAACTTTGTGGATATGGATTATTCCGCGGAAAACGGTTATACGCCCGTGGAAGGTCTTGACGCCCTCGATGTTCTCAAAACCGCTTATGAACATTGGGTGAATGACAGGCACTACGAGAGGACGGAGGCTTTCGACTTTTCCACCACCGTGGCAAACCAAAGTAGCATGAGCGTTTACAAGCGCAACGGCGATGAGTACTTCAAGCAGAACGTAAAGATAACCACCGGATTTCAGAAGGACAACATAGGCGAAAGGATATGTTTTGACGGAAACACCGCCTATTCCATCTACTTCAACGACAAGGAACGCGCTCCCGGCGCTGAGGACGCGCTTTTCGCCGTCACCGATTGGGGCAAATACGAAGAGTGGAAGCCCGGCGACAGGTACGACGATTTGGAAGACCTCAACTATGAACTCAACGAGGAACTGAACACCTACGCATGGCAGGATAAGGCAAACTATGCCTCGGACTGCGACTATACCGTATATGAAAAGGACGGGAAATATTACTTCACCTTGACTCTCGATTGTTCCAAGGAGAAGATGGATACCGTGCACAGTGAGGCAAGGGACGACATCCTTGCGGGCACGGGCGGCGACGAAGGTTCTCTCGTTATGAACGAGAACACGAAGTGTGACTTTATCGTCACGCCTTTGGAAGGCGGCGATTACCGCTTTGAAGCATGGCGCAGGGCGGAAGATTACAGCGGCAGCAGGTTTATCAAAGTTGACTGCCAGCAGATAACCATCTGCGTATTCAGCTATGAAGAGGCGGACTACGTCATCACCGACGCGGAAAAATTGAATTTGGCGTAATTTGTTGCTTTTGCGACATTGATTTTTTGCGTCATATAAATTATAATTTATATGAGAAAAACAACAGGAGGCAGTTATGCACTGCGTTAGAAAAATAACGGAAGACATCAATCTCGTAGGGGCGAGCGACAGAAGGCTTGCGCTCTTTGAAAACCTCTATCCCATTCCCGACGGTGTGGCTTACAATGCCTATATCGTAGAGGACGAAAAGACCGTGCTCATCGACACCACGGATAAGTCGGTGGCGGAGCAGTTTAAGGAGAACATAGCCCATGTGCTCGCAGGCAGGAAGCTGGACTACATCATCGTAAACCACATGGAGCCCGACCATTCCGCCACGCTGGAAGAGATCGCCCGTACTTATCCCGAAGCAACCATCGTGTGCAACGCAAAGATAAGTCAGATGATTGCAAACTATTTTGCGCTCGACATGAAGGGCAGGATAAAGCTCGTTAAGGAAGGCGACGTGCTGGAAACGGGAAAGCATAAGTTCACCTTTGTAATGGCGCCCATGGTGCATTGGCCGGAAGTGATGGTCACTTATGACCTTTACGATAAAACGCTCTATTCCGCCGACGCTTTCGGATCTTTCGGCGCGATAGGCGCGGCGCTTTTCAACGATCAGGTGGACTTCGACCGCGACTGCCTCGACGACGCGCGCAGGTATTACACCAACATCGTGGGTAAGTACGGCACGCAGGTGCAGGCGGTGCTGAAGAAAGCCGCAGGGCTGGAGATAGCGCGCATATGCTCGTTGCACGGACTTATTTGGCGCAATCACTTCAATTATATATTGGATAAATATAATAAGTGGAGTACCTATACCCCCGAAGAAAAGGGCGTGCTCATAGCATACGCTTCCGTCTACGGCAATACGGAAAATGCCGTGAACATCCTCGCCGCGCAGCTCGCGGACAGGGGCATAACCAACGTTAAGATCTGCGACGTGAGCAAGACGCACACTTCGTATATCCTCTCCGACGCATTCAAGTACAGCAATATAGTGCTGGCCTCCACCACATATAATGCGGGCATATTCACCAATATGCACGACCTTGTCATGGACATAGCGGCGCACGGTTTGAAGAACAGGGCGTATTCGATAATAGAAAACGGCAGCTGGGCTCCCACCGCGGGCAAGCTGATGCAGGACGAGCTGGCAAAGCTACCCGGCAGCAGATTTGTGGGCGACAAGGTGACGATCACCTCGTCTGTGAAGGAAGACACCGTAACCAAACTTTCCGCCTTGGCGGAGAGTATCGCCATAGACATCAAGGGAGATGAGGTCCCCGAAGTCACCGACGTGAACACCGCGATAGACAACAAGGCGTTCTTTAAGATAACCTACGGACTGTTCGTGCTCACCTCCGGCGACAAAGCCAAGAAGGGCGGCTGCATAGTGAACACGGTCATTCAGGTCACCGACACGCCCAAGCGCGTATCCGTGGCGGTGAACAAAGCCAACTTCACCTGCGAACTCATAAACAAGACGGGCGTTTTCAACGCGAGCGTGATCGACGAGGACGCGGACTTCAAACTGTTCCAAGACTTCGGATTCCGCTCGGGCAAGGACATCGATAAGTTCGCCGGGCGCGATGACGTGGCTTATTCCGCCAACGGCTTGCCCTACATCAACAAGGCGTGCAATGCGTTTATCTCCGTCAAGGTCACCGAGAGGATAGACGCCGGCACGCATATGGTATTTATCGGCGAGGTGACGGAAGCCAAGGTGCTTTCCGAGGTGAATTCCGCAAGCTATAACTACTATTCCAAGAACATCAAACCCGCTCCGCCCAAGAAGGAGGGCGGCAAGAAAGGCTTTGTGTGCAAGGTCTGCGGATATGTTTACGAAGGCGATACGCTGCCCGAAGATTTCGTATGCCCGTGGTGCAAACACGGCGCTTCCGACTTCGAGCCGCTAAAATAAAAATCTACAAGGAGGATGACAAAATGAAGTATGTTTGCACTGTATGCGGATATGTTTACGACGAAGCCGTAGGCGATCCCGATAACGGCATTGCCGCAGGCACCAAGTGGGAGGACGTTCCCGAGGATTATCTTTGCCCCCTTTGCGGAGTAGGCAAAGACATGTTTGCAGCAGAATAATCAACGATAGTACAGAGCGGCGTTCAGCCGCTCTCACTATATATTAAAGTATTCATGTGAGGATGGAAGAAAATATCATTAAAATAGAGGACTTGCGCAAGAACTACGGCGATGTGCAGGCGCTTAAAGGGATTTCATTCGAGGTGAAAAGGGGCAGTTTATTCGCCTTTTTGGGAATAAACGGCGCAGGAAAATCCACGACTATCAATATTATCTGCTCCACGGTGGAGAAGGACGGCGGCAAAGTATTTGTCGACGGCTTCGATCTGGATAAGGACAGGTTGCAAATTAAAAAGAAAATAGGCATCGTCTTTCAAAAATCCGTGCTGGACGCAACCCTTACCGTGAAGGACAACTTGAAAAGCAGGGCGAGCCTTTACGGAATTTACGGGAGCGATTTTAAGAGCAAACTCAATGAATTGAGCGAGATGTTCGACTTGGGCGAGCTTCTTCCGCGCCCTTACGGGAAGTTGAGCGGAGGGCAGAAGCGCAGAGTGGACATAGCGCGCGGCTTGATTAATTCTCCGTCCTTGCTCATTTTGGATGAACCCACCACGGGACTGGATCCGCAGACGAGGCAGACGGTGTGGAGCGCAATATACGCTTTGCGTGAAAAGTACGACACCACCGTGTTTTTGACCACTCATTATATGGAAGAGGCTAACGGCGCGGACAACGTGGTGATAATAGATTCGGGCAGTATCGCCGCGGAAGGCACCCCCAACGAGCTTAAAAACGAATATTCCGGCATATACCTCAAAGCTTACGGCATGGCGGAAGATACGGCGGCAAAGATAGGGGAAGTTTACGGAATAACTCCCTCGATCGGCGCGGCGGGCGCAGTTTTCAAGATGAAGGATACGGCGTTGGCGAGTAAAATTGTGGCGGAGAACGCCCCTTTGTTCACCGATTTCGAGGTGCTTAAGGGGGATATGGACGACGTGTTTTTGAATATCACGGGCAAGAAGCTGGAGGGCGGAGCCAATGGCTGAGAATTTCAAAAAAGACATATACGCCTTTTACTGCCTTACCGTGCGCAACTTAAAGCTGTTTTTCAAGGATAAGATGCAGGTGTTCTTTTCCTTACTTGCGCCGCTCATAGTACTTTTTTTATATGTGGCATTTTTAGGCGAAACGCAGATGGACAGCCTGCGCGCCTCCATCCCGGAAGGGCTGATCTCCGACGACTTGATAGAGGGCGTAGTGAACGGCTGGATGCTGAGCGGCTTGCTCGCCGTAACATGCATAACCGTAGCGGTGAGCGTGAGTTCGGTGACCGTGTCGGATAACGAGAAGGGCATAAGCGCGGATTTCGATTCTTCGCCCGTGCGCGGGAGCGTGGTGCGCTTTTCCTATATGGCGGCTTCGTATGTGAGCACGCTGATAATCACGTTTATAATATTGGCGATCGGCTTGATATATCTGGCGATAAGCGGCTGGTATTTGAACGCAGGGCAGGTATTTGCGATAATCGGCAACGTGTTTTTATCCGCTCTGTCCTCCACGCTTTTCGCTACGGTAGCGGTATCCTTCTTCCGTTCGTCGGGCGCCTTGGGCGGATTTATAGGCATAATAAGCGCCGCAATCGGCTTTTTGGTGGGAGCATATATACCGCTCAGCGTACTCGGGAAGGGTATGGAATATGCAGCGTGCTTCCTGCCGGGGACGTATTCCGCGGCTATCTTCCGCGATATGTTCATAAGCGGCGCACTAGATGAAATGGCGCTCACTCTGCCTGAGGAAGCGGTGGACGCGATAGCTCAAAATTACGCGGTGAACGTGAACTTCTTCGGTGTGGATATGCAGTCATGGTTTTCCGTGCTCATGCTCTTTGCCAGCATAATCTTTTTTGCCTTGCTGATGATTGTCCTATCGCCCGTGATGGCAAAAATAAGAAGAAGGCAGGGCGGACATATTAAAAAGCGTGCGAAGAATTAAATACTTAGAAAAAATATCCGCAAATCGCGGATATTTTTTTATGTTGCATATTGCATTATGCGTTACTTTGTTTCTTCCGTAGGTTGCTCTGCGTTTTTCTCTTTCAGCAGATCCCTTATCTCGCTTAGAACTTTTAATGTTTCTTCGTTTACGTCGGACTTGACTTCGGCAGGGGCTTGCGCCGCTGCGGGCTCTTCCGCCTTTTTATCTTCCTCCTTCTTATCCGCGGACAACTTGGCTTCGAGCTGAGTTCTCTTTTCCTTTGCTGCCATAAACAGCTTTATCACCAAGAACATGCAGAATGCGATGATGATAAAGTTGATTATAAGCTGAATAAAGTTGCCGTAGTTCCAGGTGACCGCCGTTTCCACCACGTTCCCCGCTTCGTCCAGCACTTCGGGTTTTAGCACCACGCACAGGTCGGAAAATGCCGCTCCGCCTATCGCCCATGCGATGAGCGGCATAATTATGTCGTTGACCAAGCTGTTTACGATCGCCGTGAAAGCGGAACCGACGACTACCGCAACCGCCATATCGAGCACGTTGCCCCTTGCGATAAAGTTTTTAAAGTCTGTAAAGAACTTTTTCATTTGTATCCTCCTTCCCGCGGTTATACCCTTTATTGCAAACGGCTTCGGCGGGTTATAAATTTAATATATATTATACACGAATTTCAACGATGTGTAAAGAATGCGGACGGGGAAAACGTCAAATTATATTGCACGGCATAAAAAACGACCGCTCTTGCGAGCGGCCGAATTTTTTTGATAAGACGATTACTTGTTGAGCGCCCTGGAAACTTCCACTGCACAGGAAACGGAAGCGCCGACCATGGGGTTGTTGCCCATGCCGATAAGACCCATCATCTCCACGTGCGCGGGAACGGAGGAGGAACCTGCGAACTGCGCGTCGGAGTGCATACGGCCCATGGTGTCCGTCATGCCGTAAGAAGCGGGACCAGCCGCCATGTTGTCGGGGTGGAGGGTACGGCCCGTGCCGCCGCCGGAAGCAACGGAGAAGTACTTCTTGCCGTTCTCGTTGCACCACTTCTTGTAGG
>CALWKO010000035.1 GCA_944381275.1 uncultured Clostridia bacterium | reverse complement strand
ATACAGAAACAAGTAATTCAAGCTGTTAATTTATTTTTACTGCTTTAAATAAAAAATAAATCCGAACCAATCGGTTGAAACCAAAAGGTTCGGATTATTTTGACTTGGTGGAGATAAGGGGAGTCGAACCCCTGACCTCTTGAATGCCATTCAAGCGCTCTACCAACTGAGCTATACCCCCAAGCGCCCTCTTAGTATAACACATAAGAGGGGTTGTGTCAAAAGGTTGAAGGGGTGTTTACAGCATTTTTGCGATTTCCTTCATCTTCTTCTTGCCTTCGTCGCTGATGGGACGGAAGGGGCTGCGGCAGCCGCCCATGGGAATGCCGAGCTCGTCGAGCAGAGCTTTTTCCGCGGCAAAGGTGCCGTAAGGGACGACTTGAGAGATGATGGCGTTGGCTTCGAGCTGTTTTGCTTGAGCCGCGCGGATGTCGCCCTTTTGGAAGAGGTTGTAGATGTCGATAAACTTTTCCGCCATGAAGTTATAGGTGCTGCCGATGCCGCCGTCCGCGCCCATGGAAAGACCGGCGATGAACATCTCGTCCCAGCCGTTGTAGACGACGGGATTTGCCGCCATGGTCTTGAACTGCTGGAGCAGGTAGAGGTCGGAGGTGGTGTGCTTTATGCCGATGAACCTATCGGAAGCGGCGAACATCTCCTCTGCGATCGCCTTGGTGAAGTTGAAGCCGTTGGCGTTGGGGAAGTTGTAGATTATCATGGGCATATCCACGCTGTTTACTATGTCCAGATAGTAATTTTTGATTGCGTCGTAGCCAAAGCCGTAGTAGTAGGGAGCAACGGCGGAGATGGCGTCGAAGCCCACTTCCTTGGCGTATTTTGCCATTTCTATGGCGTGGTCGGTGCAGATGGTGCCCACGTGTGCGATAAGGGTCGTCCTGCCCTGATTGGCTTCAGCCGCCGCCTTGAAGAGCTGCTTGCGCTCTTCTACGGTGAGCAGAAGTCCTTCGCCGGAAGAGCCGCCCACGTAAAAGCCGTTTACGCCCTTTTTAACGTTGAAGTCGATGAGCTTTTTTACGGAATCGGTGTTGATTGCGCCGTTTTTGTCGAACGGAGTAAGCAATGCGGGAAATACTCCCTTGAACTTTTCTTTCATATTGACCTCCTAAGGGAATGACTCCCTCGAAATTTATTTTCAGATAGTGCCGTAAGACATCTGTTTGCCGTAGTCGCCGTTGAGTGCGGCATACGCGCTGCCGAGCAGCGCCGCCCTGTTGCCGAGCGCCGCCTTCTGCAACTTGTCCGCCACGGCGGGAGAGCACATGTCCTTGAGCTTGCCCCACCATTGCTCCGCCATTTCCACGACTCCGCCGCCTATCAAGATCTCGTCGGGGTTGTACTTTTCGCAGGCGTATTCGAGCACTTGCTTAAAGTCCGCGCAGAAGGCATCCACCGCGCCGATGTACTTTTCGTTGTAGAGGATGTCCTCCACCTTGTCCTGCTCTGCGTTCAGCTTAAGTCCGGTGGCGGAAACGTACATCTCCGCACAGCCCTTGTTGCCGCAGCGGCAATCCCTGCCGCCTTCGTGGAGCACGTAATGCCCCAGGCGGATGTTGTTCACGCTACCGCTGCCCAGCTTGGACTTATCTTCTATCATGGCGCAGCCAAGACCCGTGCCCAAGGTGAGCATCATGGGCCTTTCGCCCTTGCAGCCGCCCACGTACACCTCGCCGATGAGCGCGGCGGTGGCGTCGTTGATAACCACCACTCTGCCGCCGAACCTGCTCTTTATCTCCCCGCGCAGATCAAGGCCGGTAAAACCGGGCAGCGCGGAAGTGGCGTAAGTCACAATGCCTGTGGCGTCGTCTATATCCCCCGCGGAGCCTATGCCTATCACGGGGCAATCGGTGCGCACGCGGTAGTTATCTATCGCCTTGCAGATGTTTTCCACTATGTGCTCCCTGCCGAAGCGCGCTTCGGTGGGGACGGATGAGCGGTGAACTATTTTATAGCTGCTCCCGTCGGAGGGCTTTTTGCATGAAATGAGGGCGGATTTTATGCCCGTGCCGCCTATATCTACACCTATCAGCTTCATTTTATCACCTTGGCAAAATGCTTTGTAATGTCCATGGGGCGGGTGATCGCACTGCCGATGACCACGGCGTATACGCCCAGCGACCACACTTTTTCCAGCTGACCGGCTTCCCAAATTCCGCCCTCCGCTATGATGTTCACGCCGGGGAATTTTTTCACCAAAGCGGCGATAAAGTCGTAATCGGGAATGGTCATGCCCTTGGTTGCGGCGGTATAGCCGCGCATGGTGGTGCCGATGTAGTCAAAGCCGAGGCGGGCGGCTTCTTCCGCGCTCTCCATGCAGTCGCAGTCCGCCATTATCTCCTTATCGGGGGCGTTTTTGCGGATGTATGCCACCAGCTCGTCCAGCGTTTCCTTGGGGCGGGCGCGGCGGGTGCAGTCGAGAGCTATCACGTCGCAAGGCGAGGCGATGAGCTCCTTCACCTCCTTCAAAGTGGGGGTGATGTAGACGTCGCTGCCCTCGTATTCTTGCTTGATTATGCCGATGACGGGCACGCTCACTTCCTGCTTGATGTCCTCTATCTCATTGACGTAACCCGTCCTTATGCCCACGGCTCCGCCCAGCACGGCGCAGCGCGCAAAGTGGCGCATTATGCCCAGCCCGTAGAGCGGTTCGCCCTTTACGGCTTGGCAGGAAACTATTAAACCTCTATTCAGTTTTGCCATTCTTATAATTCTCCAATACGGATATGGGGAAGACTATGCTCTCGATGGTTTCGTGCATGGTGCTGCCCTCGTAAAGTAATACTATATCGCCGTTTTTCGCCTGAGTCATGCAGCTGTATACAAAGCCGTTGTCCTCGCCCGGCTGCTTTACGGGCATGGACGAAACGAAGGTTTCGCCGTAGTCGTAAGAGAGCCTGACCAAGCCGTTGACGCGCTTTTGCTTGTCCGCGGCGTTGCACACGAGGGTGACTTGCTTGCCGTTGTAATCGGCGTTGAGCACGCTCACTTGGCAGATGGGCTGAGGCAGATATTCGTTGTGGCGGTAATTTTGCCAAGTAACGCCGCCGTCCTTACTCTCCGCCATGGATATAAGGCGCTTTAAGCTGTGGTTGCGCATGAACATACGCAAAGTGCCGTCCGGCAGCTCTATCACCTGGCTTTCGGTTATGTTGTTCCAATCGGCTACAAAGCGGCTGGAAAGTTTTATGCCGTGCTTTTTGCGCCCGTCGTTGGGGGATTTACCCCTCTTCCACGTCTTGCCGCCGTCGTCGGAGTAGATGACGCAAGCGGAAAGCGAGAGTATGGGGACGATGAACATACCCTGGGAGTTGTAATACACGGGGAATACTAGCCTGCCGGCATACTTGCCGTGCTTTAATTTTATGCCTATGCCGGGGCAGGTGCCCAAAAAGCTCATCCACTTTTCCTTGACTTGGGTATTCAGGCACACGGGCTTGGACCAAGTTTTGCCGTCGTCGGTAGATTCGCAGATATACAGGAAGAAGGTTTCGAATTCGCACACGGGGCAATTTTTTATGTACATGTTGCCCACTTTTTTGCCGCCCTCGAATACGTCGCCTCGCTCATCGACGGTGTAAGTCGTGGCGGTTTTGCCCGCAAACACCTTGCCGGAAGAATCGATATGACCCTTCTTGCCGTTTACGGTGACGATCCTGTCCCCCGCGGAAGTGAAGCCGGTGCCGCGCTTGGCGGTGATTATGCCGATATTGGTGGGAGTGTGCGAATAGAGCATGAAGATCTTGTCCTGCTCTTCGTCGTACAAGAGCGCGGGGTCGATGGCGAGCGAGCCGTGATTTTTGCTCTCGCCCACTTCCTCTACCGCAACTATCTGCTCCTGCCAGGTCTTGCCGCCGTCTTCCGAACGGCGCACGACTTTATCTATCCTGTTGGGGAAGTCCGCCGCCGAGAAAAAGCGTTCGTCCGCGCACGCCACTATCGTGCCGTGCTTGGTGGTGATGACGGACGGGATGCGATAATTATTCGCCCTGCCCGTAGCTTTGCCGAATACTTGAGTTCTGAATATAGCTTCCATATACATTATTATAACATACCCTTTTGCCCGTGTCCATAGTTAAGTCGGAAAAATTTTACAATATTTATTTTGCGCGTGGCACATGCGCATACCCGCAGCACGCAAAGAAGGGAATTTTAAGAATTCGGTATTGACAGAAAATTTACAATATGCGATAATATTCGTATGGATATTGCAATTTACGTACTTTCGGCACTTACGATGGCGTCCGGCACTGCCACGGCGGTGCTCTATCAAATGCACAAAAACGTGGGCGCGCTGATCGCCAAGATGCTGGCGGCGGTGCTCTTTGTGATCGCGGGCATCATGGCTTTTGCCGTGCGCGTGCGCGGCGAGCTGATGTGCGCGCTCATCCTGGCGGGGCTCTTCCCCGCGCTGGGCGGCGATTGGTTTTTGGCGGTGAAGGAGATAGCAGCGGACGAAAAACGCGACCTGCGCAACTTCCGCCTGGGCGTGATAAGCTTTGGCGCGGCGCAGATACTCTACATCATAGCCTTTTTGGCGGACGCGAACTTCACCTTTAAACCGGCATTTATCCCGCTCATCGTCCTGCCCCTGCTGTGCACGCTCATATCCATGCTCACAAAACAGGTGCATATAGAAAAAAAGCGCCTGCCCTTTGTGATATGCTACGGCTTGCTCTTGGGTGCGACCCTGGCGATGGCGGCGAGCAGATATTACCTTAATCCCGACACGAGCGGGCTGATCGCCCTGGTAGGCGCGGCGGCTTTTGTGCTTTCCGATATGTCGCTCGCGTGCTTCTTCTTTGCGGAAAAGATAAAGGACAGGAGATTTTTCAACTTCCCCGTGATGATACTCTACTTCGGCGCGCAGGTGCTCTACGTGCTTGCGATGATATTTTAACGGAGAATATAAAAAAACGACGAATAAAAATACCGCCACATAGGCGGTATTTTTGCATTTCATTTACCGATTTTATCGTAAGCAGGTTCTGCGGCGAATCGTGTGATCCGTCATGGTTTGCGCTGTGGGTCAAGGGAATGGGTTACGCTTTTTCTATTCCCTTGTCTTCCATCATGCTTGCGATCACCGCCTGGGCCTTTCTTACCGCCACGTCCGATTTGAGCACCAGCATGAGCGGCACTTCCTTGTAAGCGGCGACGTCGCCCTTCTCCATCTTGCTCACCTTCATGCCCTCGGGCACTTTCGCGTCCAAATAGAGCTTGAGGGTATGTCCGCCGATGGCGATTTTGGCGATGAGTTTACCCTTGTAACGGTAACTGTCACACCTGATGCTGGAACGGCTCTTTACACCTTTGTAGCTGAGCAAGCACGCCCTTATCCTCTCATAATAGGCGAAATGCTGTGCATTCTGCTGTACCCTTTCATTGAATGCTACCACGCTCATCCTTTTCCTCCTCATATGCTGCCCGAACCGCTTTGGCGAGTTGATCGGCACACGATGTGTTCTTGAATCCGCACCTTATGCCCGAAAGCAGCCCCTCGATCTCCTCCACGGTCTTGCCTTGTACAAGTATGGGAATGGCTTGCAAGTTGCCCGGACAGCCTCCCTTGAATTTTACATTGTACACTTTGTTGCCTTCAAGTTCCAAATCTATCTGCACGGCACAAGTGCCGCGAGTTTTATATGTGTGTTTCATCAGCTGTAAAAACGCCTTATGTATTCCGCGATGTCCTCACGCGTACCTTTGTAAGGACCGGGTTTTTCCATTTTTGCGGAGACCGTTGCCGTCGCCCATAAAAGAGCGTCCTTCACGCCGGCGCCCGTCACCCTTTCGGATATGTAGGCGGCGAAGGTGGTATCTCCCCTTCCGCTCCTGCCGGAAAGATTGCGCGCCTTTATTGGGCAGGTGAATATCTCTTCTCCGTCATAGGCGAGCACTTCGGTGTTGTGGGTGATGACGACTTCCTTTGCGCCCCAATTGTACAGCAGGCGAGCCGCCTTTGTCCTGTCCGCAGTGCCGGTCATTATCTCCGCTTCCGCCGCGTCCGTCTTCAAAAAGTCGATGTAGGGCAGGTACTTGAGCTTATCCTTCCAATCTTCAAAATACATGAGATTGGTCTTGGGGTCGACGCGGCGCAGGAGCGCTTGCACGTCCACAGCCGTTTTGCCTCGGGCGGAGATCTTTTTGATGAGCTCCCCGTCGAAATCCCCGTAGATGAGCCCCGCGAAGTGATATACTCCGCATTGCACATCGGGGATGTCCTCTTCCTTAAAGGCGTCGCCCTGAGCGATGCAGGTGCAGGTGCGCCTTTCCTTATCCGGCGTGTGGTACTTGTTCCTTATGGAAGTGGACTTTGCCGAAGGCAAGCAGTACACGTCTTCCTGAGGAATGGTGAAAACTTGAAGCCTTTCCCTGTCTTCCGCCGCAAGTTTGGTAACTACCCCTGCCTTATGCCCCAAGGCATACGCCGCCGCGGACGAATAGATGACCGCGCCGCCGACTTCGATTATCTCATTGTCCAGATAGTCAATGTTATAATCCAAAGATATATGGCCTATGGATAGTATATCATAATTTTTTGCCATATTAAACCCCTTTTTTCAATTTTTTTCTATCAATTTTTATTTTTTTACGCAATTTTATCGGTTTTCTCCATAACTTGGCGGTTTTCAGCCAAATTATTTCCTTTACCCGAGCAGTCCGGGCAGCTCGGACAGCCCCGGTATTCCCGGCAAAAGTTCCGTCAGGTTGATGCCGCACGCTTCTGCAAAGTCACGGACGTTGATTGAGAGCTTGCCCAAACCATCCCTCTCGTCTGCGGGAAGTTCAACGCCTTCTTCCTCGGTTTTGAGCACTTCCGCACACGCCAAGACTTTATACATGGCTATATCGGGAATGGGATCGTATAACGTACCGTCCTCGGACGTGGCGTTCTCGTGCAGAGCAAAGGAGAGCAGGAAGCGCCTGACTTTATTGTTGAGGTCTGCGCCGAACACCGTTTGGGCGAGCCCGGACGTATCCGGGTTGGAAGCGAGCACGCCCGCGAGTGCGGAAAAGTCGGCAACGTCCATGTCGTTTATGAACACCGCAACGCTGTATATTCCGTCAAGTGCGGGGTCGGGTTCAATGCCTTTTTCTTCATCGCCGAATATATCCGTAAGGTCGGCATTTTTCAGCGCTTCCCTCTGTTCATCAGTCAATGAAAGATCCATTATTATGGTTACGGTGAAGTAATCGGGCAGCAGCTTGAAGGCGGCGTTGTTGTCCGCCAAGGCGGAGGACGCCAGGGTGGCGGTTATCACCATCAGTTCGTCCGGAGAGGTCTTTGCCGTCATAGCATTTGCTTCTCGCCAAGCGTTGTACTTATCCTTGAAGCTGTCGAATATGGCCTGCTCTTCCGCTTTTTCCTGAGCAGAGGAGGCTTTGCCGAGCATGACTATCTGCTCTATCCAATAGTGTTCGCCGTATCTTACGTCCGCGGAAAGTCCCAAGCTGGCGGCGAGGCTGTTGCCTTCGTCCGTTTCTTCTTCGCCCGAAGCGTCTCCCGTTTGGTCTTCGCCCGAATCGCCCGTTCCTTCTTCGCCGGAGCCGCCCGTTCCTTCTTCGCCGGAGCCGCCCGTTTGATCGCCGCCCGTTGCGAGGGCGTGTTCACGCGAGATGATGACGTCGGCTAAGGTGACGTCCTTTATGTCTATGGTCATTCCGCCCACGCTCACCGCTTTCACGATGAGGGTTTGCAGATCGAAGGCGTTTTCTTCGTCCGGGCGGTAGTTCTTGCCCAGGTAGCCGCTTTCGCTTATCACGCCGTTATTTGCGGATATGTCGCCGTCGGCGGCGGAGCCTTCGAACAGGTAGATGTGCTTTACCGCGTTTGCAAAAGCTTCGGGAGTGACGGACGCCTCCGCGCCCTCCGCCAGCTTATCTGCATAAGCCACGGAATACAGGAGCGAATACACGCTTGCAAGCTGCAAGCCATCCTCATTGAAGCCCTTGACGTACTTGCTTATACCCGTGGGATTGCCCTGCTCGTCCTTGGCGGCGAATACGGATGATATAGCGTCCGAGAGGGTGGCGCACACGGAATCGTAACTCAAATCGTTCGACAATTCCTCACCCGCGCCCAGGCTGACTAGCAACCTGCACATGCTGTTGAGCAATTCGGGAGTGTTGTAGTTTGCGTCGTTGAAGATGATTGCCGTCTGCATGTCGCCCGCGGTGGCGGCGGAGATCTCTATATCCGCGGTGAGATATACCGCCGAGGGGATGAGCTGATTTATTATGTTGTGGAACAAGCCGTTTTCGTCGAACAAGTCGGGGTTGGAATTCGCCAGACTTGCGCGGATGTCGAACTTGAACTTTGCAGTTACGTATATCGAGCCGTTCTCCCTAAGTTCCGCGTCGCCGAAGCTGAGCAGCTCAAAGCCGTAATCGGCGATGACGCCGGAAGCGTCGCCGGAGGCGAGGTAGCTGCGCATGAGCGCGGCGATGGAGGAATATGTAACGACGGACGTGCTCGACGCGGTGACGTCGCCGTTCTCCGCCACGCTTGCGAAGTCGATGCTGTCGATAACCTCATCCGTGCTGTCGAACAGGTTGACCAGGGAGGCATACAAGTTGCTGTCGTCGATGTAAAGACCGGGGACTTCGGTATTGTCCTTGTCCGCCTCGCTCTTCATGATCACGCCGTACTCGTTTTGAAGGACCGCCTTCAAGTCGTTTGAATCGTACTCTTCGTACTCGAAGCCGTCGAGCTGACCGTCGCCGTTGCTATCCGCCATGTAGTGGTCGGGGGCGGCGACATAGCGCACTATTTCAAAGAATTCCTGAGGAGTGAGGTCAAGCCCCATGGAGCTTATCACCGCGCCGATGGGCTGAGTGTTGATCACGTCGGAGACGAAGTTTATCGGTATAAGTCCGTTCACCGATTGAATGGCGTTGTATACGGTTGCGTTTATCTGCGCCATGAAGTCGCCGCTCCTCATCTCCGAACCGGTGAGAGCGAGCACGCCGTCCACTATGCGCAGCATCTTGTCCATATCCTCCGCCGAGGTGGAGTTGATCACCACGCCCGCCCTGCCGTCCTGCGCGCAGGGGTAGACGGATGCGGAGAAGTATATCTCCTTGGGCAAGATCGCCGCAACCGCTTTGATTCCGAAGGCGGCTATTCCGCTGAACTTGCCTGCCACGGATTTGACGGCGTCGCGCAGATTGATATGTATGGTCGCGCTTACGCAGGTATCTTCCTTGTTTATCTCATCGCCCGCGGTCACGGAAACTTGCGAGAGCTCCACGACGTCGGCAAAGTTTATCTTCCACTCCTGCTGCATTTGAGTGACGGAATCCACGCTTGTGAACGCCGTTTGCAATACCTCGTTTATGAACGCGGCGATCTGTTCCCCGCTCAAATCCACCTGCCCCGTTTTGGGAGTGACTTCTTTAAGCGAAGCCCAATCAAACTTCAAGTTGTTCAAGAGGTCGTCGAGCACGGCGCTGCCCGTGGTCTGTTCTTCTCCTGCGGCAGCCTGTTCTTCCGCCATGGCGTAAGGGGACACCCCGCCGTTGAGCGCGGCGAGAGCTTGCTCGGTTGAGGGCTGTTCTTCACCGCCCGAACTGTTAAGCATATCCACCACTATTTGAGGCAGGTCGAGGTTGTAATTGTCGTCCACGGTCATGCAGAGCGCACTCAGGACGTTGTCATAAAAATCGTCGAGATCTTCTCCGTCGTAAGGATGGGTGACTACGGCGGCGTCCGCCTTGTAGATATTTGAAAGTACGCCCAAACCGTCGAACAGATTCATTTGAGTGCTTTCGCCCAAAAACTTGTCCCAGGCAAAATACGCGCCGCCCAAAATTCCGCCGCACAGCACGATGACGAGCACGAGCGCGGTGATGACCATTGAAAGACAGCAGCGATGCTTCTTTCGCTTGGGTTCTTCCGGAGGCGGAGAGGGGCTGTCGCTGTCGCCGTCATAACTGACGGCGTCATCCGAATCGCCGCAGTGATTGACTGCTTCCTCGTCGGAATCCCCGCCCGCGGCAAAGCCCTCGTCGTCGTCACTGTCCGACGCGTCGAGCATATACGGATAGCGCGTTGTTTCAAACATACCATCTACCTCTTGCAAATATTGCTTTAATACAGTATAATTATAGCAAAGGCGAGCGGTAAATTACAACAAAATAAGACTACATATTTTTTCCGCGCGTTATAAATATTATGGAAAATGGCAGAAAATTAAAGGATACGAAGGTAAAAGCACTGATATCTGCGGCAGTCATACTCATTTTGATAGTCACCGCCGTGGGTATCGTCTACGGCGTGTACGGGTGGGCATTCATCACTACGCAGCCCGTGAAGGAGTATAAGGCACAAGTGTACGCAAGATTAAGTGAAGACGCGCCGGGCGGCGGCGTGGTATTTTTGGGCGATTCACTCACCGAGATGTACGATCTGCCCGCGCACTATCCCGATTTCGACGTGTATAACCGCGGCATTTCGGGCGACACCACCGACCACATGCTCGAACGCTTGGAGAGCAACGTGATAGCTCTGCACCCGGACGTGGTGGTGTTTTTGGGCGGATGCAACGACATTCGCCACGGCACGCCGGTAAGCGAGGTGATAGAGAACATCTCACAAATTATAGGCGAGCTGAAAACCGTCCTGCCCGATACGCCCGTGATAGTGCAGTCCCTCTATCCGCTCAACACCAACGTGGGCGGAGTATTCAAAAACTCGCCCGGCGAAGCCACCGTGGAAAAATTGCAGGACGCAAATGCGCAAATTGAGCAGCTCTGCGCCGACATGGGCGTGACCTTCGTGAACATCTACCCCCTGCTTGCGGACGAGATGGGGAACATAAAGCTCGATTACGTCCTGCCCGACGGCTTACATATAAAGCCCGCAACTTACGGCATAGTGACCGAAACGCTCACGCCCGTGATAAAGAACGCCCTTTTATTAAAGCAATTTATCTCCTAGCAGCGTGGGACGTTTCATCCCGGAGCGCAGGGCGCTCCGCCCCTCAACCGCCTTGCAGAAACGAATGGAGTGTGCAGGGCGGTTCTCCTTGCACGGCGTAAGTATGATTGAGATATTTGCAGGGCGTTTTTCCTTGCACGGAATGAACGGCGTAATAAAAAGCGCCTGTCAACGGAAAGACAACATACATGCCTAATTTCAAAATAGTCTTCTTAGGGTGGGTTCCGTAAAGTCTTGAATGTATAATCCCGCGGTGCGGCGGAGCGCCCCTTCGTCGGCGGCGGAAGAGGCGTCCTGCACGGCTATGGTGTAAAATCCCGCGCTCTTGGCGGAAGTTACGCCCAGCAGGATGTCTTCGAATACGGCGCATTCGCTCGCTTCCAGCCCCATCAGGCGCGCCGCGCGCAGATACACGTCGGGAAAGCCCTTCCCCCTGCCCACGTCGCGCACGCTCACCTTTACGCTAAACAGCTCCTCTATGCCCAGCTTTTTGAGCGCGGGCAGGTAGGTTTCTTCCGTCAAAGTGGTGGCTATGCCCGCCTTTGCTCCCCTATCCTTCAAAATACGCAAAAATTCCAAGGCGCCGCGCTTTGCCTCTACGTCTTTTTCGTAATGATCTGCCACCATAGCGCGCCATATGGCGCATATCTCCTCCGCGCTCTCCCCGGCGCCCGTTATGCCCTTGGTGTACTCCGCCGCCTGCAGCATGGTCAAGTCGCGTATGGCAAGCGCGTACCCCTGCGGTACGGCCATACCCAGCGAGGCAAAATATTCTTCGTCCACCCTCTCCCACACATGCATGGAGTTGAGAAGAGTGCCGTCTAAATCGAAAATCGCGCCCTTGAATTTCATATCACCATTATAGCGAATCGTCGGATATATTTCAATAAAAATTTTTCTCGTTTTACGGCAGTGCGCAATATTTGCGAATACTTTCCGTCATTTTCGTCAAAAACCGTAGCTTAACATACTGCGATTATCCCTTGTAATACCTTTTCCCATATGATATAATTAGACCATAAAAACATCACTACTCAGAAGGAGAAAGTTATGAAAAAGAAAGTCACTTTAATTTTGTGCATCGCACTCGTTGCGATCATGAGCGTAAGCTTGTTTGCCTGCAATAAGGGCATGTTCGACGGAGATTTTTCCGAACCCGCACCCGAAGAAAAGGCGCGCGAAGTGTGGGACAAGGCTTCACAGGCGATCAACGGCAGCGTAGCTTCCGCCGCACTCGCCGGCGAGGACGATGCCCCTCGCGTGCAGGGCTGGGACGGCGTTACGTTCACTATGAGCACGGAAAAGTATGTGGGTGCGGGCTATGACGAACAGAGCGTAGTTGGCACGGGCACCTTCACCGCGAGCGGAAGCATGCTCTTCGATATGAGCGGATTTGCCGTGAGCGGCACCGCCGTTGGCAGCATTAACGACAAAGCCATCGACGTAAAGCTGGGCGCATATATGCAAGACGACGTATATTATGCGGACATGGCAGTTGCGGGAGCCACCCTTCAAGCCAAGGCGGACGCGAGCGGCTCTTCCTTCCTGCCCGACGTGAACGACTTCCTCGGCAGCGCGCTCTCCGGCATATCGGACACTTTGGCGTATGTGACCATAGATTACACGGGCGACATACTCTCCTCCTTCCCCTACGACACACTGCAGGAGATGGGCATGAAGACGTATATAGACGAATCGGGCGACTACACCCGCGTTAAGTTCGAACTGCCCGTGGAGCTCATCGCCGGCTTGCAGACCGATGAGGACGAGGACGCCTTCCTTCAAGCCGTGCTCAGCGCGGACATCTCCCTCATCATCTCGGTGAACAAGGAGAGCGGCGACTTCGCCGGCGCCAAGCTGGATATGGGTTACGAATTCAAGGGCGACATAGGTAGCGCCAACGCGGGCACGGGCACGCGCATGAGCATGTCCTTCAACGACTGCACCGCCGTGGAGGGCTACCCCGATGGCATGGCGGAGTTCAAGGACATCTCCGAATACACCCTGTCCGATTTGACGGATTTCATCACGAATTTGGGTGAAAATTTGGGCGCGCTCTTTGAGTTCTGATTTTAATCGGCGAATAACAAGGCTCCGCGGACTTTCGCGGAGCTTTTTTTTACAAAACTTTAACATTTTACTTGCCAAAGAGCAATACAGCTTAGGTATAATAACTTTGAAAATAATGAGAGGTGGCGTATGATAAAGATCCTGCTAGCAGAAGACGACGGCGAATTGTGCTCGCTTGTAAAGGCGTATTTGAACGCGAGCGATTACGAGGCGACCGCCTGCCGCGACGGGCAGGAGGCGCTCGAACGGTTTTTGGGCGAGAAGTTCGATATGTTGATAACCGACATAATGATGCCTAGGAAGGACGGCTTTTCCCTCGCCCGCGACGTGCGCGAATTGAACAAGGACGTGCCCATCATTTTCATGACCGCGCGCGACGACAAACTTTCCAAGCAGCTGGGCTACAAGACGGGCATAGACGATTACGTCACCAAGCCTTTCGACATCGACGAGCTGGTGATGCGCGTGCAAGCCATACTGCGCCGCAGCGGCATAACCGAAAGCAAAAAGCTCACCGCCGGCAACCTCACCATGGACAGCGAAGAGCACACCGCCTATGTAGACGGCAGGGAACTGCCCCTCACCGTGAGGGAGTTCGACATCCTCTTCAAACTGCTCTCCTCGCCCAAAAAGACGTTCACACGCTCGCAGCTGATGAACGATTTGTGGGATTACGACAGCTCCGCCACCTCGCGCACGGTGGACGTGACCATGGCAAAACTGAGGGAGAAGACAGCCGAATGCGACGGCTTCGAGATAGTCACAATGCGCGGCTTGGGATATAAGGCGGTGCTAAAATGAACAAAAAACGGCAAACTGTCATAACTGTCACGGGATACATCGGCTTTTTCCTACTCACGGCGGCTATCATCATGGCGGGCGTGCTCATCTACTCCCCCGTGGCGGAGGCGAGCGGCGGCAACAACGCGGTTATAGCGGGCGTGATGCTGGCGGTGATAGTCGTGCTCGCGCTCATCTGCACCCTGGTGGACTTCCTCCGCCGCAAATTCACGGTGGACAAGCCCGTGCGAGAGATTTTGGACGGAGTGGAACGGATGGCGCGCGGCGATTTTTCAGCAAAGCTCACCCCCTCGCACGCCTTTGAAGATTACAACTCCTTCGACCTCATCAAGGACAACGTCAACACCTTGGCGGCGGAACTTTCCAAAACGGAGATATTCCGCAACGACTTTATCGCCAACGTTTCCCACGAGATAAAAACGCCCCTCGCCGTCATCCGCAACTATGCCTCGGCGATAAAAAATCCCGCCCTGCCGGAAGATACGCGCCGCGAATACGCCGCCGTGCTCGAGGGGGCTGCTAAACGCCTTTCCGACCTGGTCACCAACATTTTGAGCCTGAACAAGCTGGAAAACAGGGAGATATTGCCCAAGCCGGAGATGGCGGACGTGAGCGAACTTCTGCGCGAACGCATAGTGCAGCTGGAAGATACTTTCGAAAAAAAGCGCCTCAACTTCGACTGCGACATAGACGACATAATCACCCCCGCGGACGTGGGACTTTTGGAGATAGTGTGGAATAACCTGCTCTCAAACGCGATTAAATTCACCCCGGAGGGCGGCAACATCTTTATCGCCTTAAAGGATTCCCCCCGCTTCATCACCCTAACGGTGAAGGACGACGGCTGCGGAATGAACGCGGAAACGGGCGCGCATATCTTCGACAAATTCTACCAGGGCGACACCTCTCATTCGAGCGAGGGCAACGGCTTGGGACTCGCGCTCGTGAAGAAGGTGGTGGACATCCTGGGCGGAGAAATAAACGTGGAGAGCGCGCCGGGCGAAGGCAGCACATTCACCGTAAGGCTGAGGAAGGCGGAGGAAAATGCGTAAGCCGAGCGGCAGGTTTTGGAGCGATTACGCGTTCAGAACGCGCGTTTTTGCCATACTCGCCGCCATAATCAACTTGATAAACGTGGGCGCGAACATCGCCGCCGCCGTGGCGTACGCTTCAATGTGGTACGGTTCTATGGCGATATACTATTTCGCCCTGGGCGCGCTGCGCACGGGCATGCTCACGGCGAACAGGCAGATAGGCAGGCGCTTTGAAGAAAAACGGCAAGGCAAAGCCAAGCTGAAGATGTATCTCGCCTGCGGCATATCGCTGGTGGTATTCGAAACGGCGCTCATCTACGCCGTAGCGGAGATGGTCACGGAAAAGATCACAAGTACCGGGGAGATAATGGCAATAGCCATAGCCGCCTATACCTTTTATAAGGTGATATTGGCGATAGTGAACGTGAAAAAGACGGGCAAGCTGCACGACCCCTCCCTGCAATGCCTAAGGAACATAAACCTCACGGACGCGCTCGTTTCCGTGATGTCCTTGCAGGTGACGATGATAGCCGTCTTCGGCACCTCGGGCGAGCTGACCACCCTCACCCACGTGATGGGGATAGTGATAACCGTGCTCACCATGGCTATAGCCGTGATAATGATCATCCAAGCGGCAAAGCGCTTGAAGGAGAACAGCTATGAAGAAGGAAGATAAATTCGAATATAATTACTCCGCCCCCACCGCAGGCGAACGCAAACAGGTAGAGAGCATACGCAGCATCTACGCGCCGCAGGATAAAGCGAGCGCGGAAAAACAGCGCCTCATGCATTTGAATAAAAAAGTGCACGCCGTCCCCGCCGCCGTATCCGTAATAATAGGAATAGCGGGACTTTTGATATTCGGCTTGGGCATGACCTTGGCTATGGAGTGGAATAGGCTCATCGCCGGCATTATAGTCGGCATAGCCGGCGCCGCGATAATGGCTATCGCCTGCCCCGTATACCGCCTCATCTTCAAAAAATTAAAGAAAAAATATTCCGGCGAGATAATCGCGCTTTGCGACAGCATCCTGGGCAAAGACGAGAACGCTCGTGAGGAGTAACAAAACTTTAACAATTTTATTACCTATTTACAATAAAAGCGCAATAATACGGAAACATTTCCCCGCCATAATATACTTGTAAAAAACAAAGGGGACATCCCCAAAAGGAGTATATTATGGAAAACATCGATCAAGTAAGGCAAATCAAGGAAAACTATTCCGAACATACGGAATCAGACTACGAAAAGCTGCGCAAGCTGGACGCTAAGGCAAAACGCCCCGCAGAGGCGTTCGCCTACACCTTCGGCGTGATAGCCGCCCTCGTGCTGGGCGCGGGTATGTGCCTTGCCATGCACGTGATAGCCCCCGCCACCGCCGCCATGATGGCTGTGGGCATAGCAGTGGGCGTTGTAGGCATTGTTATGGCGAGCGTGAACTACCCCATCTACAAAGCCATCCTCAAAAAGTCCAAGGCGAAGTATTCCTTCCAAATCCTCACCATTACGGATAAGATTTTGAACGAAGAAACGCAAGAACAATAACCACACCTCCTCCCGAAGGAAAAAGGCGGCACGCGCCGCCTTTTTCCATACCATTTTACGGCAGATCAGAACAACTGCCCCGCAACTTTCAAACTGTCGCCCGTATCTTCCAACTTATAAAAGCGCACTCGCTCGGGATGATCGCCCTCCTTGACAAACCCGGGCGAGTGGAATGCCAGCACCAAATTCCCGTTGAAATCGGTGAATATGCAGCCGTGCCCGCCGTCCTCGGCAAAGCGCGTACCCTTTTGGTAGAGCGGATAGGCGCGGTGCTTCCACTCCCCGTCTATCTTGCCGCTTTCACTGTAAGCAATGCCCACGGCATAGTTATCTAAAAGATCGGAATTGGACCAAATCATCACCAAAACCCCGCCGCTCGTCATGTAAAGCCAGGGCGCGTCAGTGACCTTGTTGTTCGACCACAGCGGATCCTTTGCGTAAAATATGGTCTTTACTTCCCCCTGCGTGCTCTTCAAATCTTCACTGAGGCGCACCACGCACATCGAACCTTCACCTTCGTCCACCCACTCGTGCACAAAAGCCATCCAAGGATTCCCCTCTTCGTCCACATATAAAGTGCCGTCTATCGCGTTCCACTCGTGCGGAGTGATGTGCCCTTCCGACCACTCTTCAAAAGGTCCCAGCGGACTTTCCGCCGCAAATACCGACGTGCCGCGCCTGCCCGTTTCCGCCGATTGATACGTGCCGAACAGATAAAACTTTCCATTATAATAATGACATTCGGGCGCCCAATAACAGCTCGTATCCTCAAACTCAGGATACCAATCCTTCAAAAATACGTCGTAAGGTCCTTGCCAATATTGCAAGTCCTCGCTCACATAGCAGTCCGCCGTCCTCCACCGAACAAGTATACATGCCGTACATATAATACTTGCCCTCGTGGGCTAATATGCCCACGTCGCGGATGTGTATGTCCTGCGTGCGCACATACCCCGCCTTTTCCGGCAGATCCTGCTCCGTATACTCGCTTGCGCAACCGCACAGCATACACGCCAAAACCGCCGCTAACACCGCCGCCGCAAGGACGGCTGCCGCCTTTCTTCTCATATTTCCCTCCGCCATTATTTTACCTTATATTCCCGCCCTTTTCAATACAAAAAATTTTTTATTATACCGCTTGTGCGGTTTTGGACATATTTTTTATTTCTCCGCCAAGAGAAGGACATCTAAAACCAAAAAAGGACTATGAATTACTCACAGTCCTTCTCTTGGCGGAGAAAGAGGGATTTGAACCCTCGCTACGGTTTCCCGTACTACTCCCTTAGCAGGGGAGCCCCTTCGGCC
>CALWKO010000034.1 GCA_944381275.1 uncultured Clostridia bacterium | reverse complement strand
TATTAAGTTTTGTGCCGATTTCGGAGGGGTTCGGCGCCCCTGTCAGCGCTGCCTGTTTTTCCTTACCAAGGACGTGCTCTACCTGCTGAGCCATAGCAGCATATTAAGTTTTGTGCCGATTTCGGAGGGGTTCGGCGCCCCTGTCAGCGCTGCCTGTTTTTCCTTACCAAGGACGTGCTCTACCTGCTGAGCCATAGCAGCATATTAAGTTTTGTGCCGATTTCGGAGGGGTTCGGCGCCCCTGTCAGCGCTGCCTGTTTTTCCTTACCAAGGACGTGCACTGCCGGGCTTGAGCACAGCTCTGCGCCGTCTTTGGCTACAAACTTGCCGCAGGCAAGTTTGCTTAACGCGTCGACCCTGCTGAGCCATAGCAGCATATTTACATTAGTGCCGGTTTGGGAGAGGGTTCGGCTACCTCGTGACGCCCTAAGTTATTCCTTACCAAGGACGTGCACTGCCGGGCTTGAGCACAGCTCTGCGCCGTCTTTGGCTACAAACTTGCCGCAGGCAAGTTTGCTTAACGCGTCGACCCTGCTGAGCCATAGCAGCATATTTTGTTTGCTTAACGCGTCGACCCTGCCGAGCGTTGGCGGAGCGGGGCGCAAATTCAATTGCCTAATTATTATAATGGATAAAAGGGCGCATGTCAATTGTTTTTGCGGTGTAAATTTGCAGGCGTGACAAAATTGTTTATTTGCGGCTAGGAGTGCTTGCGGCGGTATTCCATGGGGGTGAGGGAGAGGTATTTTTTGAAGGTGCGGGCGAAGTGGCTTTGCGAGGAAAAGCCGAGGTAGGAGGCGATGGCGGCAAGAGATTTTTGCGTGTGGGCGAGCAGGTGGCAGCCTTCTTGCAGTTTTTCCTTTAAAATGAAGTCGGTGAGCGTTTCGCCCGTTTCTTCTTTGAATTTTTTGGAAAGATAGGGGCGGCTCATGTAAAGGTGGTCGGCGATGTGCTCCGCGGTGACGGGTTCGGAGAGGTGGCGGCGGACGTAGTTGACCACCTCGAGGGCGAGTTTGGATTTGCCGCCGAAGCGCACCTTGCTAACTCGCTGAGTGAAGTCGCGCACCATGAGGAATTGAAGGTTGGTGAGCTGAGAGATGTTGTTTATCAGCTCGCACTTTTGGATGTAGGAATCGCTGAGGGTGAGGGCTTCTTCTATGTCTAAGCCTCCGCGTATGGCGGCGCGCGAGGTGAGGGTGGCGGACACGATAAAGGTGTTCTTTACCTGCCTTAATTGGTCCATTGCCATTATGCCGGCATTGGAGGCGGGGGCGCGCTTTGCCCACTCGTCCAGCGCCTGCACGTCCCCCTTGCGCACGATGTTGACTATCGTCTGCTCGGTGGCGAGGGTGTTGTGCTGAACGGCGTCGCCCGCCGCGTCGAACTGCTTTATCGTCTTGTTCAGCTGCTCGCGCTCCATGGCTTGGCGCAGCCGCTCTTGGTCTTCGTCGTAGATAACCACGTCCTCAAGCCCGAGTTTTTCCTTGTTCAGCACAAAGTTCATGGCTATCATAACTTGCAGGATGCTCTCCAAAGGCATAGAGATGATAGACTTCATGCCCGCGGTGAATTGAGCCGTCTTTTCCGGCGGAATGTCTAAGCGGAAGGCGAGGTCGCTCAGCGTTTGGTCGTCGTAAAGCTGGCGGGCGGGGCCTATCACCAATTTGTAATCCTTATAATTTATTATGCCGTAATAGAAGAAATCGGGCGTGACGTAATAGCCCACATGCCCCGTTACCGCCATGATCTCGTCCTTGCACAGCACTATGGGGTCGGCGGGAAGATCCACCGCGTTGTGAATGAATACGGGCTTGCCCGATTTGTAAAGGCGGGTGGGGATGCCGCACATTCCGCCGATTATTCCGCAAAGGTAGTTCAAGTCCGATTGGTTCATAATCCCTCCAAGTTGTTACAATTATATCATTTATCTTACGAAAATGCAAGAATTTGCCCGTGCGTTTTGATACAATATCATTAGGAAAAACCGTGAGGGGATTATGAGCGTTAAAGAAATTCTATCAAAACTCACCGATGAAGAAAAGGCGGCGCTTGTCGCCGGGCATAATTTTATGTATACGCGGGCGCTGCCCAAAGCGGGCGTGGGCGCGGTGCGCATGTCCGACGGGCCGCACGGTCTGCGCGTGCAGGGCGAGGCGGGGGACAACGGCGTTACTGCGAGCGCTCCCGCCACGGCATTCCCCACGGCTGCCGCCACGGCGAGCGGCTGGAGGGAGGAGAACCTCTTTAAGATGGGCGCAGCCATGGCGCGCGAAGCGCACAAGTACGGCGTGCATATCATTCTGGGCCCCGGTGCGAACATCAAGCGCAATCCCCTGTGCGGCAGGAATTTTGAATATTTTTCCGAAGATCCCTGCCTCGCCGGCAAGCTGGCGGCGGCGGAAGTGAAGGGAATACAGTCGGGCGGAGTGGGCGCTTGCGTAAAGCATTTTGCCCTGAACAACGAGGAGAACTACCGCTTCAACGCGGACAGCGTAGCTGATATGCGCGCCATGCGCGAGATATATTTGAAGGTATTTGAAAGGGTGATAAAGGAGAGTAAACCCGCCGCCGTGATGTGCGCCTACAACAAGATAAACGGCACATATTGCGCGCAGAACAAGCGGCTGCTCACCGACGTGCTGCGCAAAGAGTGGGGCTTTGACGGCGTGGTAATGACCGATTGGGGAGCCATGCACGACAGAAATGAAGCTCTTAGGGCGGGTCTTGATTTGGAAATGCCGGGAGATACCGCCGTCTGCCGCAAGTGGATATCAGAGGGATTGAAGGACGGCACGCTGGATAGAGCCGACCTGGACAAGGCGGCGGAAAACGTGCTGAACATGTGGGAGAGGTGGTGCAAGAAGCTGCCGGACGATTGCGACTTTGAAGAAAACGACCGCCTGGCGTGCGAGATTGCCGAAGATTGCGCGGTGCTGCTGAAAAACGACGGAATATTGCCGCTCGACGAGGGTGAGGAGATATTTGTAACGGGCGATTTGTTTGAAAAGATGCGCTATCAGGGCGCGGGCAGCTCCATGATAAATCCCACACGCCTCACTACCCCCAAGAAGGCTTTTGACGATATGGGCGTAAAGTATACCTTCGAGCGCGGCTACCGCGAAAACAAGATAGATACGGAAGAGGACGTACTCGAAGCGGCTATAGCGGCGAGCGGTAAATACGAAAAAGTGCTCGTGTTTGCGGGGCTCACCGACTATGCGGAGAGCGAGGGCGCCGACCGCGAGAGCATGCGCCTGCCGGCAAATCAGCTCGCGCTTATAAACGCGCTCGTAAAGGCGGGCAAGAAGGTAGTTGTCGTGCTGTTCGGCGGCTCGCCGATAGAGATGGACTTTGAAGAGGGCGTAAGCGCGGTGCTCAATATGTATCTGCCCGGGCAAAGCGGCGGAAAGGCGTGCGCAAATCTGATATTCGGCAGGGCGAACCCATCCGGACGGCTGGCGGAGAGCATGCCGATGAAATACGAGGACGTGCCCTTTGGGGACGAGTTCGGAAAGGGGCGTATAGACGTCTACAAGGAGAGCATATTCGTGGGGTACAGGTACTATACCACCGCGAAGAAGAAGGTGCGCCATCCCTTCGGATACGGACTTTCCTATACGAGCTTTGATATATCGAATATGAAAGTTGCGGATAAGGGCGGCGAGCTGGAAGTCACCTGTACCGTGAAAAATACGGGTACTAGGGCGGGCGCCGAAGTGGTTCAGCTATACGTATCCGCACCCAAGGAAGGGATATATAAGGAAGAGCGCGCCTTGAAGGCGTTTGCAAAAGTCGACCTGGAGAGCGGAGCGGAGAGGGAAGTAAAGCTCACCGCGGAAAAGGACGATTTGAGATATTACGACACGGAAAAAGGCTGGACGCTGCAGGGCGGCGAGTATGCCTTGCAGATATGCCGCGACTGCGAAACGATGCTGCTTGAGCAGGTTATCACCCTTGAAGGCGACAAGCCGAAGAGGGCGGATAACGAGGTGCAGCAGGCTTATGAGGGCGCAAAGCTGGACGTGACAAACGAGATATTCGAGCGGATGAGCGGCATTAAAATTCCCGCGCCCGCGCCGCACACGCCGATAACCATGGAGTCGAGGTTTTCCGATTTGAAGGAGGGCAAACTGCTCGGCAGGATAATATTCAAAGCGGTGCTCTCCGTGGCGGATTCGCAGAGGAAAAAGGCGCTCAGGATGCCCGAGGGCGCGGAGAGGGAGAACACCTTGAAGGGCGCGCTGTTTTTGAAGAGGATTTTGGAATCCAACTCCTTGATAACGATGAGCATGTCCGCGGGGACGAGCTGCCCTTATAACTTTGCTCAGGGCTTTATGCACTTTGCAAACGGGCACACATTAAAAGGCATTAAATGCTTTATCGGCAAGATAAAGTACTAAAATAAACGGGTCGGAGGAAAAGTTATGACGACGGGGAAAATGTTGTCGGGCGCTGTGTTCAACAGCAAAGTAACTTCGCAAAACGTGAAGGGAAAGGAAAAGTGGCTGGGCTACCTTTTGGGTCCTTGCGGCGCATTGCTGTTCAACGCGGTTTTGGCGACTTATCTCAATCAGTACTACACGGACGTGCTCCATTTGGGCGGCGTGTGGGGCGGCATGTTCTTGGTTATCTTCCCGATAATTTCAAAGATAATCGACGCCGTCACCAACGTCATCATGGGCGCGGTGATAGACAGGACGCGCACCAAACAGGGCAAGGCGCGCCCTTGGCTGCTGCTCTCCGCGCCGCTGGTAGCGGTGACGGGAGTTCTGCTCTTTGTGGTGCCGAGCGGAAACGTAACCTTGCAGATTATATGGGTGATGATCTCTTACAATCTGTTCTACTCGGTGGCGTTCACCATCTATAACATGAGTCACAATTTGATGGTGCCGCTCTCCACGCGTAACACAAATCAAAGGGGCGTGCTCGCCGTTTTCAACAACATAAGCTCGATAATGATGAGCGGCATAGTGGTCGCGCTCATCTTCCCCATGGCGATCATGCCCTCGCTGGGCACCAGCCAAAATTTGTGGATAATCTGCATGAGCGTGCTCTCGTGCATAACGCTGCCGCTCACGCTGGTGGAATATTATTTCACAAAAGAGCGCGTCACGCTGGAAGGCGGCGACGCTGCGGAGAAGAAGGTGCCCATATCCGTGCAGTTCAAGGCTATATTCACGGATAAGTTCATGCTGTTGCTTTTGGGGTACTTCCTGCTTTATACCGTAACAACGCAGCTTAAAAACATGGCTCTGCCTTACTATTGCAACTATGTGCTGGGTACATATTCAGACGGGTCAACGCAGACGCTCGTTTCCGTGCTGGGCGGCATCCCCATGGGTATAGGCATCTTCGCCGTGTGGCCGCTCGCAAAAAAGCTGGGCAAGAAAAACCTCACCGCCATGGGCTTTGTGGTGTATGCGATTGGCAGCGCGATATGCTGGATAGCCCCTTCCAATATGCCCGTGGTGCTGGTGGGGCAGTTTATTAAGAACATCGGCGGCCTGCCGTGCGCTTATGTGTTCATGGCGCTGTTTGCCGATACCCTCGACCATTTGGAGTGGAAAAACGGCTTCCGCTGCGACGGACTTGCCATGTCCGCATACTCCGTCATTATCACCGCCGCGGGCGGCATAGTTACCGGCATATTTAACGGCGCCATCTCCGCCGCGGGCTATATCGCGCCGGAAAACGTGGCAATTAAGGGCGAGCCCGCCTTTGCGCAGATGGAAAAGTGGGCGCGCAAGGCAAAGGGCGTGATAATCGACGTGAACGACAAGCGCTTCCTCTCCCCGGAGAATATGTGCCGCGAGATATGCGCCGCGGCGGGCAGGGTGATGCACATGCCCGAGCTGGTGCGCACCGTATACGACAGCTTGGCGCAGTGCTACGCAAAGGCGGTGGAGGAGTTGGAAAAGGGCACGGGCGAAACCTTCTCTACGATAAACATAATCGGCGGCGGCAGCAGGGATAATCTGCTCAACGAACTCACCGCCCGCGCCACGGGCAAAAAAGTGCTCGCGGGACCTGCCGAAGCCACTGCGGCGGGCAACATAATAATGCAGATGATTGCAAGCGGGGAGATAGAGGATATTCAAGCCGCGCGCGGGATGATAAGCAAATCTTTCGACATAAAGGAGATAAGTATATGACGGCATACGATTTGGCAAAAGAACAATTCGCCTTAGAAGGGATAGATACTGAAGAGGCTATGAAGAAACTCGCCGAGGTGCCCGTTTCCGTGCACTGCTGGCAGGGGGACGACGTCATCGGTTTAGACGGCGCGGGCAGCCTCTCCGGCGGCATTCAAACTACGGGCAACTACCCGGGCAGGGCGAGGAACTTCGAGGAATTGAAGAAGGACATCGCCAAGGCGTTTTCTCTCATGCCCGGCAAACTTAGGCTGAATTTGCACGCGAGTTACGCAATTTTGAACGGTGAAAATGTGGACAGGAACGCCTACCGCCCCGAACACTTCGCCCCCTGGGTGAAGTTCGCCAAGGAGCTCAAGCTGGACGGCATCGACTTCAATCCCACCATGTTCTCCCACCCCATGGTCAAGGGCGGCTTGACATTATCTTCTCCCGACGAAGAGGTGAGGAAGTTTTGGGTGGACCATTGCATAGCCTGCCTTAAAATCGCCGAATATTTCGCAGACGAGATGGGCTCGCCCTGCCTGGTGAACATCTGGATCCCCGACGGGCTCAAGGACGTACCGGCAGACAGGCTCACCCCCAGGCTGCGCTTGAAGGACAGTCTTGATAAGATCCTCGCCTGCGGCTATAATAGAGATAAGGCAGTGGTCGCCGTGGAGAGCAAGGTGTTCGGCATAGGCGTGGAGAGCTATACCGTCGGCTCCAACGAGTTCTACCAAAATTACGCCGCCAAGAACGGCATATGCTGCCTGCTCGACAACGGGCACTATCATCCGCTCGAGTACGTTTCGGACAAGATCCCCGCGCTGCTCGCATTTTACGACAAGCTGGCGCTGCACGTCACGCGCGGCGTCAGGTGGGATTCCGACCATGTGGTCATCCTGGACGACGAGATCAAGGAGATCGCCAAGGAGATAGTGCGCTGCAACGCGCTGGATAAGGTGATGATCGGGCTAGACTACTTCGACGCGAGCATAAACAGGCTGTCCGCGTGGGTGACGGGCGAGAGGAGTATGCAAAAGGCGCTGCTTCAGGCCCTGCTCATGCCGCACGCAAAACTCGCCAAGCTGCAGGACGAAGGGAGCTTCACCTGCCTAATGGCGGAGAGCGAGAGGTTAAAGGACTTGCCTTACGGCGCCGTGTGGGCGGAATACCTGAAGAGGCAGGGCAAGGAAGAGAGATATTACGAGCAAATAAGCAAATACGAAAAAGAGGAGCTTAGCAAGAGATGAAGGATATTTTGAACGCGCGCTTCATGCGCGAAATGTGCGCTACCGCTTCCAACATGTACCGCCTGGGCTGGGACGAGCGCAACGGCGGCAACATCAGCTATATGCTGGAAGAAGAGGAAGTTAAGGAATATTTGGATATAGAAAAGACTGTTCGTGAGATCCCCGTCATGGGCGTGAACAAGGAGGAGGTGGACCTTTCTCCGCTTGAGGGGAAGATCTTCCTCGTCACCGGCACGGGCAAGTACTTCAAGAACGTGGAAAAGGACCCCGCCGTCAACCTGGGTATCGTGAGGATAGGCAAGGGCGGCGAAAAAGTGCACCTGCTTTGGGGCTTTGAGGACGGCGGCAGACCCACCAGCGAGTTCCCCGCTCACATGATGAGCCACATCGCCCGCCTTAAGGCGGACCCGGAAAACCGCGTGGTCATGCACTCGCATCCCACCTACACGCTCGCCATGAACTTTGTGCACCCGCTGGATGAAAAATCCTTCACTCACTCCCTTTGGGAGATGTGCACCGAATGCATCGTCGTCTTCCCGGAGGGCGTGGGCGTACTGCCCTGGATGCTGTGCGGCACGAGCGAAATAGGCGTTGCCACCGCCAAGAAGATGGAAGAATTCCGCCTGGTGGTGTGGGCTATGCACGGCATTTACGGCGCGGGCAAGACGCTGGACGAAACCTTCGGACTCATCGAAACGGTGGAAAAGGCGGCGCAGATCTACATGCTCACCGCACACCTGCCGCGCAAGAACACCATCAAGGACGAAGACATGCTCAAACTGCTTGAGCTCTTCGGCGTGAAGAATTACCGCAAGGACTTCCTTGACTTAAAATAAAAAGGAGAAGAATTATGGCAAACAGAATAGTACTCAACGAAACGAGTTATCACGGCGCGGGCGCGATAAAAGAGATCCCCGGCGAAGTCACCCGCAGAGCGCTTAAAAAGGCGTTCGTGTGCTCCGACCCCGACCTTGTCAAGTTCAAGGTGACGGATAAGGTGCTGGACGTCTTGAAGGGCGCGGGCATACCCTATGAACTTTACAGCGAGATAAAGCCCAATCCCACGATAGAAAACGTACTCACGGGCGTTGCCGCTTTCAAAAAGAGCGGCGCAGATCACCTCATCGCCATCGGCGGCGGCTCTTCCATGGATACCGCCAAGGCGATAGGCATCATCATCGCCAACCCCGAATTCGAGGATGTGCGCAGCCTGGAGGGCACCGCTCCCACCAAGCGCCCCTCCGTGCCCATCATCGCCGTTCCCACCACGGCGGGCACCGCGGCGGAAGTCACAATAAACTACGTCATCACCGACGTGGAGAAAAAGCGCAAGTTCGTGTGCGTAGATCCCCACGACATCCCCGTAGTAGCCGTCATCGACCCCGATATGATGTCCACCATGCCCAAGGGGCTCACCGCCGCCACGGGTATGGACGCGCTCACCCACGCCATCGAAGGTTACATCACCAAAGGCGCGTGGGAGCTCACCGATATGTTCCACCTCAAAGCCATCGAGATAATCTCCCGCTCCCTCCGCTCCGCCGTCAAGAACGAAGCGGAAGGCAGGCAGGGCATGGCGCTGGGTCAGTACGTCGCCGGCATGGGCTTTTCCAACGTGGGCTTGGGCATCGTCCACTCAATGGCGCACGCCCTAGGAGCGGTGTACGACACGCCTCACGGCGTAGCCAACGCCATACTCCTGCCCACCGTCATGCGCTATAACGCGGACGCCACGGGCGATAAGTACCGCGACATCGCCAAAGCCATGGGCGTTGCCGGCACCGACAAGATGAGCACAGAAGAAGCGCGCAAAGCGGCTTGCGACGCCGTGGCGCAGCTTTCTGCCGACGTGGGCATCCCCAAGGACTTGAAGGGGATAGTGAAGGAAGAAGACCTCGACTTCCTCGCCCAATCCGCCATGGACGACGCCTGCCGCCCCGGCAACCCCAAGGACCCCACCAAGGAGGACATCATCGCCCTCTACAAGTCCTTGCTGTAATCAAGCAAATCACCCGCCCGCCGAGCAGCAGACCCTCCGCTCGGCGGCAAAAAACAAAGGCGGCGCGTGCCGCCTTTTTTAATGCGGTTTTCACTTAAAAATATTCTTCACAAAATCGTTCAGCGCGGTGCGCCACACGGTGGGGGAGTGCATGCCGAGAGGGGTGGAGTAGGTCGCTTCCTGACCGGCGGCTTGCAGCTTGGCGGCGAGGTTTTTGCTCACGGGCGCCAAGGTGTCTAAACTGCCGCAGGTGATTTGCACGTAGTCGAAGGGTTCGCCGCTCAAGGTGAGGTCGGGGACGTAGGAGGAGGCGGAGATGACGTTATCGCCGAAGGAGGCGGAGGAGAACGCGCCCACGCTGCCGAAGACGTCCTGGTAGGCGAAGGCGGTAAGGATAGCCTCTCTGCCGCCCATGGAAAAGCCGGCGACGGCGGTGCTCGCCCTGTCCGTGAGGGTGGAGTAGGCCGAGTTGATGTAGGGCATCAGGCTGCCGATAAGTTCGCGCCCCGTGAGGTCGTAGGTGGCGGTGAGGTCGGGGGAAGACCAACTCGGCTGACTTTCGTCCGCATTGATAAGGCTGTTCACGCACACGATTATCATCGCGCTCGCGCCGTCGAAGCGGCGGGCGTTTTGCGCAATGACGTGCGCGTTCATGGGAAAACCGTATATATCGCCCGTCCAGGAGGTGTCGTCACAGCTCAGCCCGTGCAGCAGATAGAGCACGGGATAGCGAACGTTTTCGTCGTAGTCGGCGGGCAGAACTATCGTGGCATGGCGGTCGGTGCCCGTTATCTGAGAGCGGTAGGTTATGCGTTCGGGCGAGGAGTAGGAGCATCCTTCCTGCTCTAAATAGAAGGTGTAATTTTCCGGATAGGCGGGCTGCTCGGGCTCACCTTGTTCGGGCGCGGCGGGCTCGCTTTGTTCAGGCTGCTCGGGCGCAATTTCTTCATCCGTCTTGCACGCGGCAAGGCAGAAGATGAGGGCGAGTATGAGCGCCGCAAGGGCGAGGGTGCGCAACATTTTTTTCATACTTCAATTTTATACCCTTGGGCGGGCGTTCGTCAAGGGGCGCGGGCGGTTTGCGCGCGCGCGCGAGCTTAATTTCCCCTTTATTCGGTATTGACAAAGGGCGGCTTTGATTTTATAATGGTATCGATTAAAGTTTTCGGGGAGCATTATGAAAGACAAAAACAAGAAGATTCTTGCCGCAATCCTTTTGACGATAGGCATTTTGATCTTGGCTGCGGGCGTTGCCGCGGGCATATATTTCACGGCAAAAAACGACAGATATTCCGGGTACGTCACCGACGGCAGCGGCGCGCCCATGGCGGGCGTGAGCGTGACCAACGGCAAGGACGTGGTCAAGACGGACGAGGACGGGCACTACGTCATGGACGGCTGGCTGAAGGACAGGTTCGTCACCGTCACCATCCCCACGGGGTATTGGACGGAGGATTATTACATAGAAGTGACCGACGCCAAGGAGGGCTACGACTTCGTTTTGGAAAAGTCTGATAGAGATTACACCGATCACACCTTCCTGCAAGTTGCGGACAGCGAAGTGGGCTCCGGCGGCGTGGGCGAGTGGATAGAAAACGTCAAGGCTGCCGCCGAGGACACGGGCGCGGCGTTTATCATGCACACGGGCGACATATGTTACGAGGACGGCTTGCGCACCCACCTTTCCGGCATGAACAGTGAAAACATGCCCGCTCCCGTGCGCTACGCCATAGGCAACCACGACTACATCAATTGGGGCGGCTACGGCGAGGCGTACTTCGAGAGCATCTACGGCCCCGTGTGCTACTCCTTCGAGGTGGGGAACATCCACTATGTGGTCACCCCCATGGTGCACGGCGTGGACTATTTGGGCAGATACACCAACGCGGACGTATGGCGCTGGGTGAAGAACGATTTAGAAAACACCGACCCCGATATGAAGGTGGTCATGTTCAACCACGATTACTGCACGTCGGACGAGGACGGCTTTGAGGTGAGCTACGGCTTGGGCGGCAAGCTGGATTTGAAGGAATACGGCTTGGTAGCCTGGATATACGGGCATTGGCACTATAATTTGATGTATCAAACGGAGTGCGGAGCTTTTAATATCTGCACGGGTCAGCCGAGCGGCGGCGGGATAGATTCCACCGTGCCCGCAGTGCGCAGTGTGACGATGAGCGGCGGAGAGCTGGTATCTTCCGATATGTACTATTACGACTTTAAGGGAGCGTCTCCTGCGGGCGGATACGACTGGACGGTGAACGCGGGCGGAAACGGCTACTTCGCCGAACCGATAGTGAACGGAAATACGGTATATACCGCCACGGCGGACGACGGCTGGCCGAAGGATTGCAATATCTCCGCCTTCAATGCGGACACGGGTGAAAAGGTGTGGACTTACGCCACGAAAAATTCCGTGCGCAACTCCATGTTCTTGACTGAGGACGGCAAACTGCTCGCGCAGGACATTACCGGCTTGGTCTACTGCCTGGACGCGGACAGCGGGGAACTCGTTTGGAGCACGGATACCCGCCTCTCCGCCGTGCGTAACACCGGCTTGAACGTGATAGCGGAGGGCGATAAGGTGTACTGCGGCGGCGCGCAAAAGAGCGTGTGCCTCAACCTCTCCGACGGCTCGCTCGTGTGGGAGAGCGGCAACGACAGGGCGAATTCTTCCCCCACCAGGATGGTGGTGTGCGGCGATCTGCTGCTCGTGGGTTCGCATTGGGACGAGCTCATCGCCTACGACAAGGGCAGCGGCAAGCGCATGTGGAGCAACGACGGCGACGGCATACGTTACCGCACTTCCACCCCCTTCATCTACGAGGGCGGGATATACGTCACCACTTCCGCGAGCATTCTGGAACTCGACCCGAAGAGCGGCAAAGTCGTGCGCAGCGCCGCCCTAGAAGGGCTCAATTTCGATACGGCGGCGATCCCGTACATTTCCGGCGATACGGTATATCTGGGCACGGCGGAGAGCGGCGTTGCGGCGGTGAACTTGAAGTTGCTTGAACTTGAATGGAACTTTACCGACGTGGGCGGAGCCTTGGTGAGCAGCACTCCTTACACCAAACCGGGCTGCAAGCAGGTGCAGAGCGGAGTCGTGGAGCTGAACGGCTGCCTGTACTTCGGCGGCATGGACGGGGCGGTGTATAAGCTGAATAAGCAGGGCAACCTCATAGCCAAGGCGGAGATAGGTTCGCCCATACTCGCCGCGCCCGCCGTTTACGGCGACAGCGTGATAGTCATCGATTTTTCCGGCAACGTGACCAAAGTGACCCTTTAATATCGCCGTGATCATAACTTTAATATCTCCTTGAAGGGGCGGAAAATCCGCCCCCGCTTTGTAGGCAAAAGTTGGTTTTTTCGTTAAATTCACGGCAAAAATGCGGGATATGTGAGTATATCTCGTCAAAATACCCGTATTTTGCCTACGTTTATATTAAAAATCGTCACTTTATTTTATTATAAGGTATTGACAACTCTCAAATGGTATTGCTATAATTAGGGCAGAGCAAAATCCCGTGAAGGGAATTCAAGGAGGATTTATTATGGCAAAAGCTAAAAAGAGCACGCTGGGCTTTGTGTGCCTGGCTCTTGTGGCTATCTGCGCTATACTCGCCATTGTGGGCGTAACGCAGGACTGGACGGTTGTAAAATTGGGCGGGGAAACCATGGAAGGCAGTACCCTTGCGGATTATAAGGAAGCGGCGGATCTCGCCGACCAACTCGGATCGGAAGATAACGTGTCTAAAGTTATAATGGCGCTGGGCTATCTTTCCGTGGCGGCGATCTGCGTGGTTGCGGTGGCGTATATCATCAAGCAGCTCATCAGCATCACCCTGTTCCGCATAATCGTCATCCTGGCGGGCGTTGTGACCATGGCGATAGGCGTGGCGGCGATAGCTTACACCGCAAGCCAAGTTTCCGGGCTCTCCACCGAAACGACGGACGGATTTTTGAGCGGCTTGCTTGAAGGTATAACGGGCGGCGAAACGGGCGTGAACTTGGGCATCGGTTGCTACCTCACCTCGATCGGCGCGATCGCGGGCGGCTTGTTCGCGGCGGTGGGCTGCTTCAAGAGGTAAACAGGCTTTTTAACTAAGGCGAAAAGGGCGGGGCGGAGCCTCGCCTTTTTTTGCGTATTTTAGTTTTACTATTGACTACAAGGCAATTTGATTGATATAATGAGTGTATGGAAATTGCAGCATATGTATTTACGGGAATCTGTTCCCTGTTTGCCCTGATAAAAGCGTATTACAGCGCAAACAAGCAATATTATAAGGAGCTGTCCTTTAAAACGCTCGCGTCCCTGGCGTTTATCGCCGTGGGCATTTTTGCCTTGCTTGCCAACGAGGCGGCGATAGGCGTCTACGGCTTGTTCATCCTGCTCGGCGGCGTGCTCGGCGTGATGGGCGACCTGTTTTTGGGCGTGGACAGCCTGTTTAAGGACAGCAAGGAAGCCACTTTTGTGCACGCGTGGGGCGTGGTGTGCTTTTTGCTGGGGCACATCTCCTACGCCGTAGCCATGCTCACGGCTTTTGAGTTCAAGCTCTACCTCATCCCCGTCATCTTTATCATGCCTATAGCGTATATCGCCGTGGGCGTCACCAAGACCAATATATTCCAAAATAAAGTGCAGGGCGGCTTTATGACCATCTACTTCGCCTCGCTCGGCTTGGGCGTGACGGCGGGCATAAACGCCATGATAGTTTCAAACGCTTCGCCCGCTTCGATAATGATGCTGTGCGCGGCGGTGCTGTTCGTCATCTCCGACTGCGTGCTCGGCTTTACCGCCTTTTCCAACAAGCGCGTCATCCCCACCAGCGTAAAGGCGTGGGTGGTGCCGATAACCTACTATGCCGCTCAGCTGCTCTATATGCTCACCATGCTCAATCCGTGATCATCTGTAAAAAAATACGGGAGCCGAACGCGGCTCCTTTTTTTTATGCTTGATTTTTATAGCCTACGCTTGTAGACAAAAAAATGGTACGCCCAAATTATTTGCACTTATCCCTTGACAGTGAAGGTGTAATGTGGTAGGATAAATCTTGACCACAATATAAGCTACTCTGTTTTTTATTGGGGCACAACATATGGTGGAGGAGCGGAGAATGTTTACAACCATTATCAAACGTGACGGAAGAAGAGTTCCCTACGACATTTCCAAGATAGAAGTCGCAATAGAAAAGGCCATGTCCAGCGTGGGCAGGGCGGATTCGGACGAAGCCAAGCGCCTGGCTCATCAGGTGGAGGAGCGGCTGAACGACAAGTTTACCGATTCCAGCCCTACGATCGAGGACATTCAGGACACGGTGGAAAAAGTGCTCATGGACAACGGCTTTGCGCGCGTTGCCAAGCGCTATATCCTCTATCGCGCCGAGCGCACCAAGACGAGGGAGATGAACACCTCGCTCATGCGCATATATAACGAGCTCACCTTCACCGACGCCATCGACAGCGATATGAAGCGCGACAACGCCAACATCGACGGCGACACCGCCATGGGCACCATGCTCAAATACGGCAGCGAGGGCGCAAAGGATTATTACAAGAAGTACATCCTGCCTCCCGAGCAGTCCAAGGCGCACGAGAGCGGCGACATACACATTCACGATTTCGACTTTTACACGCTGACCACCACCTGCTGCCAGATAGATCTGCTCAAGCTGTTCAAGGGCGGATTCAGCACGGGTCACGGCTTTTTGCGCGAGCCCAACGATATTCAAAGCTATGCCGCGCTCGCGTGCATAGCCATTCAGTCCAACCAAAACGACCAGCACGGCGGGCAGAGCATCCCCAACTTCGACTATTCGCTCGCCCCGGGCGTTGCCAAGACGTACAAAAAGAGGTATTGGTCGAACGTGGAAAAGGCGCTGGAGCTGCTCAACGGCTCTAAGACGGGCTACGACGACATCAAGGCGGAATATAAAAAGCTGGAGGACGAAAAGGGACTTAAACCCACGCTTGCGGAAAACGAGGAATTCGACAAAGCCGAGCGCGAGATGTTTAAGGACGTGAAGGAGGATGTGTGGAAGAAGGTGAAGGAATTCGCCGCCGCACACGCGCATGAGGAGACGGAAAAAGCCACCTACCAGGCAATGGAGGCGCTCATCCACAACCTCAACACCATGCACTCCCGTGCGGGCGCGCAGACGCCTTTCAGCTCCATCAACTACGGAACCGATACCTCGCCCGAGGGCAGGATGGTCATCAAAAACGTACTGCTCGCGCAGGAGGCGGGTCTCGGCTGCGGCGAAACGCCCATCTTCCCCATCCACATCTTCAAGCTGAAGGAGGGGGTGAGCTATAACGAGGACGACCCCAACTACGACATGTTCAAGCTGGCGTGCCGCGTGAGCGCAAAGAGGCTGTTCCCCAACTTCTCCTTCCTCGACGCGCCCTTCAACAAGCAATACTACAAGCCCGGGCATCCTGAAACGGAAGTGGCTTATATGGGCTGCCGCACGCGCGTCATGTCCAATATCTACGACAAGAGCAGGGAGATAACTTACGGCAGGGGCAACCTCTCCTTCACCTCTATCAATCTGCCCAGGATAGCCATCCGCAGCAACGGCAACATCGATTGGTTCTTCGAGGAGTTGGAGCGCAAGATGGATCTCGTCTGCACCCAGCTGCTCGACAGGTTCAAAATTCAGAGCAAAAAGAAGGTGCGCAACTTCCCCTTCCTCATGGGTCAGGGCGTGTGGATAGATTCCGACAAGCTCTCCCCGGACGACGAGGTGGGCGAAGTGCTCAAGCACGGCACCCTCTCCGTGGGCTTTATAGGACTTGCGGAAACGCTCGTCGCGCTCATCGGCAAGCACCACGGCGAAAGCCAGGAAGCCAGGAATTTGGGCTTGGAGATAGTGCGCTTTATGCGCGATTATACGGACAATATGTCTAAAAAGACGGGGCTTAACTTCGGACTCATCGCCACCCCGGCAGAAGGTCTTTCCGGCAGGTTCGTGCGCATAGATAAGAAGATATTCGGCATCATCCCCGGCGTTACGGACAGGGAGTACTACACCAACTCCTTCCACGTGCCCGTATACTTCCCCATCTCCGCCTACGAGAAGATAAAAATAGAAGCGCCCTATCACGAGCTCACCAACGCAGGTCACATCTCCTATGTGGAGCTGGACGGCGACACCGCCGCAAACGTGGAAGCGTTTATGTCCGTGGTCAAGTGCATGAAGGAAGCGGGCGTGGGCTACGGCTCCATCAACCACCCCGTCGACCGCGACCCCGTGTGCGGATATAGCGGCATCATCGGCGATACTTGCCCCAAGTGCGGCAGGCACGAGGGCGGCGACGAAGTCAAGTTCGAGCGCATTCGCAGAATAACCGGCTATCTCGTGGGCACGCTGGATAGGTTCAACAACGCCAAGCGCGCAGAAGAGCGCGACCGCGTAAAACACACCTTATCATGACGCTGCGCATAGCGGGCGTGGTCTCCGACTCCATCACGGACGGCCCCGGCATAAGGTATACCCTGTTCGTGCAGGGCTGCCCCCACCATTGCCCCGGCTGCCACAATCTGCAGACGCACGACTTTGCGGGCGGCAGGGACGCGGAAGAAGAGGAGATAATCGCCGGCATCAACAAGAATCCCTTGCTCAGCGGACTCACCTTGAGCGGCGGCGAGCCCATGTGCCAAGCTCGCGCCCTCGCTCATCTGGTGGAGCGCGTGCGCCGTGAATGCCCTAAGATAAAGGAAGTGGCGTGCTATACCGGTTTCACCTGGGAAGAGCTTATGCAGGGCAAAGCGGACGGCGCGGAAGAGTTGCTCAAGCAGCTCGACACCCTTGTGGACGGCAGATTTATCCAAGCGCAGCGCTCATGGGACTTGAAGTTCAAAGGCTCGAAAAATCAGCGCGTCATCGACGTGAAAAAATCCTTGCAAGAGGGCAAGGTCGTGATCGATGAGAGCGAGAGGTGGAATTGGAGTTGATTTTTTTGGGGATAAAGGAAAAAAATAAGCGCGCTTTATCCACCCCAAAAAAGTGATATTTTTGGCTTGACAAACTATAAAGCCTTGAAGCAACCAAAAGGGAGCGCAAGGCTTTTTCTCTTCGCAACAACTTTATCACACGCCAAAAGTGGAAATTTGCCCCACAAATTTCTTTGTGCGGCAGCAGATTATGTTGCGATACCTAAAAAAGCATTTATTACTTATCCGCATGAAAACTATCGATACCTGAAAAGTATGGCGAGCACAACTATGCCCCTCAAACCGCCAAGGCGGGGGAGAGTGCAAGATTTTCCGTTACATACAGTTACGAACGGCATTCCGAAGGTGAAGGGCGAACAAAAACGCACCAAGGCGGCGCGTTTTTGTTTTGCATTGAAATTAGTACCTTTCCCCAACCCTGTTAGAACACATTTTACGTATATAACTATTTATAGCGGATATGTGTTTATTTTCTCGTGCGAAATATCACTTGTAAAATGCTCGCTTTTAGCGAGGTGGATTTCGTTCAGTTTTGTGCGAGATGGCGCGGGAGCGCGG
>CALWKO010000033.1 GCA_944381275.1 uncultured Clostridia bacterium | reverse complement strand
TTTATGTTCGTGAGCGTGTACACCAATCCCGAAGCCAAGGGCGAGGAGAAAAAAGCCACGCGCATGCTGGAAATGCTCTTTGAATACTACATGAAGCACCCGGAAGATATGCCGGAATTTTACCGCTCCCTGCTCGATTCCTACCCCCGCGACCGCGTTGCGGGCGACTATATCGCTTCTTTTACCGACAGGTACGCGATAAGGATGTTTGAGAATCTGTTCGTGCCGAAGACGTGGAAAAACTAGAGAATAATTTTTTCAAGTCGCAAAGTAATTGTTTGCGAAGCGATAGCGACTTGAAAAAATCGTGATATTTTTTTCCTTCATATACTAAAAATAAATACGCCGCTTTTATCAGAAGGTAAAAAGTGATATTTTTTGGCAGATACACTTATATTATGCCATGAACAACTATTCGTGTGCCAAAAAGTGAAATGCGCCCTCAAACCGCCAAGGCGACGAGAGGGCGCGTGATATTTTTGGAGATACTGTTTGCCGCGAGCGGCAAACGCTCTCCAAAAGTTGCGGTGCCGCAGGCGCATTTTGAATGCATTAGCTTTTAATATGTTACTATTATTCGTAGATATTAAGTTGTTTTCGCGGCTTATATGGAGTGCCCTCAAGTAAGCGAAAATAAAAAATGCGGAAGGCTGCCCTTCCGCGTTTTTTGAAATTCTTTTCGCTTACAGCAATATACAGAGCACCCCGCCTTTGCCTTCGTTTACTATTCTCCCTAAGGTCTTGCGCAATTTGAGGCGTGCGTCGCCGGGCATGGTGCGGAGCTTGTTTTCCAGCCCCTCTTTGGCGAGAGCGGATAGGGTTTTGCCGAACATGTTGGTATCCCAGATGCCTTCGCCGTCCTCGCCGAAGGTGTCGAGCCAATTGCGGATGACTTCTTCACTGTCCCCTTCCTGACCGAACATGGGGGATACTTCCGTTTCTACGTCCACGCGCATGATGTGCAGGCTGGGAGCGGTGGCTTTTAAGCGGACGCAGTAGCGCCCGTTCTTCTTCACCACCTGCGGCTGCTGCAAGTCGAGGTCGGACATATCGGGGGTGACCACGCCGTAGCCGACGGTTTGCACTTCTACCAGGGCGGATTGCAGTTTGTCGTACTCCGTCTTGGCAAAGGTGAGGCGGCGGATATAGTTGATGAGCGCGTAGTCGTCCTCTATCTCCACGCCGCATTTTTCCGAAAGTACGCGGTAGAAGAGCCCGTCCGCGGGAGTGAGTGATACGGTGATCACGCCCGTGCCGAAGTCGGTCTTTGCCGCGGCGAGTTTGATGTACTCGTCCCCTTCAAAAGCGGCGGTTAGGCAGGCGCTGTCGCCCATCTTAACGGCGCATGCGGAGGATGTCTTAACTTTTTCAAGCACGCTAGACATGATTTCGCTCTCGCGCGGCAGGGTGCACAGCCACTTGGGAATGTCGTAGTCCACCCGCCTTACGGGGAACTGCATGAGTACGCCTAAGAGCACGTCCGCAAAGTCGCCCTCCTTCATCGCCGCCACGTTTTTGACGAGCACGGGCACGCCGTAGTCTTCTTCTAGGGCGGCCGCCAATTGCTTTACGTCTGTATTTTCCGGGTATTTGGTGTTCAAAATCACGGTAAAGGGTTTGCCCAAGGCGCGCATTTCCTCTATCACGCGTTTTTCGGGAGCGCGGTAGCTTTCGCGGTCTATGCCCGTGATGCTGCCGTCCGTGGTGATGATCACGCCTATCGTGGAGTGGTCGCATATCACCTTGCGCGTGCCCAGCTCGGCGGCTTGTTCGAAGGTCATCTCCTCCTCGCTCCAAGGGGTGGTGACGAGGCGGGTGCGCTCCCCCTCGGTATAGCCCATGGCATCCTCTACGGGGTAGCCTACGCAGTCGATAAGGCGCACGTTTACGCCCGCTCCCTCCTGCAAATCCACCCTTACGGAAGATTCGGGCACGAATTTGGGCTGAGTGGTCATTATAGTCTTGCCGTCGCCCGATTGAGGGAGCTCGTCGGTCACGCGCATGCGGCGGTTTTCATCTTCTATGCGCGGCAAAATGAGCGTTTGCATAAAGTTTTTTATAAAGGTGGACTTACCCGTGCGCACGGGCCCCACTACGCCGATATATACGTCGCCGCCTGTGCGCGCGGCGATGTCACGGTATAAGTCGAATTGTTCCATAACGTAAGTAACCTCCGATTGTTGTCTAGAAAAATATATGAAAGCCGCTTGCGATAATAGAACAACGGGCGAAATTTTCCGCGGAATGTTATATATTGATCTTATAAAAACGTTATATCGGGGTCAATGAGAACTGCCGTTCAGCGCGCCGCGCCATACCTCTATGTCAAAATGAAAGTTGGCGGGAGAGGTGGACGGCATGAGATAGTACGGGAGAAGAAGGCTTTTCGCAAAGTATTTTTTATAAAGAGAGTAGCTCTTGCCGCCGTTGCACAGCACTTTTTCCACCCTGCCGCCCGCTATGAGCGAGGGGATGTCGTTGATGTTTTCGCGCGTGAGATTTTTTAAGGCGCTGTCCGCAGAGCCGGCTATTTCGCACTCCTTGACCATATCCCAGAGGGCGATTTTGCGGGCGAGCAGGAATTGCGCCCTGCCCGCCTTGTCTAAGGGAACGCCGCAGCAAAACACCCGCGAGAGCATATCCCAAAAGCGGTTGCGCGGATTGCCGTAATAAAAGTTGCCGCGCGAGAGCACAGAGGGGAAACTGCCCAAGATGAGCACCCTGCATTCGGGCGAATATACGGGCGGAAGCCCGCATTTTAATCCGAACGCGTCTTTCATGCTTTAGCGGTAACCGTGCATATTTTGCGCAGCTCTTCTATGGGGCCGCGCAGAGCCTTGGGCGCGCAAATCTTGCTCGTGAGGCTTTCCAAGGCGCCGGAGAAGAGCTGCTGCTTGCGGAAGTTTTTCATATTGTAGCGCGAAACTACGTCCGTTACGCTTTCACGGTAGTCGGCGTTGCAGGTGAAAACGCAATTTTTCAAGGTGACGATGACGGGGATTCCAACGTATTCCACGCAAATTTCCTCATTTAGTTTGCCCATGTCCTGCCCGTCCACGTCCACGTCCGCCATGGCTATGTCGCGGAAGCGAAGATACGTCTTCCTGCCCTTGGGGAGCATTTTTTCCTCCCCGCCCGCGGGCATTATGGTGAACACCGCCTCGTCGCCGGAGAGGGTCACAGACATATGCGTGCGGACAAATGCGCCGTTTTCATAATCCATACTTATGCCGTCGTCCTCGTAGAGAAGATATTCGCCGTTGCCGCGGTATATCCACACCTCCAAGTCGTTTTGCATGGAGATGTTGTTATCGCGGTCGTTTTTATACATGGGGATAATCGCGCCTTCGCGTGCAAATACGGGCAGTTTGGTGAGGTCGCGGTACATGGTATAAGTCCCTTCGGTATACGCGTTGCCCGTGAAGATGTCCGTCCACCTGCCCTGCGGGATCCACACTTTGGCGGAGGCGAGAGAGGTGCCTTTATTCGTCTTTTCCACTATGGGGCACACGAGCAGATTGGCGCCGAACATATACTCGCCCTTGGCGGCGTACGCTTCCTCACAGTCGCAGGAATAGTACATGGGTTCGCAGAGTGCGCGTCCCATGGTGTGGGTTACGTAATTTTCCGAATAAAGATAGGGGATGAGCCTGTGGCGCAGACGGAGCATGGTATCGGCTATCGCCTCCGCTTGGGGCGAGCACTTCCACGGCTCCTTGCCCATAAATTCGTTGGACGTGGAGTGCAGGCGGTTGATGGGCGAGAATACGCCGAATTGCAGCCAGCGCACATAGAGTTCGTCGTCCTTATAACCGAAGTGATGCCCGCCTATGTCGTGGCTCCACCAAGTGTAGCCCACATTTGCGGCGGTTGCGGTCATATACGGCTGAAATTTAAGGCTCGCCCACGTCATGAACGTGTCGCCGGAGAAACCGACGGGATAGCGGTGACTGCCCTCTTTTGCATAGCGGGATAGGATGAGCGCGCGCTTGCCCTCGTCCTTTTGGTCGAGGAAGTGATAGTGGTTGAGCGCCCAAAGGGGATCCAGCCCCGGCACGTCGCTGTTCTTGCCCTGCTGCCAATCTATCCACCAAAAGTCCACGCCCTCTTTTTCATATGGGCGGAGCACGTCGTCGAAGTAGGCTTGCACAATCTTTTCATTCGCCAAGGAAAAAGGTATCTGCTGCTTGGTGGAAGGGTCGACGCCCACCCTAGCTGCGACTTTTTCGTACATATCCTCAAAAAACCTCACGCCCATGGCGGGGTGAAGATTGAGCGTTACGGCATAGTTCATGCCCTTGAGTTCGCGGAGCATAGCCTTGTGGTCGGGGAAGAGTTCCGTATTCCAGCTATACCCCGTCCAGCCCGGCCAAGTGGTGTTGTAAAACAGGTCGAGCGCGCTTAAAGATTTGCCCGGTTTTGCCTCGGGTCCGAAGCGTTTTACCACGTCCACCCAATGCCAATCCATGTCGATAGTTGCCACGGTGAAGGGCAAGCCCTCGCGCTTGAAACGGCGCATGAGCGTTAAATATTCTTCCTGCGTGTACGCCTTATAGCGGCTCCACCAATTGCCAAGAGCATAGCGGGGAAGCAGGGGGACTTGTCCGCACAATTTAAAAAAATCGGCGATACACGTGCGATATTCGCTGCCGTATGCAAAATAATACTTGTCCTCGCAGGGCGGGCGGGAAACTATCTTGTCCCCGCGCAAAATAAGCCCGTCGGAGTCGTCCATCACGCTCACGCCGCCGCGCGAGATAAGTCCGTCCTCCAGGGGAGCGGCGCCGTTACAGCCGTCCAAGGTGCGGCGAGTGCCCTTCAGGTTGCCCTTTTTAAAGTTTTTTACGTTGCGCCCGTCCTTTAAGATGATCCTCTTCATGCGTTTGGAGCGGAGATTGTATGTAAAATGCGCCATATCGGTGATGATATGCACCTCCGCGCCCTTTTGTTCGCACTTGTATGCGGGGGTATCGAACGCCCTGCCCCACACCCTTTGAGTGGGTTCGTCGCAAAAGCTGCCGCTCTCCACCCTCAAAAGGCAGGGCGTGAGCACGCTGAAACGCACACCCGAGAAAACTTTGGTAAATTCCGCCGCCGTTTTTGACGGAGTTTTAATTTCAAATCTCTTCATAATTTTCCCTTTGTTTATAGTGGGCGGCATTTATCCGCCGCAATCATTATATAATAATAAAAAAAATCCGTCAATACAAAAAATCGCAATATTCCGCGGTCAAATTACGCGCCGGGGATTCCGAACTTTCCGTCCGGGGTGCGGAAGAGGAAGGTGTGCGGCGGAGAGAAGGTGAAGGTGAAAAAGCACACGAGCACTATTATAAGACCCATAAGGGAGATCATGGTGAGCAAGGGGAACTTTTCCGCCGTGAGCAGAAAGTATGCCGTAACATACCCCAAAATAATCGAAGTGCAAAAAAGTATCATGTCTATTATAAGCACTGAGCGCATCATAATAGACGTATAAAGGTAAAATCCGCCCACCACAAAGCCCGTTGACACCGCTATGCAGAAAAAGAGCGCGGAGATATAGTTATTCGCTCCGCGCAAAAAATACGCCCCTACGGCAAAGTATATCACTATGGGCAGGATTAGCAGCTTTAAGTGTTCCCACACGCTTTCGTTCACGGGGAAGAGCCACGCCGTCCACACCGCGCAGCCGCTCCATTCGTATACAAAATGCCCAAGCGTGCCCAAAACGAGGGTGAATACTCCGCCTATTATACAGAATGTGAGAACTTTTTTGCTAGCCGCCATAATATAAATTATGACAAAAATCCGCCCGCTTATACCGCAGGCGGATTATATTTACAAATCAGTCCTTCAAGCAGCCTATGGGAATTACGAAAACGCCGTCGCCACGCCTGTAACCGTATTGAGTGCCCGTGATTACAAGTTTTAAGTCGGGTAATCGCAAGGGGCATTGAACTTCCGTTTGATTATATTTTTTTATCAACTCTTCCATTTCAAGCAGGTGTTTTGCGCCCTCTTCCACTTGAGAAGCACCCAGCTTAACTTCTATCAGGGCGTATCTGCCGTCGTTTAACCTGAGCACACCGTCCGCTTCCAAGCCGTATCTGTCACGATAGTAACACATATCGCCGTCAAATGCCGCCGAGTATATCTTTAAATCGCGTATGCAGAGCGATTCGAACAAAAACCCCAGCGTTTTGAAATCGGTATTGAAGTAGTCGGGAGACAGCCCCATTGCGGCAACGGCTATGGACGGATCGATAAAATTGCGCTTTTTTGCGGAACGAATAGCCGTTTTTGATCTGATTGCCGGGCACCAAGCGTCTACATCCTCTATTATATACAATTTTTCCAGCGCGCGTATATAGTCGTAAAAAGCGGTTGTACCTATATCAAAATTGTTCTTCACATCGCCATATATCGTCTTATTTTCCGCCAAAGTGCAGATGTTTCGGCTATACGAACGCAATATTTCCTGCGTGCAACGCGGATTGCGGGCGGTTTTGTCTATATTGCTCACGTCAGAGGAATATGTTTGCCTGTACAGATCTTTTGCCACTTCGAGTTTAGCCCTGTCTGTTTTGTTATTTAGGCTGTGCGGCCAGCCGCCGCGGCATATGGCAAATATCAATCCGTCGATTGTAAGCGGCGAGATGCATCCGTCGAAATCGTCCGGATGGTCGAATAAATTTTTAAGCGACACACTGCCGTTAGATTCCCCGCTTTCGTAAAGGCTCATGGGATACATCTTTAATTTGCTTATTCTCAATGTGCCGGTATGCGGAGCATCTATTTCCTGCGAGGAAGATCCCGTTAAAATATAAAGTCCGTTTTCCCCCAAATCGTCGACAGATTTGCGAATCGCTCCCCATAATTTGGGGGCGTCCTGCCATTCGTCGAACAGCCTGGGCTTTGCGCCGATGAGCAGTTTGGAAGGAGCCGTTTGCGCTACGGCAAGCAGATTTTCGCGCTGTTCTTCATCTTGAAATTCCACTATACTTTTGGCTTTTTGCTTTGCGGATGTCGTTTTGCCGCACCCTTTGGGACCGACAATCAACGTTGCCCCGAAAGATTCCAACTTTAAATCTAGCGCCGAATCTATTATCCTCTTTTTATATTGCATGATTCACCTCCGCGGGTTGCTGATTATATTATATACCAAAAAAGCGGATTTGTAAAGTGCGGCGAAAGGATTTGCGGTGTTTTGGTGAAAAGATTTGCGGTATTTTGGCGAATAGATTTGCGGTGTTTTGGCGAATAGATTTGCGGTGTTTTGGCGAAAGGATTTGCGGTATTTTGGTGAAAAGATTTGCGGTATTTTGACGAATAGATTTGCGCAAGCCGTTCGGCTTGCGCAAGCGTTTATCCCAGGGCGACGTCCAGGGTCATCATTATTACAAAGCCCGCCATGGTGCCCCAAGTGGCGAGGTGGGGATGTTCGCCGAAGTGGGCGTCCGGGACGAGGTCCTCCACCACCACGAATATCATAGCGCCCGCGGCGAAGGCGAGCATCCACGGCTGAAGAGCGGAAACGCCCGTGGCGAGGAAGTACCCGACCACGGCGGCGATGGGTTCCACTGCGCCGCTGGCGACGCCGAACAGCGCCGCTTTCCACTTACTGCCCAGCGCGCTTGCCATGGGGAGGGATACCGATGCGCCCTCCGGGAAGTTTTGAATCGCCATGCCTATGGAAAGGCCGAGCGCACCCGCAAATGCGGAAGCCTCTCCCTCCGCCGCGGATACGGCAGCCACGCTGTAAGCCACGCCCACGGCGAGTCCTTCCGGAATGTTGTGGATGGTAACCGCCACAAACATCTTCATGGGTTTGGCGAGATTGCTCTGCAAGCCCTCTTCTTCTCCGCTGCTGTGCATGTGCGGCAGGATCTTATCGAGTAAGGTGAGGAAAAGTCCGCCCAAGATGAAGCCGAAAGCCGCCGGCACCCACGAAAATTTGCCGTAGATGCCCGATTCTTCCGCCTGCTGCAAAGAAGGATCGAGCAGCGACCAAATGCTGGCAGCCACCATGATACCCGCGGCAAAGCCGAGGAAGAGAGTATTCGCCTTTGGAGAGTCTTTCTTAAAAATAAAAGCAGTCAGTGCGCCGAGCGCAGTGCCGACGAAGATGATGCTCATGCCGAGCACCGTAATTCCTGTTGGTGTCATTACCCAAAACATTGCCGCCACCCCTGACGGCAAAGCCTCCTATACTTTACCCTCCCCAACCATTAAAAGAGAGCATTTTACAAGGTAAATGCGTTTTAATAAAATTGTGTACGGGTATATTTATATTTTACTCCGCATATAAGCATAGGTCAAGGAAATATGAAGGTTTTTGCTGCAAAAAGGGCTCGGCTTTTTTGCCGAGCCTTGCATTTTTTGCGTTGACCCCGACTGACGGGTCTATTTTAGCCGGCCGAAGATAGCCGAGCGAAAAAACTATCCCACACTACCACGGCGATTGCCTCTCACTACCATGGCGATCGCCCGCACACGAGCACGGCGGGGCGGTTTTAGCGAGGTGGATTTCGTTCGATTTTGTGCAAGATGCCGCGAAGTTGTAGCAGCGCTACTACGAGTCGGCAGCTTGCGCAAAAGCGGATGGAAGGCACCCGCTTAAATCGTCCCGCCGTGGTTGGGGGCGGGCATTAACAATTAATTAGCGTAAAGCTCCACACTGCGCAGAACGGGAACGCTACGCGATTGCCTTATCACCACTCTCACCTGCTTGGTGGAGGGGCAATCTTCGAATAAGAGGGTGCGGCGATTGCCTATCACGGTGCTGTCGCCGATGAGCACCCAATTGCCGCCGCCGTCCTTTACCCACACTTCAAAGAGCTCCACGCGCTGGGACGAGCGCAGATCTTCCCTAAGGTCTATCCTGCCCACGCTTATCTCCTTGCTCAAATTGAAGTCGAGGATGTATTCTTCATCCGTAAAGGTGTACCCCGTATACTCGTCGTTGAGCAGGTTGTTAAGCTCCTCCTTTTGCACCATGGTCTCCTTGCCGTTTTCCGCATAGCCCACGGATATGCTCGCTATTTGCGCTTCTTCCGCTTTGGTGGCGGCGACGGCGTCGCCCAGCTCCTTCAAGCGCTTGACGTCCTTATCGGGGATGAGCCCGTCCTTGTTGGGCGTGACGTTCAAGAGCAAGCTGCTGTTGCCGCCCACGGAGGTGAAATATATCTGCATGAGGTGGTCTAAATCCTTGGGCGATTGATTCCAATGGTAGAACCAGCCCTTGCGTATGCTCACGTCCGTTTCCGCGGGATAGAACACCAAATCGCGGTACTTGGCGAGCAGTTCGCGGCTGCCCTTGTCCTGTGCGCTCGCGTCCACCGATTGCAGGCGCTCGGCGTCTTCCGGACTGCTCTGCTGTTGCTGGCTTGCGGCGTCGCCCTCGCTGACCACGCTCCATTCGCTCTCACGCGCGATGCCCGCTTCGTTGCCTACCCAGCGCACGTCGCTGCCCATATTCGCCGCCACGCAATCGGGCTGAAGGGTCCAGATGAGCTCTTCCCACTCGTCCATCCAATATTCAAAATCTTCCGGCACTTCCTCGCCGCGGGCGCCGTCCATCCATACGCAGAAGATCTCGCCCTTACCGTCCCCGTTCAAGTCGGGGCCGTACTCACCGCTCAAAAGTTCGGTGAGCTGTGCCATATAAAATTTGTTATAAGCCCGCGTGTTGCCGTAACTTTCCGCATTCATGTCCCACGGGGAGAGGTATATGCCCATCTTCATGCCGTACTTTTCGCAACTTTCGGAGAGCATCTTGACCACGTCGCCCTTGCCGTCCATCCACGAGCTGTTTTTAACGCTGTGTTCGGTGGTATCCGTCTGCCACAGGCAAAAGCCGTCGTGATGCTTGGCGGTGATGATTATTCCCTTACTGCCGGAAGCCTTCAACGCCTCGCACCACTGGTCGGTATTGAGGCTTTTGGGGTTGAATTTATCGGGATCTTCGTCGCCCGTGCCCCACTCACTGCCCGTGAAGGTGTTCATGCCGAAGTGGGCGAAGTTGTAATATTCAAGCTCCATATAGTCGAGCTGGCGAGAGTTGGGAACGACGGAGATGAGCCTGTCCACTTCCTCGCTCTCCTTGTCGTAGCCGTTATTGGTGTTTCCACACCCTTCGTCAAATTCGTGCCCCGTCACATAGTCGTGCTCTTCCGGGCGTTCGTAGTAGTCGTAGGTCGTGCACGCAGAGAGCGCGAGCGCAAGCACGCACACGACGATGGCAATTGCCGTAATCGTCTTTTTCATAGTTCTCCTTTATCCGTATGGAAATACGGGCGGTTATATTTTAAGCGCTTCGTTGAGCGCGTTTTTCACTTCCTCGCCCCACTTTTGCGGTTCTTCAAAGATGGGGGAATGGGCGGATTCGGCAAAGGAAATCCACTTTTTATAGGGGGCGTTCAGCTTTTCAAACCACTCCTTTGCAAGCACGGTGGGGGTGTTGAAGTCGTGGTCGCCCTGCGTGATTATAACGGGCATGTCCAGCTCCTCGATGCCGCCGAGGTGCTGCGAAACCACGTCGTTCCACAGCGCCTTGGAAAGATAGAGCGCGCCCGAGGCATACTTGCCTATCTCCGCAAGCGAGTATTCGGGACTTTTGAGCAGAGGAAGGAGCAGGGAGCCTATCAAGCGCTGCTGTTTTTTCCACGTGCCGCCGCAAAGAAGGGCGCAATCGTTATTTACGTCGATAACGGTTAAATTTGAAAAAACCTTTCTCATACCCCACCTCTTTTGTAAATTATATATCACGCGCGCGAAATTTGCAAGAGGCGGCTATTAAATTATTCTTACCCAAATGCTTATTTGAGCAACTTTCAACTTCTATTTTAATAAGTCCGCCAAATACCCTTCCCCTTTTTTATGAACGGGGTGCAGGCGCTTATATTCTTTTATCGCATATTCAAGTTGAGGTAATCGAGAGGAAAAATATTCCTCGTAAAATAAAGAACTGTTATCATAGCGGCGCTTACCGATGCGGATATGCTCCTTGCAAAATGTCTTGGGTCTAGTGAACGACTTTACTTTTTCGTATTCTGCCCACAGATTTTCCGCAATTATAAGCAACATTTCAAGTTCCGGCAATGTGCAAAACTTTTCCTCTCCCGCTATATTGTCGTATTCCCTGTCTATTTTCAATTTATCCGACATCTTATCGCCCACGCGATATATCATTATTTGCCCGTGGTAGGCAGATAATGCCGGCTTTATTTGCGGCGAGGATAGCTGCCTTGCTTGAAAGGGGCGCATATCCAAAAGGTCGTCACGCGAAAATTTCAGTTTTCCGCCGTCTAAAAGCATTTTTATTATCTTGAGTTCATTATTACCCTCGCACATTACAAGTATCTTCATTTGAAAAACTCCTTTTTGATAGCCATGAGTTCCTCGTAATTTACGCCGGTTTTGAATGCGTCGTTATAAAATTGCTTGCTCTTGGAAAGCTCGAATCTCAATTTAAACCCTTCGTACATGTTTATCAAAGAGATATTCTCCTCCGCCCTGCACACCCATATATTGTCCTGACGATTGAATAAATCCAATAACTCACAGTAATGAGTAGTAAAGTAGAGCGTTGCGTTATGAGTGTTTATCGCCTTGTCTTTATAAAGGCTGATTATATTTTCCACGAGCGTTTTATGAAAGTGATTTTCTATTTCATCTATTAAAACGTCGAAGCCCGTTTTAAGTGACGCGATAACCGTCACATACAAGAGCAATCCCTTTGTTGTTCCGCTGGAAAGATAGTTCAAAAGTTCCCCCTCGGAAAACTTTTTGGTGCCTTGCGAAGTTTTTAAAATGTAATTATGTTCGTCGGACATCTCCAGCCCAAATATGTTTGAATCGAACAAATGAATCACTTTTTCCAGCATGGCGGACGGGATATTATACTTGATTAAAAGATTGAACATCAACCTGTAAGTATCCTCGCCCTCTCCGTCGCAATTAAAGTAGACGGCGCGCGTTGCCTTCTTTTTCAGCACAAAGAACACCACCGAAGTATCTTCCGGCAGCAATCCCACATCGACGGGCTTAAAACCTTCATCTTCAAATAATTGCTTTAATTTAGACTTGCGATAAACTTTTTCATATAGCTTTTGCTCGGAAAAAGTTACTTTCCCGTCTATCGTGGAAGGCGAAGAAATGTTCGTGACATACTTATAAACTTTGCCTTCATGGTAAAAGATGATTTCTAAATGCGTATTATTAAAAGCATAGTTTTTATCTTGCAGCGAAAAATCTCCCAAAATGGAATAGCAGCAATCAAGCAGTTCCAAAGCCGTGGTTTTGCCGGAAGCGTTCTTTCCGATAAATGCCGCGGTATTGTAGACAAACAGTCCGTCCGCTATTTCCTGCAACTCATATTCCCTGTCTTCGGAAGTCTTTTTTGACTTCGCCACAAAGTCTATCGTGCAATCGCGTTCAAGATTTTTAAAGCCTGACGACTTAATATATAATAGTTTCATATTTTTTCTCCTTGAATTAATTATACACCGATTAACAAAGATAAACAAGTATTTTGTTTAAAATTTTACATTTTAACTGAAAAATTCAAAAAACAGATGCTTTAATTCGATTTTGCGCAAAAAAAGCGGCGGAACGAGTCCGCCGCCGCTGTGGCTTTTGTTATGCCGAATAAAGGCGTGGTTTTGTTATGCCGCGTAGAGCTGGATGCTCCTGAGCACGGGCACCCAACGCGATTGTTTTATTACGATCCTCACAAGGCTCGTTTCGGGGACGGTGAAGTCGCGGGTGCTTTCAAAGAGCATGATGTTGCGGTTGCCTATAACCGTTTCGGAAGCGAGCTGTATCCAATCGCCGCCGGATTGGCACCACACCTCGAACTTCTCCACGCGCTGGGAAGAGCGCAGATCTTCCCTTATGTCCAGCCTGCCGGGGACGATGGGGGAAGCAAGCTCGATATCGATTATGTATTCGTCCTCTTCAAAGGTGTAACCGTCGCGCTCGGTGGTGAGGAGAGCTTCCAGCCCCGCCTTTTCTTCCGTGCCGCTTGCGCCGCCCACCTTGATGGAAGCCACGTCCGCGGGCTTTGCCGTGGTGGCGTCGAGCTGCGCTTTGAAGTCTTCCAAGGATTCCTTGGTGGCTTCGGGAATCAAGCCCTTGTCGTTGGGAGCGAGGTTGAGGAGCAAGCTCGCGTTGCCGCCCACTGTGGACATATACAGGTCAAATAAGATGTGGCCCGGCTTGGCCTTGTCGCTGCCCGTCCAGAACCAGGTGCCGTTGGGGTTATTGATGACCACGTCCGCTTCCGCGGGATAGAACACCAAATCGCGGTACTTGGCGAGCAACTCGCGGCTGCCGAGGTCTTCATCGGAAGGGTCTACTTCCTGCAATCTGTCGGCGTCTTCTTCACTCGATTGCTGCTGTTGGTTAGAAGCGGTGCCCTGACTCACCACGCTCCACTCGCTTTCACGGGTGTTGCCCGCTTCGTTGCCTATCCAGCGCACGTCGCTACCCAAGTTGGTGGAAACGCAATTGGGCTGAAGGGTCCAGATGAGGTCCTCCCACTCGTCCATCTTGTATTCAAAATCCGCGGGGACGTCCTCGCCGAGCGCGCCGTCCATCCACACGCAGAATATCTCGCCCTTGCCGTCGCCGTCGAAGTCGGGGCCGTACTCGCCGCTCAAAAGTTCGGTGAGCTGAGCCATGTAAAAGTCGTTATAAGCCTGCGTATCGCCGTAGCTTTCCGCATTCATGTCCCAAGGGGAGAGGTATATGCCCATCTTCAAGCCGTACTTTTCGCAGCTTTCGGAGAGCATCTTGACCACGTCGCCCTGCCCGTCCATCCAAGGGCTGCTCTTAACGCTGTGGTCGGTGGTGGAAGTCTGCCACAGGCAGAAGCCGTCGTGATGCTTGGCGGTGATGATTACGCCGGCGGAACCGGACGCCTTCATTATCTCGCACCACTGGTCGGTATCTATCTCGGTGGGATTGAAGAGAGCGGGGTCTTCTTCACCCGTGCCCCATTGAACGCGCGTGAAAGTGTTCATGCCGAAGTGGATGAAGTTATAATACTCCATATCCAAATACTCCAGCTGACGTTCGTTGGGGACGACGGAGATGAGGCGCTGAACCTCCTCGTCGTTTTTGGCATAGCCGTTGTTATCCGTGCCGAAGCCGCTCTTGAACCCGTTGGGATCGCAGCCGGCAAGCACGCCGCAGATGACGGCGACGAGCAATATCGCCGCCGCGCTAAGTGTAATAAATTTTTTCATTTCTCCCTCGCGTTCCGCATTATTCAAACGCTCCGCTATGCGGACGCGCTCGCGCGGTACTCTTTATAATAAGTATATATGATATTTACAAAAATGGCAATACTTTACGCCGTTAAATGTTCTATCAGAATTTTCAAGCCGAGCGCGATGAGCACCAAACCGCCCAAAAATTCCGCCTTGTGCCTGAATTTTGCGCCCACCTTTACGCCGATTATCACGCCGACAAAGCACACGGCGAGCGTTATCGCGCCTATTATGCCGATGGCTTCCCATATATTTATGCTCTCTAAAAGTCCGAAGGTCACGCCCACGGCGAGCGCGTCTATACTCGTGGCAATCGACATGACGAGCAGCGTTTTAACGCCCAATTTGACGGGTGCGGAGGGGTCTGCCTCCTCCTCGATATACTCTTCCCCGCGCTTTAATGCGCGGCGCTTTTTGCACCACGGCTTTATACTGTCCACTATCATCTTTACGCCCAAAAGTGCGAGCAAGGCAAAAGCTATCCAATGGTCGGATTGCTCGATTATCTCCACTCCGCGCTCCGAGCCGCTCTCTATCGCGCCGCGCAGCAGCGTAACCACGCCCCAGCCGATGAGCGGCATCAGCATTTGGAAGAGCGCAAAACTGCCCGCGATCAATATCGCGTACTTCAAGATGAACTTCTTCATCTCCACGCCCTTGCACATAGAAACGGCAAAGGCGTCCATAGCCAAGCTCAGCCCCGTTAAGGCTATTTCCCACAGCTCCATAAAGCCACCCCGATGTTTATTGCAAGCGTAAAAAATGAGCGCCGCCCGCGCTCGAATAAAAATACTCACACACGGACTAAGCCCGTAAAGGCTTGCTATGTGTGAGTCTTGCCATTTAATATAAGCCATGCCCAAGGGCAAGTATGTTGACTTATAACGAAGTTTCGCCGACTACTCCCTCACGAGCCTATTTTAGCAAACGGAGGGAGTGATGTCAAGCGAAATATTATATTGCCGAATACTGCTTTATCACCTCGCCGGTAAAGGTGTATTCGGTTGATTGAGTTTTGATGGTGTATTTTCCGGCTTGAATATTTGCAATAATACTTGCAGGATCATTTGAAGGCGCTTCTGTCTTTAATTCGTATTTTTCCACACCGCTTTCCGTTATTTGATAAACGGTTATAGGACGATACTCTTTTCCGCCCTCTAAACTTAAACTCCCCATCCTGCACCAAATATCGCCTTGAAGGGTGTTGTCAGGATCAATTGTTTGAATTACAGTTTTGCCAAGGGCAAGGTTGGTGTTGATCTTACTAGTTTCAACACTTGCGTCATAAGTACGGGCTACGGTAGGTGAGCCTGCTTTTCCGTTTAAAATGTCTTGAATAGAATATTCTTTATCAAAAGTTATTGTTCCAACTCTAAGTATTGTGGCTATACCAGACTCATAAATGCTTCTTACTTCAATTTGTGAAATTCCTGTATTGCTTCCTTTAGAGATTGACCAATCTGCATTTGCAAGATTTTCACGAGTTGCACTTGCACCAATCATTCTTTTTGCAAGGTTATCGCCATAATTTTGATTTATTTTATTTACAAACTCATCGGCAAAATATTTTATTTAATCAACTTCGTCAACCTCGCTGATATTGGTGGGTTTTTCATCTTTATCCGAGGTTTCATCATCACCGGTGTTTCCGCCACCTACAGGTTCTTCGGGCGGAAGCTCTTCTTCAGGAGGAAGTTCTTCTTCAGGCGGAAGTTCTTCTTCAGGCGGAACTTCTTCTTCAGGTGGAACTTCTTCTTCGGGCGGGAATTCTTCGCCCATGCCGCCCTGCTCGGAGCCTCCGGGCGTTCCGGGAGTGGCATCTTCGTTGCCGGGTTGCTCGGAGTTCTTTTCAAAATACCCGTAAATGGAGATATCGTCCTTGCCGCTATCTTCTTTATATGCTTCGTAATCAAAAGGCACGGTGCAATCTTCATCCGCATACCACCCTATGAAAGTGTACCCTTCCTTTTCAGGTTCGGGCAATAAGGGGTATGAACTCGTAAATAAGCCGTCTTTCACGGGCACTCTGCCATATAGCGCCCCGTCCACATATAAGCCGATGGTATACTGCGAACCGCTGCACGCCGTGAGCAACACTCCGCACATCACGCACACCGCAAGCACCACCGCCACAGCCATGATAATCTTGCCTTTTTTCATCATACCTTTTACCTCATAATTTAGTTTATCTAAAAAGATATTTTTAGTATACCACGGCTCCCCCTCCCGTCAAGTTTTTGCTTCCTTTAAGCCAAAAACTTGACGATTTTTTCAATGAGGATAACCGTTCCTTATAACCCATATCATGATCGCCTGCTTTTATAACCCTTAGCATTATCACTACCCCGCCCCGCAATGCATCCGCCGTACACCTCGATTGCCTTTTGTGCGCGAGGTACGTTTTCCGTACCTCGATTGGTTTATTGCGTGAGGTACGGATTCCGTACCTCGATTACTTGGAGCGACACTTGTCGCTCGCCCTCTACTTTATCCCGCTTGTCTTAGGGGGCTGTCCACAAAAGCGGACACTCTCTTTTCTAAGTATCTTTTAGAAACCTAACTATCTCTCTTTATCTAAGTATCTTTTGGATATCTAGATTGAGCTTTTGCGCGACAAGTGTCGCATGGCTCCTTCTTCGTGCGACAAGTTTCGTGCGCTTGCCCTCTTTGTGCGGCAAGTGTCGCGAGGCTATCTCGCGAGGTATACAGCATATACCTCGGTTGGTTTTTGTATGCGAGGTACGGATTCCGTACCTCGATTGGTTTATTGCGCGAGGTGTTATGCGAGGTACGTTTTCCGTACCTCGATTGTTTTTTATGCGCGAGGTACGTTTTCCGCACCTCGATTGACTATACGCGAGGTGTTATGCGAGGTACGTTTTCCGTACCTCGATTGGCGCTGCCCTGCTCGAAGACGAAATACGATTGCACAGCAATCTTTCTTCCGTCCAATTTAACATTGCATATTAAATCAGCCGAAATTATGTGTTGTACACATATTTTGATTTTATCAAGTAAGGGAATACACCGTGTTATTATAGTATGAGCGTTGTAGTACGAGGTTCGTATTCCGTACCTCGATTGTTTTTTATGCGCGAGGTACGTTTTCCGTACCTCGATTGGCTTTATGCGCGAGGTGTTATGCGAGGTACGTTTTCCGTACCTCGATTGGCGCTGCCCTGCTCGAAGACGGAATGCGATTGCACAGCAATCTTTCTTCCGTCCAATTTAACATTAGTTATTAAATCAGCCGAAATTATGTGCTGTACACATATTTTGATTTTATCAAGCAAAGGAATACACCGTGTTATTATAGTATGAGCGTTGTAGTACGAGGTACGTATTCCGTACCTCGATTGTTTTTTATGCGCGAGGTACGTTTTCCGTACCTCGATTGGCTTTATGCGCGAGGTGTTATGCGAGGTACGTTTTCCGTACCTCGATTGGCGCTGCCCTGCTCGAAGACGGATTGCGATTGCACAGCAATCTTTCTTCCGTCCAATTTAACATTGGATATTAAATCAGCCGAAATTATGTGCTGTACACATATTTTGATTTTATCAAGCAAGGCAAATATACCGCATTATTAAAGTATACGTATTGTGGTGCGAAACACCTTTACCCAACCCTCCAGGTATACGGCGTATACCTCGGTTGGCTTTTGTGTGCGAGGTACGTTTTCCGTACCTCGATAAGGTTTTATAATTGGTAATAAATAATATATACATCGGGTATCGCTGCTTGGCTTTGTGCCGCGCAAAGAGATTTGCGGAGCAAATCTCCACGCGCCCTCTCGTCGCCTTGGCGGTTTGAGGGGCATTGTTGTGCTCGCCCTACTTTTCAGGTATCGAAAGTTTATAAGCGGATAAGTAATAAATGCTTTTTTAGGTATCGCAACATAATCTGCTGCCGCACAAAGAAATTTGCGGGGCAAATTTCCACTTTTAGCATTATAAAGCGGTGTATTTATCAATTTAATAATTTTAATGCGCCTGCGGTGCCTTAACTTACTTCGCGGAAAAGAATTGCGGAAAGCGTTGCTATTTAATAAGGAAAGCTGACTGCTTGGGAAGAATGCAAACATAATAATGTTGTCCGCGAAAGCCGATTACGCTATAAATAGCACAATCGGCGTCCGGCGTTGCTTGCAACAGTATCTCCAAAAATAGTTGCGCTTGCCCTGCGTGGTCGGGTATCGATAGTTCATATAAAGTGTAAATCCGCTTTATTGCCCATGTCGTAGATCATACGCCCCTCAAAGTTAATGTGATTTAATTTTATTCTACCCCGCTCCGCCGCCTTTGTCAACCCGTTCGCCTATTTTTGTATTAAATGCCTTATATGTAGGTTTGTCAATCATTTGTTACACCATTGGCATAAAAATTTGCGAGGTATTCATTGGGCGAGAGCCAACC
>CALWKO010000032.1 GCA_944381275.1 uncultured Clostridia bacterium | reverse complement strand
ATTACAAAAGGAGTTAAACAAATGAAAAGACTTGAACAGCTTTACGAAGGAAAGGCTAAGAAGGTTTTCTTAACCGACGATCCCGACGTGGTCATCGTTTCCTACAAGGACGACGCAACCGCTTTTAACGGCATTAAGAAAGGGCAGATTAAGGACAAGGGCATTGTGAACAACATCTGCTCCAACCACCTTTTCAAACTTTTGGAGAGCAAGGGTATCCCCACCCACTACGTAGAGCAGATAAACGAGCGCGAAACTTACGTTAAAAAGGTGCAGATAGTTCCGCTCGAAGTCATCGTAAGAAATATCGCGGCGGGCTCCATGTCTAAGCGTTTGGGCATTGCGGAAGGCACCGTGCTTAAAAAACCCGTTGTGGAGTTTTCCTATAAGGACGACGCCCTCGGCGATCCGCTGATCAACGACGATCACGCGCTCGCGCTCGGCGCCGCCACCGAGGACGAACTTGCCACCATCAAGGCGCTCGCACTCAAGGTCAACGACATTTTAAAGGAATATTTCGCAGAGATAGGCGTTACCCTCGTCGACTTTAAGTTGGAGTTCGGCCGCTATAAGGGCGGGATAGTGCTCGCGGACGAGATTTCCCCCGATACCTGCCGCTTCTGGGACAGCAAGACGGGCGAAAAGTTGGATAAAGACCGCTTCCGCCGCGACCTCGACGACGTGGACAAGGGTTACAGAGAGATCAAGAAGAGAATGGGTCTTGAATAATCCGCTTTAATAAGCGTTATTCGGCTCTATTTTACGGAGGTTTAAATGGCTATCGACTACAAGAGCGCCGGCGTGGACGTGGAAGCGGGTTACGAGGCGGTTAAATTGATGAAGGAGTACGTCAAGACCACTTATAACGGCGGCGTGCTCGGCGATTTGGGTTCTTTCGGCGGATTTTATGCCTTAGACGACAAGCCGGACGGCGACTGCCTTGTGGCGGGAACGGACGGCGTGGGCACCAAGCTCAAGTACGCTTTCGTGCTCGGCAAGCACGACACCATAGGTATCGACGCGGTCGCCATGTGCGTGAACGACATCGTCTGCCAGGGCGCAAAGCCGCTCATCTTCCTCGACTATATCGCCCAATCCAAGCTCATCCCCCAAAAGGTGGCGGACATCGTAAAGGGCGTGTGCGACGGCTGCAGGCAGTCCGGATGCGCACTCATAGGCGGCGAAACGGCGGAAATGCCCGGCTTTTATGCAGAAGACGAATACGACATCGCCGGCTTTGCCGTGGGCATAGTAAAGCGCAATAAGATAATCAACGGCAAGACGATCAAGGTCGGCGATACGCTCATCGGTCTTGCTTCCAGCGGTTTACACAGCAACGGTTACTCGCTCGTGCGCAAGCTGTTCGGCGAGGATGAAAAATCGCTGCGCACATATAACGAAACGCTCGGCTGCACTCCCGCGGAAGTGGTGCTCACTCCCACGAAAATTTACGTCAAAACGGTGCTCAGCCTGATAGAAAAATTCGACATCAAGGGCATCGCCCACATCACGGGCGGCGGATTTATCGAGAACATTCCGCGCATCATCCCCAAGGGAATGGGCATAGCCATAGACGTGAACAGCTATCCGCTCCCCAACGTGTTCAAGGCGCTGGGCGAGCTCGCCGGCATAGAAAAGCGCAAGATGTATAATACCTTTAATATGGGCATTGGTCTTGTGCTCGCCGTGGATCCCGCCATTGCGGGCGGCGTGGTCAAGGCTTGTGAAGAGCTGGGCGAAAAGGCTTACGTCATAGGTAAAGTGACGGACAAAGAGGGCGTTGAGTTATGAAAAACATTGCAGTGTTCGTGTCCGGTTCGGGCAGTGACATGCAAAGCGTTATAGACGGCTGTGAAAGCGGACTTATAAACGGCAAAGTGGTGGCGGTGATAGCAAGCCGCCCCGGAATTTTCGCACTCGAACGTGCGGCAAAGCACCATATTCAGTCAAGGGTTTTCAACGTCAAGGAGTACGGCTCGGCGCAGGAAAAAGATAAAGCCATTGTGGAATATCTTAAACCGATGGGAATAGATCTCATCGTGCTGGCTGGGTATCTTTCCATCGTTTCTCAGCCGCTTTTGGACGTTTACGAGGGCAGGATTATCAATATCCATCCCTCGCTCATTCCCCGCCACTGCGGCAAGGGGATGTACGGGCTGCACGTGCACGAATCCGTGCTCGCTTCCGGCGACAAGGTGAGCGGATGTACCGTGCACTTTGTGGACAGCGGTACGGATACGGGCAAGATAATCAGGCAGGTGACCGTGCCCGTGCAAGAGGGCGACACGCCCGAAACCTTGCAGGCAAGGGTGCTGAAAGAAGAACATAAACTTCTGCCCCAAGTGGTGGCGGATCTTTGCAAATAGAGAAAAATATAGGAGTACTTTATGAAAAAACGTGCATTGATAAGCGTTTCCGATAAGACGGGAATCGTAGATCTTGCGGCAAAACTCGAAGACTTCGGATATGAAATCATATCCACGGGCGGCACTTTGAAGACATTGAAAGGCGCCGGACTTCACCCCATCGACATAAGCGACATTACGGGCTTCCCCGAGTGCCTTGACGGCAGGGTGAAAACGCTTCATCCCAATGTGCACGCGGGACTTCTCGCCATGCGTTCAAATCCCGAACATATGGCGTTTCTCGAAAAGATGAATATAAACACCATAGATATAGTGGTGGTAAATCTTTATCCGTTCAAACAGACTATATCCAAGCCGGGCATTGAGTTGCAGGAAGCCATCGAAAACATAGACATCGGCGGTCCCACCATGCTCCGCAGCGCCGCAAAGAACTATCAGGACGTGGCCGTTCTGGTCGATCCGGCGGACTATGCAAAAGTGCTTGACGAACTTGCCGGCGGCGGTATTACCAAGGAAACGAAATTCTACCTTATGTATAAGGTATACCAGCACACCGCATACTACGACACCCTTATCGCAAACTATCTGCGCGAGAAGCAGGGTATAAAATTCCCCGAAAAGCTTACGCTCGCGTTCGATATGGCGCAGTCCATGCGTTACGGCGAAAATCCCCGCCAGGAGGCTGTTTTCTACAAGGAGCCTTTCCCCGTCGCGGGCAGCCTTGCCAAGGCTAAGCAGCTGCACGGCAAGGAGCTTTCCTATAACAACATCAACGACACCAACGGCGCCATCAATCTGCTCAAGGAGTTTTCCGAGCCTACGGTTGTGGCGTGCAAGCATTCCAATCCCTGCGGCGTGGCTTCCGCAAAGACGATATCCGAAGCCTTTGAAAAGGCTAACGCAAGCGACCCTACGTCTATATTCGGCGGAATAATCGCCGCCAATCGCGAGATAGATAAGGATACGGCGGAGCAAATCCATAAGATATTCATAGAAATTGTCGTTGCGCCTTCTTTCAGCAAGGAAGCGCTGGACATTTTGTGCACCAAGAAGAATATCCGACTGCTCGAACTGCCGGACATCGCCGAGCCCATCCCCGCAGGCAATTACGACATGAAGAAGGTGCTGGGCGGCTTGCTCGTTCAAGACTTCGACGACAACGTCATCGATAAGGACAAGATAAAGGTCGTAACCGAAAAAACTCCCACCGCAGCGGAACTTGAAGATATGGAATTCGCCATGAAGGTGGTCAAGCACACCAAATCCAACGCCATAGTGATCGCCAAGGACAAAGTCACCCTGGGTATAGGCTGCGGACAGGTGAACAGAATTTGGGCGACAAAGCAAGCCATCGAACATTCGCTCACTTCCACTGTGGGTGCGTCGCTTGCTTCTGACGCGTTCTTCCCCTTCGACGACTGCGTAAGGGCGGCTGCGGAAGCGGGTATCTCCGCCATAGCTCAGCCGGGCGGCAGCGTGAAGGACGAACTCAGCATTCAGGCTTGCAACGAACTCGGCATCGCCATGATCTTCACGGGCGATCGTCACTTTAAACATTAAGAGGTAAAATATGAGCGTACTTGTGATAGGCGGAGGCGGCAGAGAACACGCAATTTGCGTAGCTCTTGCAAAAAGCCCCAAAACCGGAAAACTTTATTGCATCCCCGGAAACGCGGGAATTTCCCAAGTGGCGGAATGCGTCCCCTCGATCGGCGTCATGGAGTTTGAAAAGATAGCCCAATTCGTGGCGGCGCACAAGGACATCACCATGACGGTGGTAGCTCCCGACGATCCGCTCGCCGCGGGGTTGGTGGATTATTTGGAAGAACGCGGCTTTCGGGCGTTCGGACCCAAAGCCAACGCCGCGATCATCGAAGGTTCCAAGGCTTTTTCCAAGCACCTCATGACAAAATACGGCATCCCCACGGCGGAATATCGCGAATTTACCGACTACGGCGAGGCGGCGGAATATGTGAAAAACGCAGAATATCCGCTTGTGGTCAAGGCAGACGGACTTGCGCTGGGCAAGGGCGTCATCATCTGCCAAAACGTGCAGGAGGGAGAAGAAGCCGTGCGCGAGATGATGGTGGACAAAAAGTTTAAGGACGCGGGCAATAAGATAATCGTGGAAGAATTCCTCGTGGGCAAGGAAGTTTCCGTCCTCTGCTTTACGGACGGGCAGACGATCGTCCCCATGGTATCTTCACAGGACCACAAGCGCGCGCACGACAACGACGAGGGCTTGAATACGGGTGGTATGGGCACCTTCTCCCCCTCGAAAGTCTACACGCCTCAACTTGCCGACGAGGTGTACCGCGATATAATCCTGCCCACTATGAACGCCATGAACAGCGAGGGCAGACCTTTCAAAGGCGTGCTGTATTTCGGACTTATGATCACGAAAAAGGGCGCAAAAGTGCTAGAATACAACGCCCGCTTCGGCGATCCGGAAACGCAGGTGGTGCTCCCCAGGCTTAAAACAGACCTTTATGAAATTTTCGACGCGATCATCGATACCCGCCTTTCCGATATAGATATTCAATGGACGGACGACGCCTGCGTATGCGTTATTTTGGCGAGCGGCGGTTATCCTGAAAGTTATAAAAAAGGAGTTCCCATCACGATAGGCAAGCTCCCCAAGGACATAGTGCTCTATCATGCGGGCACCGCCTTCAAGGACGGGCAGCTCGTGACTTCCGGCGGCAGGGTGATAGGCGTTACCGCCAAGGGCAAGGACATAGAAGAAGCGCGCAAAAAGGCGTACGACGCCATAAAGAACATCCACTTCGACGGAATGTTCTACCGCCACGACATAGGCATAAAACTTTAAGAGGTCAACATGGTAAAGAGAATCTACGTTGAAAAAAAGAAGGGCTGTGACGTCGCCGCCGCCAAAACTAAGGCGGATATTTCGAGCGTCCTCGGCATCAACTTGAAAGATGTGCGCCAATTCATCAGATATGACATCGAGGGTTTGGAAGACGACATCTTCGATAAGGCGCTCAACACCATATTCAGCGAACCTCCCGTGGATACGGTCTACATCGGCGAACTGCCCGATATGGAAGGTTACTCCCTCCTGGTGACTGAATATCTGCCCGGTCAGTACGATCAGCGTGCAGACAGCGCCATGCAGTGCGTTCAGCTGCTCTCCATGCGCACCCGTCCGCTGATAAAGTGTGCTACCGTGTACGCCTTTGCCGGCGCAGACGAGGACGCCATGGGCAAGATAAAGCACTACCTCATCAACCCCGTGGACAGCCGCGAGGGAGATATGGCTCTGCCGGAGACGCTCGTGCAGGTCACCGAGCCCAACTTGGTCGTGCCCAATGTAGACGGATTTACCGATTTCAGCGATGAGGAGATAGCTGCGTACCACGCTTCCCAGGGCTTTGCCATGAGCATAGAGGATTTGAAGTTCGTGCGCGACTATTTCAAGGGCGAAGGCAGGGTGCCCACCTTTACGGAATTAAAGGTGATAGACACTTATTGGTCGGATCACTGCCGCCATACCACCTTTGCCACCGAGCTTACGGACATCAAGATAAACAGCAATAATCCCCACCTGCGCATAGCGTTGAACGAGTACAAGAAACTGTTTAAAAAGTTCTACTCCTCGCGCGCGGATAAATATGTATGCATGATGGACATCGCCACCATAGCCGTCAAGGAGCTCAAAGCGCAGGGCAAGCTGGACAATCTCGACGTAAGCGACGAGATAAACGCCTGCTCCGTGGAAGTGGACGTGGACAACGACGGCAAGATGGAAAAATGGCTCATCATGTTCAAAAACGAAACGCATAACCACCCCACGGAGATAGAACCCTTCGGCGGTGCGGCTACTTGCTTGGGCGGAGCGATACGCGACCCGCTTTCCGGCAGGACGTATGTGTATCAGGCGATGCGCGTTACGGGCAGCGCCGACCCCAGGGAGAGCGTTTCCGCCACGCTCCCCGGCAAGCTCCCCCAGCGCGTGATAACCAAGACCGCGGCGGCGGGCTATTCCAGCTACGGCAATCAGATAGGTCTTGCAACGGGACTCGTTGCGGAGATGTATCACCCCAACTACAAAGCCAAGAGGCTGGAAACGGGCTACGTCATAGGCGGCAACAAGAAGGAAAATATCGTAAGGCGCAAGCCGGTTGAAGGCGACGTTATAGTGCTTTTGGGCGGCGATACGGGGCGCGACGGCTGCGGTGGCGCAACGGGCTCATCCAAGGCGCATACCAAAACTTCGGTTGAAACGTGCGGCGCGGAGGTGCAGAAGGGCAATCCGCCCACCGAGCGCAAGATTCAAAGGTTGTTCCGCAATCCCGAAGTGAGCAAACTTATCGTCAAGTGCAACGACTTCGGCGCGGGCGGCGTTTCCGTAGCTATCGGCGAACTTGCGGACAGCTTGGATATATTCCTCGACAAAGTGCCCAAGAAGTACGACGGTTTGAGCGGCACCGAGCTCGCCATATCCGAATCGCAGGAGCGCATGGCGGTCGTTCTCGACAAAAACGACGTGGAAAAATTCATTAATTTTGCCGCGCGGGAGAATCTTTCCGCCACCGCAGTTGCGCAGGTCAAGGATAACGGCTATATGCGCATGTACTATGCCGGGCGCTGCATAGTGGAGCTTAAACGCGAATTTTTGAACACCAACGGCGTAAAACAGCGTCAAAATGCCGTTGTAAACGACGATGTGACCGACTATTTGAAAACGCCTTCGCCGTCTGCAAAAACCATGCTCGAAGCGGGCGATGTGAAGGGAGCGATCCTTTCCGAAATAGGCAGGCTGAACGTGTGCAGCACCAAGGGGTTGGGCGAAATGTTCGACTCCACGATAGGCGCGGCGAGCGTAATAATGCCTTTCGGCGGCAAATATCAGCTCACTCCCGCCATAGCCATGGCGGCAAAACCGCCCGTAAGCGGCAGGACGGATACGGCGACCGTGTCCACTTACGGCTGCTCTCCCATGCTTTTGAGCAGTTCGCCTTTCACGGGTGCGGTGTATTCCATAGTTACGGCTGTTTCCAAGCAGATAGCAACGGGTGTGCCCATGGATACGATCAGGCTCACTTTGCAGGAATTTTTCAAAAAGCTGGGCACCGATCCTCAAAGGTGGGGCGAGCCCGTGGGCGCGCTCTTGGGCGCATTGCATGCTCAGATAAATTTGGGATTGGGCGCTATCGGCGGTAAGGACAGTATGAGCGGATCTTTCGAGAATTTGGATGTACCGCCCACGCTCATCGCCTTTGCAATGGGCATAGGCAAGGCGAGCAAGCTGCTCTCCAATACCTTTGAAGAGGGCGGATATACCCGCATATACAGGGTGCCCGTACCGCGCGACGCCGCAGGCATCCCCGATTTTATGAAGCTGGTGAGGATGTATCACATGATCACCAAGAGCATAGAATCAGGAGATATTCAAGCCGCAACCGTGGTGGAAGAAGGCGGAGCGGTGAGCGCCGTGCTCAAAGCGTGCATGGGCAATATGCTCGGAACGACCTGGGCGGCTGTCACTCCCGATATGTTTGCGCCCGCCTTCGGCGACATAATCGTGCTGGCGAAAAACCGCACCAAGCTGCGCGCATACAATGCGGAGCTTATCGCAAAGCTGAACGGCACACACACCGTAAAGGTGGTTCAGGGCGGAGTTTCGGTGAAGATGAGCGAGATAAGCAAGTCATTCACCTCCACATTGGAAGGGGTGTTCCCGTCCGTTGCTCCCGCAAGCGGCGAGGTGAAAAATCTCATCTGCTGTGCGGCTAAAAAGACGGGCACGGCTAAGTTCGCCCGTCCTAGGGTACTCATCCCCGTGTTCCCCGGCACCAACTGCGAATACGACACCGCTCGTGCGTTTGAAAGGGCGGGCGCGGTCGCAAGCACCTTTATCATACGCAATCAAAGCGCAAGCGACATAGAAGAGAGCGCAAAGGAGCTCATCAAGGCGATAGGACAAAGTCAGATAATCGCATTCCCCGGCGGATTCAGCGGCGGCGACGAGCCGGACGGCAGCGGTAAATTTATCGCCACCACCTTCCGCAATCCCGCAATAGCGGAGGCGGTCATGAAGATGCTCTATGAGCGCGACGGTCTTGCGCTGGGTATATGCAACGGCTTCCAGGCATTGATCAAGCTGGGGCTTGTGCCTTTCGGAGATATACGCGAGCAGACGGCGGACGCACCTACGCTCACATTTAACAACATATCCCGTCACGTTTCCACCATCACCCGCATTCGCGTGGCTACCAATAAGTCCCCTTGGCTCTATGGTGTGCATGTGGACGACGTATTCAACGTGCCGGTAAGTCACGGCGAGGGCAAGTTTGTGGCATCAGCCGAACAGCTGAAAAAGCTCATCGATAACGGTCAAGTCGCCACTCAGTATGTGGATTTGCAGAACAACGCCACAATGGTAAGCCCTTTCAACCCCAACGGTTCGATGATGGGCATCGAGGGCATAATCAGCCCCGACGGCAGAGTGCTTGGCAAGATGGGTCACAGTGAACGCCGCGACGACGATCTTTATAAGAACGTCCCCGGCAACTACGACATGAAGATATTTGAAAGCGGAGTGAAGTACTTCTCGTAATGCAAGTAACGGATATCACCGAGCAGAAGAAGTTAACCGGCAGGCTCAATCTTTTTATAGACGGAGCATACTATTGTTCGATCGCGGCGCGCCTCGTTGAGGAGCGCCGTGTGTATATCGGCATGCAGGTGAGCGAGGAAGAACTTAATAGGATAATCTTTGAAAGCGACAGGCAGAAGGCGTTCGACTATGCGTGCGCCTATGTGGGTAAGCACCCTTCTACCGCAAAGGCGGTCAAGGAGAAGCTGTACGACAAGGGGTACGGCAAGGCGGTGGTGGAGCACGTGCTCTTCAAGCTGAAAGATTACGGTTTTGTGGACGACAGATCCTTTGCCTTGGAGTACTTTGAGGCAAAAAAATCCACTTGCGGCACCAAGAAGATCGCAATGAAGCTGCGTGAAAAGGGCGTGAGTGAAGAGGACATCGCCGCCATATACGAGCAAGAGGATAAGGGCGAGATGCTGAAAGCCGCCCTAAGAGTTACAAAGCGGCACAAGGGCGATAAAATTGCCGATGAAAAATATTTGGCAAAATTGCACCGCTTCCTTATGTCGCGCGGATATGACTACGATATAATTTCTAAGTGCATAACATATGCAAAAGGGGAATATGATGAGGATATTGACTAACGAGCAGATGCGCCTTGCGGACAAGCGGACGATAGAGGGCGGCGTGAGCGGCGCTGAACTGATGCGCCGCGCGGGCGAAGCCATTGCGCAGAGCGCGCCCTTCGAGGGAAAGAGAACTTATATAATATGCGGCAAGGGTAATAACGGCGGCGACGGATACAGCCTCGCCGTTATTTTGCTTTCACGCGGGTGTGGCGTCACCGTTTTTTATACGGACGAGCCAAAAGGGGATGGCGCCGTCTTCGCCGAGCAATACAAGAGCATGGGCGGCGTTGAACTGCCCGCTCAAGAGTGCGACTTTAAGTGCGATATAGCGGTAGACTGCCTGTTCGGCACGGGATTTCACGGACGTGCCGAGGGCATTTACGCGGAGATGATAGACAAGATCAACGACAGCGGCGCCTTTGTGGTGAGCGCGGATATCCCCAGCGGACTCAACGGCGATAACGGCAGGGGCGAAAAATGCGTTAATGCGGACATAACGGTTGCTATTCAATCGGCAAAATTGGGGCATTACTTGGGCAAGGGTAAGGACGTTTGCGGAAAGCTGATAATCAAGGATATAGGCATAGATTGCGGTGATATGGGCGCGCTCGCCGTCGATGATAAATTTTGCGCGAGGCTGTTTCCTCCGCGAAAGAACAATTCAAACAAGGGCAGTTACGGGCGCTGTGCCGTTATCGGCGGCAGCAAGAACTATCCCGGTGCGATCAAGCTTGCAGATATGGGGCTTGCCGCGCTTCAATCGGGGTGCGGGCTTTGCACCGTGGTGGCGCCCGATTTTCTCATTCCCGCGCTTTCTTCCGCCGTGGTGGAGAATACCTTGTTTCCGCTTTCCGATAACGGCAGGAGCATTCGCTATGAAAAGAAGGAAATCGACGAACTTGCGGGCATGATGAAATGCATTGCGATAGGTCCCGGCATAGGCGGCGATTATGCAGAGATAGGGAAGATGATCAAGGATCTTGCCGAGCGCGATATAAAGCTGATTATCGACGCGGACGGGCTCAACTGTCTTTCAAAAGATATATCCATATTATATAGGCATACGGCGGACATCCTTCTCACGCCGCACCCGATGGAGATGGCTCGGCTTGCAAAAACCACTCTCGACCAAGTGCTTGACGACCCCTTGGGAACGGCGACAAATTTTGCAAAAAAATACGGGGTGAAAATACTGCTGAAAGGCTCCGCCACCATAATAACGGATGGTGAAGAGGTTTATCTTATGAAGGACGGCGGCCCCTACCTTGCCAAGGGCGGGAGCGGGGACGTGCTCACGGGGGTTATTACGGGCATAGCCGCGCGCGGCTGCTCGCTTGTTGAAAGCGCCGCGGCGGGCGCGTATATCTGCGCGATCGCGGGAAGAAGGGTTAGCGAGTATGCCGGGGAATACGGCACTCTTCCTTCGCAAGTGGCAAGAGAGATAAAACGGATAACGGACGAATTTTACAAATAAGCGGGTATATCCTCGCCATAGGCGTCAAAAATAACATTGTCCCGAAAGTATGCGTATAATGTACGGGACGAAATTATCGGAGATACCTATGGTAAAGAGAGGCGAATTATATTATGCGGACCTAAGTCCGGTTATAGGCAGCGAACAGGGCGGAGTGCGCCCTGTGCTGGTGGTGCAGAACGACGTGGGGAATAAATACAGTCCCACCATTATCGCCGCCGCAGTCACTAGCAAAATAGACAAGGCGAAACTGCCCACTCATATTGAGCTTTCTGCACGTGAATACGGTTTGAGCAAAGATTCCGTCGTGCTCCTGGAACAGATAAGAACGCTCGACAAAACCCGCTTGAAGGAGAGGATAGGCCAGGTTTCCGCAGACAAGATGAGGAAGATAAACGAAGCTCTGCTCGTGAGCCTGGGATTTTACGGATAATATAGATAAGAGTCTATTATTTTACATAAACTACATCAAAGTGTTGAAATATTTGGCAGATGTGTGTTAAATTCTCCTTTATTTAACTACATCTTAACGATTAAAGGCAATCTTTTACTTTTATCCCCTTTACTATTTTACGCGTATAAGATATAATAATTATAAGTGCTAATGTGCTTTTCACAAAGGTGCTTTAAACTTTTAAGCGAGGGAATTATGAACAAGATCAGCCAATTGTTACATAAGGTTTTCATGACCGACCCGAACGACAAAGAGGGAATGCAGCCTGCCGAGGCTATAAGCTATTCCATCTGCGGTTTTGGTCAAAACCTTATTTCCGCAATCGTAAGTTCCTATTTGACTTACTACTTAACCAACGGCTTGCTTATTGCTTCAGCTGCGGTTGGTTACATAATGCTCGGTACTCGTATTTACGATGCGCTCAACGACCCTATAATGGGTACCATCGTTGACCATACGCATACCAGATGGGGCAAGAGCAGACCGTATGTGCTTTTTGCATCAATACCGATTGCAATTCTTACGCTCATGTGCTTCCTGCCTTATGAATTGTGGGGTCTGCCTTTCGGTAATGCGGCAGACGGTTACAAGACGATAGCTACCGTTACCGTGTTCTATGTGCTTTGGTCCATGGCTTATACGGCGGTCGACGTTCCTTATTGGAGCTTGGCTACCTCAATGACTTCAAATACCTTCCAGCGCGGCACGATGCTCACCATTGCAAGGCTTCTGTGCACCGCGGGTTCCGGCGTTGTTTCCATCATCGTTCCGCAGCTTTCAAATTATTGGTTGGGCGATTTGCAGGATGAGAGCGGCAATATTATTAAGGGATTTGAGGAAGAAGCTGCGAAAATTCTGCAAAAGAATTACATTTGGATGGTTTTGGTCATAATAATCGTGGCTCTTCCCATGTTCTATCTGGGATTCAAAAAGAGCAAAGAAAGATTCTATGATCCCACTCAAACTCTTACGCTTAAAGAAAACCTCAGCTTGCTGTTCAAAAATAAGCCCCTGCTCCTTATAGTGCTTGCAGGTATCTTGGGCGGCGGCAAGACTTTGTACCTTTACAGCACCATGTATGTCGCGCAATATTGCTTCCCCGGTGTTGGTGGCGTTTCATGGGCAACGCTATTTACCATGGCGGCGGTTCCGGGCGGCTTGGTTGCTTCCGTGCTCGTTCCTTGGTTCACCAAAAAGTGGGGCAAGAGAAATACATATATCGTTTCCCACATCTTCGGCGGCATTGTGCTTATTGCGGCATTCTTCCTGTGCAGATATGTGAAGGGCGGCGAAATCGATAACTTAACGGTTCTTTGGATTTATGTCATAGCGCTCGTATTTGCCGGTATTCCTCAGGGCTTTGCAAACATCATTACCTATGCTCAGATAGCCGACTGCATCGAGTATATGGAATGGAAGACAGGCAAGCGCGGCGAAGGCATCTGCTTTGCAATGCAGACATTTATCAACAAGGTCGGTATCGCGCTCGGTGCGGCATTCTCCTGCTTCGGTCTTGCTTGGGCGGGCATCGAAGACGCCACCTTGTGGGGTAGCATGCAGGGCACTGATGCGGGCTTGTATGCTCAGCAGTTCCTTATCGGTATCACGCTCATCCTGCCCGGCGCGAGCATGATCCTTTCGGCAATACCTTACTTCTTCTACAACTTCAATGAAGAGGATCAGGAGCGCGTGGTTGCAGAGATAGCGGAGCGCAAGGCTGCGGCTATGGCTGCGCAAGGTGCAGACGGCGGCAGTGTTGATGTGGGCAATATCGACGTTGTCGGCGGCGAGTCGAAAGACTAATTTGCAAAAATAAAAATTCGTTAATTGCGGTGTGCGGTAGTTGTTAAACTGCCGCACATTGTGATATAATTAAACCATATGGCATACGTATCGCTTTATCGCAGATTCAGACCGCAAACTTTCGGCAAGGTTATCGGGCAGGGGCATATCACCCGCACCTTGGGCAATCAGCTCAAGAGCGGAAACATTTCTCATGCCTACTTATTCACCGGGTCGCGAGGCACGGGTAAAACTTCGGTGGCAAAGATATTTGCAAGGGCAGTAAATTGCCTTCATCCGCTCGAGGACGGTTCTCCGTGCGGCGAGTGCGACATCTGCAAAGAACTCTCCAATCCCGCCAACTTGGATATTTTGGAAATAGACGCCGCTTCGAACAACGGCGTTGACGAAATACGCAATCTGCGCGATAACGTAAAATATATGCCCGTGATCGCCAAATACAAGGTGTATATCGTGGACGAAGTGCATATGCTCTCCGCCGCGGCGTTCAACGCGCTCTTAAAGACGCTGGAAGAGCCTCCCGAGCACGTCATCTTCATCCTTGCAACCACCGAGGTACAGAAGATCCCCGCGACCATATTGTCCCGTTGTATGCGCTTTGACTTCCGCCTGCTCACCATCGACGAGCTGGTAAAGCTGCTCATGAACGCATTTGACGGCATTGGCAGGAAGTATGAGCACGACGCTTTGGTGGCTTTGGCGCAGGCAGGGCAAGGCAGCGCGCGCGATACGCTCTCTTTGGCGGATATGTGCGTTTCCTATTGTGAGGGCGAGATCACTTACGAACAAGTTATCGACGCTTTGGGCATCTGCTCGCCCGAACTTATTTTGAATATGACCGAGCATATTTTGAAGGGAGATGTGGATTCCGCTCTGCACGAGCTCAACGATATGTATAAGCAGGGCAAGAGTATAAGCGGAATAAGCAGAGAAATTGCCGGTATGCTCTCAAATATCAGTTACGCAAAAAATTGCGCGGGAGCCAACTCATTCTTAAAGCTCACCGTTGATATGTATGAGCGGGTTAGAAAGGTGGCGGCGGATGTGGAGAACGCAAAAATTTTGCACGCCATGGAGGTGTTCTGCTATCTTGACGGGGAGTTGAGGTACAGCTCTCTGCCCAAAGTATTGCTCGAAATGTCGATAATCAAGGCGTGCGAGATCTCTTCCGACTTCACGCAGGACGGAATTTTGAAGAGGATAAAGGCGCTCGAAGAACGCGCCGAAGGAATGGCGCTGCCGATCGAAGGGAGTAAGAGCGCGGCGCCGTCCGCGCCCGTGAACGGGGACAAGATATGGGGCGAAATAATTCACGAAGTTATCCGTGACAACGCCTCCGTCCGCGTACTCTTGGACTCCTACACACCCAGCTGCGAGGTGAAGGACAATATCCTTTACGCTTATTTTGCGGACGAAAACACTTGCAGAGTGATACAAACGGTTTCGGATATAATATTCGACGCCGTCAAGCGGCGCTATCCAGAAATAACGGCGCTTAAAATTCTTTCCGGGACGGGGCGCACTCAAACGGATATCGAAATAGAAAAAATAAAGAACCTGGCGGGCGACGGTCGGGTGTTCATTACAGGAGGTAATTCTAATGGCTAAATTCGGTGGCTACGGCGGCGGAATGAATATGCAGGCAATGATGAAGCAGGCGCAGAAGATGCAGCAGGATATGCTCAAAGCGCAAGAAGAGCTTGCCGAACTCGAAGTTACGGGCAGCGCCGGCGGCGAACTCGTGCAGGTGACCATGACTTGCGACAATAATGTTACGGCAATCTCCATCAAGCCGGAAGCGGTAGATCCCGAAGACGTGGAGATGCTGGAAGATCTTATCGTTGCCGCCTTCAACGACGCTCAAAGCAAGGCGGCGCAGGAAAGAGATAAGCGCATGGGCGCATTCGGCGGTTTGGGCGGTCTTATTTAATGGCTAAGGAAATCGAGCCTTTCAACAGGCTTGTGGCTCAACTTACAAAACTCCCCGGTGTAGGCGCAAAAACCGCTCAGCGCTATGCGTACAGCATAATTCGCATGGATGAAAAGGACGTTGAGGAGTTTGCAAATGCGATCGTGGAGTGCAAAAAGCGCATCCACTATTGCTCTATTTGCGGAAATTATACCGACAAGGATGTGTGCGACATATGCGCCACGCGCGATAAATCGGTCATCTGCGTGGTCAAGGAGCCCAAGGACATCATCGCAATCGAGCGTACCAAGGACTACGACGGAGTATATCATGTGCTCCACGGCACGCTCAATCCGCTTGCCGGCGTAGGTCCCAACGACATATCGATAAAGCAGCTTTTGGGCAGATTGAACGGGGTGAAGGAAGTCATCCTTGCCACCAATTTGGATGTGGAAGGGGAAGCCACCGCCGTTTATATCGCCCGTTTGATAAAGCCGATGGGCATTAAAGTCACCCGTATTGCGGGCGGCATTTCCATGAACAGTGACATAGAGTACGCCGATGAAGTCTCCTTGGGCAGGGCAATGCTCAACAGGCAGGAGATTTAATGGCGGTGAAAGTTGCGGTCATCGGCGCGGGCGCAGCCGGACTTTTTGCGGCGGCTCAATTATTAAGGCGCGGAATAAGCGTAGATATTTACGAACGCAACGACAGGGTGGGTAAAAAACTTTCGATAACCGGCAAGGGGCGGTGCAACTTAACGAATAAATGCACGCCCGCGCAGGTTTTCGAAAACGTGGTTACCAACCCCAAATTTTTATTTTCCGCAATCAATTCCTTTACTCCGGACGATACGATAGAATATTTCGAACGTTTGGGCGTGCCCACCAAGGAAGAGCGCGGGCGGCGCGTTTTTCCTCAGTCGGATAGAGCCGCGGATGTGGTTAAGGCTCTGGAAAAAGACGTCACCTCGCGCGGAGGAAACATTCGCCTGAATACGCGCGTTTTGGCTGTTAATCGGCTCGGAGCAAAGGCGGAAGCGATATACGAGGGCGGAAGCGAAAGATATGACTGCGTGGTCGTGGCAACGGGCGGGGCGAGCTATAAGGGTACAGGCTCCACGGGCGACGGATATTCCTTTGCAAAGGCGCTCGGTAATAAAATTATCACTCCTAGGGCGGCTCTCGTTCCCATTTATTTGAAAGAAGACGTTACGTCTTTGGCGGGACTTTCATTAAAAAACGTCACCGCAACCATATCTTCTCCCGGCAGGGCGGATATATCCATGTTCGGCGAGATGCTCTTTATGCACCGCGGGGTGAGCGGTCCGATAATTCTATCTTTGTCCAGCCTTTGTGCGGGCAGGGTGAACGAGCGCGGGGAATTTTCTTCCGCGTCCCTGCTTATCGACTTAAAGCCCGCCCTTGATGAAGAAAAACTCGACAGGCGCATCGTGCGCGATCTATCCGAAGGGCACACAAAAGCGATTAAAAACGTGCTTCCCGCACTCATGCCCAAGTCGCTTATTCCCTTTGTGCTAAAACAAGCGGGCATCTCGCCCGAAAGGCGCGCCTGCGACGTGACCGCCAGGGAGCGCGAATCGCTCGTTGCGACGGTGAAGCGATTGAATTTTACTCCTTCGCATCTCGGCGGTATTGACGAAGGCATTATAACTTCAGGCGGCGTGGATGTAAAGCAGATAGATCCGCGCGACTGCAAGGATAAACTTGCCGATAACATATATTTTATCGGCGAAGTGCTCGATGTGGACGCGTTAACGGGCGGTTATAACTTGCAGATAGCCTTCTCCACCGCGTATATTTGCGCTCGTGGCATAGCCGAAAGGTATAATTCTGCGCAATAACGGCAGCTTTTCGTCAAATTTGTTAAAGACATATAAAACATTTGAAAATCTTTCCGCTTTATAATATAATATACCTATGATAAATATAGCAATCGACGGGCCTTCGGGCGCAGGCAAGAGCACGGTAGCAAAGCTCGTTGCCGCAAAATTGGGTATCACCTATCTGGATACGGGCGCAATGTACCGCGCCTGCGCGCTTTACGCCGTAAGAAGGAGCGTAAGCGTAAACGATGAGGAGCAAGTGGCAAAACTGCTCCCCGATGTGGATATCTCCTTTGCGGGAGAGGGTGAGAGTAAAAGAGTATTGCTCAACGGAGAGGACGTTTCATCGGCGATACGCGAGCACGCTATCTCAAAAGCGGCCTCGGATATTTCCAAGCTGCACTGCGTGCGCGATTTCCTTGTGGCGCAGCAGCGCAAGATAGCAAGCGAAAGCAACGTCGTTTTGGACGGGCGGGACATCACCAGCAACGTGCTCCCCAACGCCAAGTATAAATTCTTCCTCACCGCGTCCGCCGATGTGAGGGCGGAGCGCAGATATAAGGAACTCATTGCCCGCGGAGCCGATATAGAATACGAAAAAGTCAAGGCGGACATAATCGACAGGGATAAAAACGACAGTCAGCGCGCATATGCGCCGCTCGTCCTCACCCCCGACTCCACCCTGATCGACAGCAGCGAGATGACTCCCGAGCAGGTCGCCGACGTGATAATCGCGCAAGTAATGGCGGATAAATAAAATAAAAGGTTATAGAATGAGCGAAAAACCCGAAAAAAAGAAAGGCAAGAAAAAGCACAAGATCAACTTGTTTTCACGTTTTGCGGCTTTTTTGGCGCGCCCGCTTTTGTGGATCGTATACCCCACAAAAATTTTGGGAAAGGAGCGCTTCCCCGAGGGCGGCGGACTTTGTGTGTGCAACCACTTTACCCCTATGGACGCCAACCCCATCTTGTGCCGCCTCATCAAGAAGAACAGGCATGTGATGATCAAGGGCGAGATGTTTAAAAACAGACTTGTGGGCGACTTTTTGCGTGCAATGGGCGGCATTCCCGTCAGGCGCGGAGAAGCGGATCTTGCCGCGGTGAAAGAGGTCATGCATGCGCTCAGGAAGGGCGAAAAGGTGGTAATTTTCCCCGAAGGCACGCGAAACACCACTGGCGTGGATTTGCAGCCGCTCAAAAACGGAGTGGCGCTTATGGCGCTTAAAACACAGTCGCAGGTGATCCCGCTCATGTATTATAACAAATCGGGCTTTTTCAAGAAGAATTATCTTCTTGTGGGGCACGCCTTCACTTTTGACGAATATTACGATATGCCCGCCCATGAGATAGAAGATACCGTCACCGCTCTCATGCGTGAAAAGATGCTGGAAACGCGCCGCGAACTCATCGACATCGTGGAAAATTACGGCGGAAATTACAAAAAATATCTCGCCGCAAAAGAGGGGCAATAGTGGAGATAATTTTTGGGCGAGGCGCGGGCTTTTGCTTCGGCGTGAAAAACGCCGTTTCGATTGCGGAAAATTTGGGCGGCAAAGCGTGCGTGTTAGGCGAGCTCATCCATAACCGCTCCGTACTCAAAAAGTTGGAAGATAGGGGAGTTATCACCGTTTCTTCTCCCGAAGATTGCCCTAAGGGAAGGACTTTGGTCATCCGCTCGCACGGGGAAAGCGGGGCGGTTTTTCGCAAGATAGAGGAGCTGGGGCTGACGTATATCGACGCGACTTGCCCGTTCGTAAAGAAGATTCACGAGCTCATCGAAAGAGCGGGTAACGAGGGCAAGACCGTGATCATAATAGGCGACAAAGGTCACCCGGAAGTCGTCGGCTCGGCGGGCTGGACGGAAGGGAAGTGCCTCATCATATCTTCAGAAGAAGAAGCCGACCAGGCTGACATCGCCCCCGATGAGCCGTGCTGCTGCGTCGTTCAGACCACTTTTGACGCGCAATTATATAATAAAATTATAAAAATTATCGAAAACAAGTGCAAATCAGTTGAAATAAACCGCAC